>DATGAD010000153.1:0-14720 GCA_035313725.1 Alloacidobacterium sp. | reverse complement strand
GTACTTTCCGGCATCGCGCTTCGGATCAAAATCAAGAATCAACTGCGTGGGCCACACTTTTGGCCGTTCCTGGTAAGGAGCCATGATGCCCGGCTGCGTCCTCGGCATGCCAATCGCTCCTCGCAGATCGTCGGAATCCGTGTGGAGCAGGTAGTAGCCACCGCTCCCCTGCTTGATCCATTCCGGTGACGGCGCGTTGTAGTTCGCCGCGGGCCACATGCGCTTCATTTCAGCCGTAAACGAAAATGTAAGCTTCAACGGCCGCACAGAGTCGATCTCGAACAGAGCCACCACTCCCGCGCCGTTCGCATCGCACTGCGTTGCGAAAAGAATCTCGCGGATCGTGAAGGCGGCGTGCGAGTAGGTAATCGTCGTGTGGTCGGGCGCAACTTCAATCTCCGCCGCCTGTTCATTTACATCAATGGGAACACTGTAATCCGCAAGCTCCGCGCCGATATGGAAGTGGCTTAGCAGCTTGACAGGAAAAATCCACGCCTCAAAACTGCCGTCCTGCTGGCCGACAAAGGTGCCGCACTCACCAGCAACGGTAAACGGCTTCAGCGCCTCCGCATGCTGCCGAATTGTCAGTTCGCTCGAAGCCAGAGGAAACTGCGGAACCGGCTGAAGCCACTGCTGCGCGAAAGCCTGAGCCGCGGAAAAGATCAGTCCCGTCAGGGCCAGCCGATACCTTACACTTGTCGCACGCTGCTTTTGCATCTCTTTGCACCCAAGAGGACTATCGTAATGTCTCGCGCCCGCTGTCGTCAGCTATTCGTGTTTTCGCTGCTGCTGTCTTATGTCTCATTTCTCCATGCGCAGGCCGCGCAACAAGTCCGCGAGATTAATGCGGAAACACGCGCCACACGTGCCTTTGAAGAAGCGCGCAAGCAGGGCCCGGTTGCGTTGCGGGCCTTCTTCTACCAGATGCCCAAGGGGGCCGACCTGCACGTCCACCTCTCCGGAGCAGTCTACGCCGAGTCCTTCATTCGCGCGGCAGGAGAAGACGGCCTCTGTGTCGATACCGCCCTTCTCGCCTTTACCAAAACTTCGGATGGCACATGCAAACAGGGCGAAGAGCCAGCCGTAAGCGTGCCCAAAGAACAAAAACTATATGACGCGCTTATCGACTCCTTTTCCATGCGTACCTTCGTGCCAAAGACAGCGGAATCCGGCCACGACCACTTCTTCAATACCTTCGACAAATTCGGAGGCACTAGCAAGCGCCATGTCAGCGAATGGGTAGACGAGGTTGCCAGCCGGGCCGCCGCCCAGAATGAGCAATATCTTGAGTTGATGGAAACGCCCGACTTCAAGCCCGCCGCCGGCCTGGCGATCGAGGCTGGCTTCCACTCAAACTTCGCAGAGTATCGCGACATCTTGCTGGCGCACGGCTTCCGTAATTCCGTACCCGTCATCAGCGCATACTTCGACCAGATTGAAGCCGCGCGCCGCGAGCGCGAGCACTGCGGCCAGCCCAATGCGACACCGGCATGCAATGTCGAAGTTCGCTTCATCTATCAGGTGCTGCGCGGCCTGCCAAAAGAAGTCGTCTTCGCGCAGATCCTTCTCGGCTTCGAAATGGCGTCGGCCGATCCCCGCGTCGTGGGCCTCAACCTCGTTCAGCCCGAAGACTGCTATGTCTGCATGACCGACTACCGCCTGCACATGCAGATGATCGACGCCCTGCACGCTCTCTATCCGAAAGTCCACATCACCTTACACGCCGGAGAACTCGAGCCCGGCATGGTCCCGCCCCAGGGCCTCACCTTCCACATTCGTTCCGCAGTTGACCAGGGCCACGCCGAGCGTATCGGGCACGGCGTCGACGTCATGTATGAAGACAAGCCCTACGACCTGCTGAAAGAGATGGCGACAAAGCACGTCATGGTCGAAGTCAATCTCACGAGTAACGACGTCATCCTCAACATCAAGGGCGACAATCACCCTTTCATGCTCTATCGCAAATTCGGCGTGCCCGTCGCTCTCTCGACTGATGACGAAGGCGTCTCCCGCATCGACCTCACCCACGAGTACGTGCGCGCCGCAGTCACATATCCACTCACTTATCGCGACTTCAAGCAGATGGCCCGCACCGGCATCGAACACATCTTCCTGCCCGGAGACAGCCTCTGGCAATCATCCACTCCGGAAAAGCTCGATCAACCAGCGGCGCAATGCCGCGGCCAGCTCGGAAAGGACACGCCAACCGGAGCATGTGCCACTTTGGTGCGCTCCAGCGAAAAAGCGCAGCAGCAGTGGGAGCTTGAACACAGGTTTCACATCTTTGAGGCACAATTCTAGCGAGCCCATGCCCGCATCAGATGTCATCCTGAGCGAAACGCAGCAAAGTCGAAGGACCCGCACGAATGAAATAGCCTGCCCTGAGCGAAGCCGAAGGGTGCGCTTTTTGCCTTGCGCAGCAAGGCCCGCTTTTCTAAGTGCGACGCCCGCAACTCGGAGAATTTCAAAATGACTTTTGAGGGTAGGTGTGGCCCGCACAATAGAGATCGGCCGAATCAAAAGAGCTTTAACCCCTGAGGGTATGAGATGTGCGGGGCATCCGATCTTTCAACATCTCTTTAGCCAATCTTTCTGAGAACTGTCATCCTGAGCGTAGCGAAGGATCTGCTTTTCTCTTAACCGTGGCACGAAGAGGACCTGAAAGCACTGCAATCTGAATGAGAATCGTTCTTTCTACCTTCGGTACTTTTGGCGACGTAAACCCGCTCATCGCGCTCGCGCTTGAATTGAAGAGGCGCGGCCATCGCCCCGCGCTGGCAGTGCCCGAAATGTTCCGCGCGAAAATCGAACCGCTGGGCCTCGACTTCTTTTCCGTCCGCCCCAACCAAGACCAGACCGACAAGCGTCTCGTCGCCCTGATCTATGACAAAAAGAAGGGCACCGAATACGGCCTGCGCGAATTCCTCTTTCCCGCGCTCCGCCAAAGCTACGACGACCTGCTCGCCGCGGTCGAAGCCGATGGCGGAGCCGATCTGCTCATGACCGGCGAACTCGCCTACGCCGGCCCCATCGTCGCCGAAAAAACAGGCATACCCTGGGCCTCCTACGTTCTCGCCCCGTTCTCCTTCTTCTCGGCTTACGATCCGCCCGTCCTGCCGCCGTACCCAACTCTGGCCCGAGCACAAATTGTTGTCCCAAAAATCGGCCACGCCGTAACCCGCTTCGCACGCTACGTGACCCGCCGTTGGCCTGAGCCGGTCTACGAGCTGCGTCACGAATTAGGCCTTGACCGTGGCGAAGACCCGATCTTCGACGCCAAGCACTCCGAGCAGTTAGTGCTCGCGCTCTTTTCGCGCATGTTAGGCGACCCGCAACCCGATTGGCCGGAAAACACCCTCATTACCGGTTTCGTCTTCTACGACGGCGACGCCGGCAAGAGCGATCTATCCTCAGATTTGGAGCAGTTTCTCGCGGCAGGCCCACCGCCGGTAGTCTTTACCCTCGGCTCAGCCGCCGTCCTCGATGCCGGCGACTTCTACGAACAGAGCGCCGAAGCCGCCCAACTCCTCAACCTCCGCGCAGTGCTTCTCGTAGGCAATGACCCGGAAAACATCCCGCGCGCACCTGTATCACCGAACATCTGCATCGCGAAATACGCGCCGTATTCCAGGCTCTTTCCCCGCGCCTCAGTCATCGTCCATCAGGGCGGAGTAGGCACAACCGCCCAGGCCCTCCGCGCCGGCAGGCCGATGGTCGTCATGCCCTACAGCCACGATCAGCCCGACAACGCACGCCGGGTCCGCCGACTCGGGGTCGCAAAAGTGGTGCAGCGCAAGAACTACACCGCCGAGCGCGCGGCGCGCATGATCACCGGTCTCCTGACCAATCCGCGCTATGCCGAGCGCGCCCTCGAAGTGCAGCGCGAAATGGCATCGGAAAATGGCCTTAAAACGGCCTGTGATGCACTGGAAATGCTCTTAACCCGCTAACAAATGCACGCAAAGAGCGTCAAAAAACACAGAAGGCAGGCCCGCGAGCCCGCCTTTTGTGGTCAAACTGTACTCTCTGCGTCTTAGAGCGGCTGAACGTCCGCAGCTTGCCAGCCCTTCGGCCCCTTAACGACGTTGAATTGGACAGCCTGTCCTTCTTGCAAACTCTTAAAACCATTTGAGCTAATGGCAGAGTAGTGCACGAAGACATCCTCACCATTCTGGCGCGAGATGAAGCCGAAACCCTTCGCGTCGTTAAACCACTTCACTGTTCCTTGTTCCATGTGATGCTGTTTCCTAATTTGAATTGCGCTGGAACAAATCGGAGCCACTACTGGCAAGTTCTTGCTGCTGGGCGAGGACTGCTCTTGCCCGTTCAGTTCTAACGCCTATCCAGTCTATCAGATTCCTCAGGTAACCAGAAAAATTGTTACCTGCCGCCCTGCGGCTGGTTTGTGGGCGTAGTTTTCACGTCCGGCGGCGTGCCGCCCTGCAGGTAAGTCTTGTATTGCGTGTCCACAATCCCCAGATTCCGCGCCAGCCCCAGCTTGGCCTGGTTGAACTGCCGCACGCTGTTCACATACTGCGCCTGGGCCTGCGCCAGCGTCGATTGCGCCTGTACTACAGGCAGGTTATCGTCCACGCCGGCCTGGAAGCGGTCCGTAGTCTGCTGGAGCGCAGTCGTAGACAGGTCCACATTGCTCCGCGCCACGCTCACCAGATCCGACGCCGTCTTCAGATCGAGCATGCTGTCTCGCAGCTGCTGGTCAATCTTGTTTTTCAAATCAGCCATTTGCGAGCGGTAACTGTCCAACTGCGCCTCAGCCACATCGTGGTCGCCGCGAAACTTCGCTTCCTGAAAAATGGGCACTTCAATGCTGCCGGTCGCGGCAAATACCCCGTGATACGGGCCACCCGCAATGCCCTCAACTCCGTAATTTCCCTTGAAGTTCACCGTCGGAAAGCGCTGGTGCGTCGCCGCCTTCCGCTCCAGCTCGGCCATGCGAAGGTTCTGCAGAATCGCCTGATAATCCTGCCGGTTGGCATAGGCTTCGCGCTTCGCATCTTCGATGGTTATCGAGGAAAGATCGGCGAACGGTACCGCATCCGTAAGCTGAATCTTCTGCGCCGGGTCCATGCCGATCTGGCGCTTCAGCGTGATTTCGTCCTTCTCCAGCGTATTTTCCGCGTTGATCACCGCCTGCTGCTGGGTCTGGTACTCCACGCGCGCACGCAACTCATCAAGATTCGCCGCCGTGCCCGCCTTATGCTCCTCAACTGCCTGATAAAGCAGGGTCTCATCGGTCTTCAGCAGCGACCGCGCGAAGTCAAGCTGCGCGCTGTCGGCAATCGCCTGGAGATAGGTCGTGCCCACATTCAGTACGACCAGCCCCCGCGTCGATTGTGTGTTGTAATACGCTGCCTTGGCGCTGGTTTTCATCGCGCGATACAGGTCCCATCCCGCCCAGTTGAAGAGCGTCTGCGACAGATTCGCATGCCCCTGGGTAAGGTCGACTTTCACAATGAACGGAAACTGGGCTGCCTCCGACGGAGGCACCCCAAACGAAGCCAGCAGCCCTCCTCTGAAACCCTCCGCCATCAGGTTGTACTGGTGAAGACCGGTCCCGCCCGATATATCCAGATTCGGCAGCAGCACATTCAGCGTCTGCGATGCCTGCGCCTGGGCGGTTTGCTGGTTCTGCCGCGCCTCGGTCAGCGCAAGGTTGTTCTGGATTCCCAGGAGGATCGCATCATCAATCGAAATCTGCTTCACTTCCGGGGTAGCAGGCGCCACCTGTACGCTCCCGTAATACGGGTTCGTCGCCGAATTGTTCGGATTGCTCTGCGCCAGAGCAGAAGCGGCAGCCAGCCAGGCAGCCAGCACCGGCACAATCAGCCTAGCTACAGTCATTTACGATTCAACTTTTCTGAATTCAATCTTTTGGCTCAGTTTTTTTAGATTACCGAATCGCCGGAAGGTTGCCAAAATTACTCGCCTAAAAGGTCTTGATACCCACTGGAACCGCCTAAAGTTCACAAATGAATGAAGCTGTCATCCTGAGCCGAGCGAACGGATCTGCTTTTCGGGATGCCGGACGCAAAAGGAGGGCCGTCGTAGTGACCAACCCTCTCCCGCTGCGTGGCATGACTCGGTATTCCAGAAATGTCTACTCTTCATCCTCGTCTATGGGTTTCTTCGCACCGGCAATAATCTTCTCCGCCTGCAATTGCGGCACAACGTCGTAGTGATCCATCTCCATGTGGAAACTGCCCCGCCCCTGCGTCATCGCCGTCAGGCTCAGCCCGTAGGTCAGCATCTCCGCCATAGGAACCTCGGCGCGAATGGTGGTTCCGGAATTGTTGCTCTCCATCCCCTGCACGCGACCCCGCCGCTGGTTCAGATCGCCCATCAGCGCCCCGGCGAACTCCTCCGGAGCCTCGATCTCGACCCGCATCACTGGTTCCAGCAGGACCGGCTTGGCCTGTTCCATGCATTTGCGGAAAGCAATCCGTCCCGCCAGCTTGAATGACAGCTCATTCGAATCGACATCGTGATAGCTGCCGTCGAAGACCGTCACTTTGAAATCGACGACCGGGTACCCTGCCAGAAATCCGCGCGCAGCTGACTCTTGGATCCCTTTTTCGACGGCCGGCACATACTGGCGCGGAATCGATCCACCGAAAATGTCGTTCTCAAACTCGAAACCCGCACCCCTCGTCAGCGGCTCCATCCTGATCTTGCAGTCGCCGTACTGCCCGTGGCCGCCCGTCTGCTTCTTGTGGCGCCCCTGCGCCTCGGCTCGCCCACGGATTGTCTCCCGGTACGGCACCTTCGGAGCCTTCAGCGTCACCTCGGTGTGGTAGCGCTTTCGCAGCTTGGCCACCAGCGACTCGATATGCGGCTGCCCTGCTCCGGCAATCAGAAACTCGCTCGTCTGAGGATCGCGATAAAACCGCACCAGCAAGTCTTCCTCCATCAGCTTGTGCACCGCCGGAGCCAGCTTGTCCTCATCCGCGCGCGTCTTCGGCTCAATCGCGTAGGTCATGGCCGCTTCCGGCATCGCCACCGGCTCAAAGAAGATGTCGTGCCCCTTCTCGCCCAGCGTGTCGCCGGTAAAGGTGTCGCGCAGCTTGGCCACCGCGCCGATATCGCCCGCATGCAATTCGGGAACGGACACTGCCGTATGCCCCTGCATGACGGAAAGGTGAGAAAACTTCTCCGACCCCTTGCGCGAATAGTTGCAGACGCCCCCATCGTTTTTCAATACGCCGGAAAAGACTTTGAAGAAGGAAATCCGTCCCGCAAACGGATCGGTCATGGTCTTGAAAGCATAAAGCGACAGCGGTTCCTTATCGTCGACCGCGCGCATCACGATCTCCGGTTGCCGCTCACTCACCTCACCGTTGCCGTGCGCCGCCATGGCCTGCAGCACCGCACGCGCCGCCACAGGCGCGCGTTCTACGGGAGCAGGCGCATACACTTTCAGGAAATCGAGCAAATGGTCGGTCGCCACATTCGTTCCACCGCTCGAAAAGAGCACGGGAAAGATGCGGTCTTCCCGGATCGCCTCATGCAGAGCTGTGATGAGATGCTGCTCCGGAATCGTGCCCTCGGCAAAAAACTCTTCCATCAGCTCGTCCTTGCCCTCGGCTACCAGTTCCACCAGTGTCTCGTGCGCGGCCTTCGCTTCCTCAGCCATATTGGCCGGAATATCGCCGATCTTTCCGTGCCCGTCGCCATTGGGCGTATAGAAGAACGCCTCCATCGTCACCAGATCCACCACTCCCTGAAAACCCTTGTCATCCACGATGGGCAGCTGCACTGGAATCAGGTGTCTGCCATAACGCACCCGCATGGCTTCGAGCACTTTTTCGCGTTCGGCGCGCGGATGGTCCATCTGGTTCATCACCACAACACGCGGCAGGTTGAATTCGTCGGCATATTTCCAGACACGGTCTGTCATCGCTTCCGGGCCGCAGGCGGCGTTGACGACGACCAGAGCCGCCTCCGCCGGCAGCATGGCCGCGCGAGCTTCATGCACAAACATGTGGAAGCCGGGCGTGTCGATGAAATTGACTTTGACGCCATTCCATTCGGCAAAAGCCAGCGCATTCAGCATCGTCGTCCGGCGGACGACCTCTTCCTCGTCATAAGCAGTCGTGGCGCTGCCGTCTTCCACGCGCCCCATCTTCGGCGTCATCTTTGCGGCATGCAGCAGAGCGGAGACGAGCGTCGTCTTCCCACTGTGCGCATGCCCCACTACAGCTACGTTGCGAATCTCACTTCCCTGATAGCTTTTCATCGTGAACTCCCCGTTTGTGCGAATGAAGTTAAGCCAGCTAAAAATCGGCCGGCAAAGAACCCGGCTGGCGGAAAGACCGGTCAGTAAAACTGTGTCCGTGGAGGCAGATTCAGGGAGAAGCACGAGCGTGCAGGCAGGGATATCGTTCAGGCGTCGCTTGCGGCGTCTCGCTGACGAAAAGGATCGCCGTCAGCCGTTCACCGAATCTGCCGTCCTCGGCATACATTCAGGGCCAGCAGGCGCCCTCAAAAATAGGGCGTCTTCAGAGATTGACGATGCTATCACAGGGAGTGTTCGTGCGGTAGCCGATCAGGGCTGCAGGTCAGAATGTTGCGTTCCCACCCTCATCACTGACCTATCCGAAGCCGTCATCCGGATGACCCTGAGCTATGAGAAGGGTACGAAGAATCTCAGCGATCTAAGTTTTTCTGTCTGCTCCCTCTCCAAAATTGTCATCAATTGTCATCCTGAGCGGAGCGCCAGAGGCGCGTAGTCGAAGAGCCTGCCGAAGGGACCTGCAGTTTGCCACGGTTGGCACGAAAAGGGCGCACCAATCCCACCCCCAAGCTGCCCTGTGCAAAAATCGTGTCAAGCTCCACGCGCCACTTAGTGCATGTAAACAATTTAGAATGAATGTATTACGTGAAGAGTGCAACCGAATGGAATTCCGCCTGAATTTGCTAGAATAGAAATAGAGGGACAAAAAGGCATGGCTCACAGCCATGCCTTTTCTTGTCTTCAGCGTAACTGATTGAAAACAAAAGATCTCCGTACGAGAGTGCGCTCGTAAATCATTGAAAATAAACCATCTCCGTACAAAAAGGGGAGGGGGAGGGTCAGCTCAGAACCGGAAATAAGCCCCGATCATCGGCTCAGCCGTATGCGTGAACGCATCGGTCGATGTGAAGGCATGCGATACATCCGGAGCGTGATACAGGTTGCCGCGATACTGGAAGCGCAGCCCGATATGCGGTATCACAGTCCAGTCAATCCCAGCGCCGTAGACGAAAACCGGCTTGATATCGCTCGTGCCGTCCGGCTGATTTGAATCCGGCTGGAAAAAGATGACCCCTCCGCCAGCTAGCACGAACGGTTTCAGCATCAGCACCGGAAAGGAAACCACCCAGTCCGCCCCAACCTGGTGAGCAGCCGCCTTGATCTCTTCGAAGTTGTTGTAATTCTGATTCGCCCGGTTGAAGGAGTAGTTCAGCTCATAGCCGACGAGCGGATTCGAAATGTGCCGCAGTTCGAGCAGGAAGCCCGCCGAGTTAGAAGGGCTCTGGACAGTACCATTCGCCTCTGTCGTGCCGCTGAAGGCCCCGTAGAAGCTCGCAGCCGCGTCCGTCTGCGCATGCGCAGTATGCAGGCTGAGACCAAGGAGTGCGAGGAGCAAAAGAGAAACAGCGCGAGGGGAGCGACGCGGCAACATACGTGTACTTTGACGCAAACGGCCGTGGATGAGAGGTATCGAGTTGGATACTTTTGCGAAAGGTTAGACGTGCGGAGCCGTGGAGGCAGAATGCAGTTCCGGAGCAGCCTCGACCGGCTCGCTCTTGTAAGCCAGCGGTTTGGTATCGGGAACCGGAGCCAGATGCTTGGTCATCTGGTAGGTGTAGCTGATGCGGTGAATCACAGTGATCGTAGAAAGTACGGCCAGAATCCAGAGCACAGGAGCCATCGCTCCCCAGCGGTTAAACAGCGCCCCCAAAATAATGAGCACAATGCGTTCCGGCCTCTCCATGAAGCCGACCTTGCACTGGCCGATCAGCGCCTCGGCGCGAGCGCGGGTATAGCTCACCATCAGCGAGGTGACCATCACAAACGCAGCCAGCACGACGTAGAAGAAGCGGTTGCCGCGTGCGTAGAAAACCAGCAGTCCGAAGAAGAGCACCACATCGGAGTAACGATCGATGACCGAATCGAAGAATGCCCCGAAAACCGTCACCTTATCGGTCTTGCGCGCAACGCGACCATCCACCATGTCGAAGATGCCGGCGCCGATGATGACCAGTCCGGCGTAGACAAACATGCGGACGTAGTTGTGCTCGTTGGCGTAGCCGAAAAGGATGGCGGCGGCGGTGTTGATGATGAGTCCAACAAAGGTGAGCACGTTGGGCGAGATGCGGGTCAGCGCGAGGCCATTCACAATGGCCTGCAGCAGCACCCCGCATGCGCGTCCAAAAGCGCTCGTCCAGCTCTTATTGGAACTCATGACGCGTTATTCCGCTTCGTCGTGGATCGTTGAAAGTTTCAGGATTTCGAGCTCACGCTTACCGTTCGGAGTCACAACTGTCGTAACATCGCCTACCTGCTTGCCAACTAAAGCGCGCCCAATGGGCGAGGTGGTCGATATCAGACCCTTGTTTACATCCGACTCTTCACTCGTGACAAGCTTATACTCGATCTCCTCATCCTTGGATGTGTCGTAAACGACGATGGTTGAGCCGAAAGCAATGCGGTCATGAGGAATATTCGCCAGGTTGACCAGGGCAAGTTCGCCCATGCGCTTCTTGAGCTGACCCAGGCGCGCATTCACGAAGACCTGGCGCTGCTTGGCCATGTGGTATTCGGCATTTTCGCTTAGGTCGCCCAGCGAGGCTGCCTTCTTGATTTCCAGAGGAAGCTCGTGGGCAAGCTCGTGTTCCAGCTGCTTGATCTCTTCCAGCAATTTCTTTTTGATGTGTTCAGGCATGCAATAATCCGTTGCGGCTCATAGGCATGAGCCGTTCTAACCACGGCTGACCAGTGATAACCCGCAAGCTTCTATTATACGGGAAGGACTTCGCGTCGAGCGTAGCCTGTCCTGAGCGGAGTCGAAGGACGCCTCGGGCGTGCAAACCTTTCTAGGTTTCGGGACCTGAGGATCGGGCGTCCAGAAAGCCTTGCAGGATGATCACAGCAGCGACCTGATCGACCACCTTGCCATGCTCTGCTCTTGGGCGGCCTGACTCATAAAGAATACGGTGGGCTTCGTTGGTGGTCAGGCGCTCGTCCCACAAATGCACGGGAAGCTTCGTCTCGTCGGCTAGTAGCTGGGCGAAGGCCTGCGTCTTCTCGGCCTGGCGGCTTTGCTCGCCGGAGAGATGCAGCGGATTCCCGACCACAATTTCCTGGCAGGCGTATCTGCGAGCGAGTCTGGCCAGCGACCGGATGTCATCGCGGGGCTTTTTGCGAATCAGGGTCAGGACCGGCTGCGCTGTAAGCCTCAGCTCGTCGGAAACGGCCACGCCAATGCGGCGGTTGCCCACGTCAAGCCCGAGAAAACGCGGTACCGAATCCTGCTCCATGAGAGCATCTTACGCAATGAGATGAGGCGAAATGCAACCAAAAGAGCCGCATCATACAATCAGGGATGGGAATCAAAACAACTTACAGGTCAAGTGGGAATTGCGACGTTTACTACTCCTTGCAGTGATTGCAGTGCTGTTGTGTGCCGGATTAGCGTTTTATCTTCCGGCAGGCCCTCATAGCGAGATGTTTCTGGAAATTCCGGCTGGAACCAGATCCGGGCAGATTGCTGCCCTTTTAAAGTCTCATGGGCTAATCTGGAGCCGCTATGCCTTTGACGCGATGCGGCTGGTGAAGGGTGGAACTCTTAAGGCTGGCGAATACCGTTTTGAGCATCCAGCACGTATGTCAGAGGTCTATGCGCGGCTGGAACGAGGCGATGTCTATACTCGAACGCTGACGATTCCGGAAGGCGCAAACATGTTCGACATCGCGCAGAGAGTAGAGGCCGCGCAGTTGGGCAGCAAAGAGACGTTTCTTGAAGCCGTCAAAAAGAACGCGGCATTGATTTCCGACCTGGACCCGGGCGCGCAAAGCGTCGAGGGATATCTCTTTCCAGATACCTATCAGTTCCAGCGACTCGCAACCCCCGACCTGATGATCGCCACTATGGTGAAGCGGTTCCGCCAGGCTGCAGCGAGCATCGACCTGGCGCAGAACTATCACAATGTCGTAACCATGGCATCACTCGTGGAACGGGAAACCCAAATTGGCAGCGAGCGTCCAATGGTCGCGAGCGTATTTGCCAACCGCATCGCCAAGGGTATGCCGCTCATGACTGATCCCTCTGTGATTTATTCCGACCTGCTGGAAGGAAAGTACAGGGGGACGATCTACCACTCCGATCTTGATGGCGATTCGCCGTATAACACCTATAAACATACAGGCCTGCCACCAGGGCCGATCTGCAATCCGGGTATTGCTTCTCTGAAAGCGGCTATGGCTCCGGCTCAGACGCAATATCTATATTTTGTCGCTGCAAGCACTGATCCCTCGGGACATTCGCGCTTCGCAAAGACGCTGGAAGAACACGAGCAAAATGTGCAGGCTTATCGACGGGCGCAGCGCGACGCCGGTGAGCGTTGAGAAGAACTCGGTTTGAGTAATTTATAGTCGCACTTTCAGAAGAGTGAAGGCCTGATGCGAGGGTTCTGGTTTCGAGCGATAGCGCTGTGCCTGCCGGTGCTGACCGGATGCTTGAGCCACACCCGAAAACTACCCCAGCCGAAAATGCCCAGCGTTGTTCAGTCTGCCGATGTTCAGCAGTTGGTTAGCGCCATCAACCGGCAGTACAACGCAGTGGAGTCGCTGAAAGCGACCGTTGAGTTCCAGGCATCGGTTGGCGGCGAGCAGAAGGGCAAGGTAACGGACTACACCTCGGTTCGTGGCTATATCCTGCTGCGTAAACCTGAGATGCTGCGCGTCCTGGGGCTGCTTCCGGTGCTCAATACCGTCGCGTTCGATATGGCCAGCGATGGATCGACTTTTAAACTTCGCATTCCCCATGAAAACAAGGCCATTGTCGGCTCGAATACGGTCAGCAAACCGTCTTCAAAGCCGTTAGAAAATATGCGGCCATATGTTTTCTTCGATTCGCTACTCATTCACGGTATCGGACCGGACGATCTACTGTCGCTGACAACAGATACAAAGACTGTGCTTGATCCGAAGAAGAAGCAGCTCTTGTTAGAGCCGGAATATGATCTCGGGGTCTTCCGGAAAAATCCTAACAATAACATTCTTGTTCCGGTTCGTGTAATTCACGTCAGCCGCGTGGATTTGCTTCCCAATGGGGAAGATATTTACGACAAAGATGGAAATATTCAGACGCAGGCTGTTTATGGACCTTACGAGTCGTTCGGAGATTTTCGCTTTCCCGGCAGTATTACCATCAAGCGCCCGCTTGAGGAATATCAGATCGTCATTACTTTTCAGAAGGTGACAGTTAACCAGCCGGTGCCGGACGATCAGTTCGAGATGAAGATTCCCGACGGAACTCAGATACAGAACTTGCAATAGGGCTTATCAAACGTAGCGGTCGAGACCCGCTCGCCGGGAGTGCTCCGCAATCGCCGTATTGATCTGCAAGGCCAGTTCTAGCGCTGCGCTTCCATCTTTTCCTGAAACAACGGGCTGACTTCGGCCTCGGACACAGTCCAGAAATGACTCGATTTCCAGACGTAGCGGTTCACCCGGTGCAATCTGCGGTTTCCGTATGCCGAGACCTGCGGTAATCGCCTCCATGGACGGAGCCCCTGCCGTTCTGGCGGCGACGTTGATGACCAGAAGATCCTGCCGCGCATAGTCGATGGAGACGTACTCGTGTGGCTGAAAGAACCGCAGCTTTCGAACCCGTTCTGTGCTGACCCGGCTTGCAGTGAAGTTGGCGACGCAACCCGATTCGAATTCGACACGGACATTCGCGATGTCAACTTTTGGCGAGAGGATGGGCAATCCAACCGCGTGCACCTGGCTGACTGAGGATTGAGCGACGGCAAGAACGATGTCGAGATCGTGAATCATCAGATCGAGGACAACGTCCACATCAAGCGACCGCGGGCTGAAGACGCTGAGCCGGTGCGCTTCAAAAAACATTGGACCGTTCAGCAAATCGCGAACCGCCATGACCGCAGGATTAAAACGCTCCAGGTGCCCCACCTGCAGGACACGTTGATGCCTTTCGGCTAGATTTATGAGCTGCTCTGCTTCCTCCAACGATGCCGCAATCGGCTTTTCGACGAGCACATCGATTCCGGCCGACAAGAGTGCTGAAGCTACCTGATAGTGGCCGACTGTGGGAACGCATACGGAGGCCGCGTCTATTCGAAGTTTATCGTGCCGGCAATCCAAGAGGCACTCTTCTATCGAGCCATAGACCGGAACACCCCATTCCTGTTGGAGCTCCGCAGCCCGAAGCGCGTCCGTCTCGACGATCGCCGTCAGCCTGACGGGAAAGCCCGATTGCTGTAATGTCCAGTAGACGCGCAGGTGATTCATGCCGAATACACCTGCGCCACAGACGACAACGTTCTGTATTGTTTGTTCCGCCAAAACCTTGCGCTAGCGCGCTTCTCCCTTCCCCTCGACGACGCGAAGGCAGCGCGTATAGAGCTCAAGCAGATGCGACACCTGATCGTCCGGTTTCGACGCACTTGCGGAAACGAATCCCGGTGCAGCT
>DATGAD010000152.1:0-2963 GCA_035313725.1 Alloacidobacterium sp. | reverse complement strand
CTGGAAAGTGCTCTACGCCGGACTCGAGCCGGCCGATGCGCGTGAGATTGCATCGGAGCTGACGGCTGCCAATATTCCTTTCGATGTTTCTCCCGATGGAGCAACTCTTCGCGTACCGGCCACGAACCTGGACAAGGCGCGGCTGGCGACAACGGCGAAGGGTGGACCCCGAAGCGGACGCATGGGCTTTGAGCTTTTCGACAAGCCGAACTGGATTGGATCGGAGTTCGACGAAAAGGTGAACTATCAGCGCGCTCTCGAAGGCGAGCTGGAGCATACGATCAATACTCTGTCTGAAGTCGAGTCTGCGCGGGTGCATCTGGTGATGCCGCACGATTCGCTCTATACCTCGCAACAGCGCGATGCCAAGGCGTCGGTGGTCCTGAAGTTGAAGCGGCGATCTCTGAGCGACGAACAGGCCGACGCGATTCGCAACCTTGTGGCCAGCGCCGTAGACGATCTGCATCCGGAAGATGTGGCCCTGGTGGATGCAGAGGGGCGGCTGCAGTTGGGCAGGCGCAATGCCAGCGCAGATGCAGCCGCGCACGAGCAGGAACTGGCGGCGAAGCTGATAGAGACGCTTGAGCCCGTTGCCGGCGTGGGGAGTGTCAGGGCTTCGGTCAATGTGGATTACGACAGCTCGACTGCCGATGAAGTCGATGAGACCTACGACCCGAACAATGTTGTGACGCTTTCGATGCAGCGGTCTGAACAGACCTCCGGGGCGCAGTCTGGCCCAACGGGTGTTCCCGGCACGGCGAGCAATGCTCCTAATTTGCAGCCGCCGCTCTTTCCCCAGCAGAACCTGGGTACGCAGAACCTGAAGCAGGAGAGCGGTTCGTATGGCGCCTCGAAACGAGTACGCCATACGGTGCAGGGATCGGGCAAAGTGCGGCGCGTGACGGCCGCGGTGCTGATCAACCATCGCATGGTGGTCAACGGCAAACAGGTGAGCTGGCAGTCGCGCACTCCGGAAGAGATGCAGCATCTGACCGAGCTGGCACAGGCGGCGATTGGCTTTGACAACGCACGCGGCGATACGGTGAGCGTCGAGGACATGGCATTTGAAGACAACTCGGCGCATCCGCCAGCCACCGCGGTTGAGCAGTTCCTGGCAGGCGCTGCCCAATCCGAGACGATGTGGAAGTACGGCGCGCTCGTGATAGCGCTGCTCTGCCTGCTCTTCTTTGTGGTCCGTCCTGCGATGCGGAAGAGCGCAATTCCAGAGAAGGCTGTTGCGGCGGCGCTGGCAGAAGAGCCGCGACTTTCTTCAGGCGAGGAGACCGTGTCCCTGCATGAGACGAGCGAAGAAGCTGCAGAGCAGCAAAAGAAAAGAGCGCAGCTGGTGTTTGACGCCGTGGCGGAGCACCTGCGGCGTGAGCCTGCGCAAACGACGCGCCTGCTGCAAAGCTGGATTCACACCGAGTAAGGAGAGCTGACGATGGCCGCTGCCGCACCTTTGCCCACAACTACGACGAGCCTCGTGCCGCCTCCGGCCGCCGAGCGCCGCATTCCTGAGCGCTCGTTGTCCGGAATCAAGAAGGCGGCAATTCTGGTCGTCGCGGTGGGCGATGAACTGGGCAAGAGGATTCTTCAAAACCTGCCAGATAACGATGTGCAGCGCCTGACGGAGGAGATTGCGGAACTGCGCAACGTTCCCCCCGAGGCGTCGCTACGGGTCATGGAAGAGTTCTTCGAGATGATCGAGACCCAGCGATATATGATGCATGGCGGTCTCGAATATGCCACCAAGCTATTGGTGGAGTCGTTCGGCAAGCAGCGGGCGGAAGATCTGCTCGCTTTGGTGAAGCGCGCACAGGAGGCGAGCCAGGGCGATCTCGCCATGCTGCAGAAGGTCGATCCGCAGCAACTGGGCAAATTCCTCGACGGCGAGCATCCGCAGACGGTCGCTCTGGTTCTGGCGCATCTCGATCCGAAACGTGCATCGCTCGTGCTTAACAGCCTGGGCGAGGAACAGAAGGTCGCCGTGGTAAGAAGACTGGCGGAAATGCGCCAGTTTTCTCCGGAGATGGCACAGAAAGTTGCGCTGATTCTGCACAAGCGCCTTGAGACCGTGGGTGATACGAGCCGCAAAGCGTATGCAGGTTTCAAGGCGGTTGCCGATCTGCTGAACCGTCTCGATGCCGGGCAGACGAAGAAGATTCTCGAGCAGATTGAAGAGGAGGAGCCAGAGGTCGCGCTCAACATCCGCAATCTGATGTTCACCTTTGAAGATCTGGTGACGGTGCCCTCGACCAGCATGCGCGAACTGGTGGGCGCGATCGACAAGCCGACCCTGGCTATGGCGCTGAAAGGCGCGAGAGAAGACGTGCGGGCGCATATCTTCCGTGCCATGTCGTCGCGTGCAGTGGAGATGCTGAAGGAAGACATGGAAGTGCTTGGGCCGGTGCGCACGCGTGAAGTCACACTCGCCCAGCACGAGATTCTCAATCTGGCACGGAAGCTTGAAGCGGACGGAAAGGTGATCTTGAAGATCGAGCAGGGCGATGACCTGCTGGTGTAGCGACGGGAACGATGGAGACAAAGATGTTGCATAAAGTAGAACCGAAAGTTCGTCGGATGGAATACCGCCTCGCATTTGCTCCTCTCGCAACAGCGCCGGATGCTTTTGTTTCTGAGGAGCTGACAGATCGGGCTCAGGAGAAAGAGAGTCTGGATGCAAATGGGCGAAGCGATCTTGCGCTGCTAACCGCTCGTTTGCATGAGCTGGAACAGCAGTTGCAGGAACGCGACACCGCCTTTCGTCAGAAGCTCGAAGTGGAAACCGCGGCCGCATTCGAGCGCGGACGCCGGGAAGACGAGTCTCATCGTACCGCGGTGATCACAAAAATGGCTCACTCGATGGGACGAGCTCTTGGCGACTTCGCATCGGCGCGCGACGGCTATCTTGCGCATGTGGAGCAGGAGGTAGTGCGGCTGGCATTGAGCATTGCTACCCGCAT
>DATGAD010000151.1:0-6698 GCA_035313725.1 Alloacidobacterium sp. | reverse complement strand
GTTGCATACCGGGTCGGTGCTGAAGAAGACCCTTTATGCCTACACCATTTATTCGGCGGCTTTGACTCCAGTGATTCTGGCGGCTTTCTATTCGAAGCGTGCGAATGCAGCTGGGGCGGTGAGTGCGATCGGCGCGGGCACATTTATTACGGTCTTCTGGGATTCGAGCTTTATACACAATCACTTGCCGGCGGTTCTTGCGCAGAGGGATGCGATTTTCCCTGCGCTGATTGTGGCGGTGCTTTGCCTGGTTGTGGTGAGCGCTTTCACCAAGCCGCCGCGTAAGGATCAGGTGGAAATCTTCTTCGGCGAAAAGGCATAAAAGAGGCAGACGGCCTGGGGTTGGGTAAAGCCGCCTGCCTTGAGGGTTGAGAGCCTGGTTTCGAAGTTGCTCTTACCCCACGCAAGTCTTTAAACCTTCTTCAGCAGCGTAGCGGGATTCCTTTTGCCGTCCGACTGAATTGGGACCGTATGTGGGGAGTCTGCGATGAACCGTTGCGCCGGCGGCTCAGATTGCACCTGCTAGGCTAGACCCATGCCCATAGCTGCACTGAGGCTGGAGATTCGCATTGAGCACGCCCAGTCGCTGAAGGACCGGCGGCAGGTGGTGCGCAGCCTGAAGGAGAAGCTGCAGCATGGCTTCAACATCTCGGTGGCGGAGATGGACGAGTCGGTAACGTGGCAATCGGCCACGATCGGGGTCACTGCCATTTCAGGCTCTCGCGATTACCTTTCCGGGCTGATGAAGCAGGTTGAGGATGCGGCGCTGCGCATCACGAATGATCTTGGAGCTCAGGTCACGGATTGCTGGTGGGAATTTCTAGAGGACTAGCTGTTCCCGGGGTAACCGAATCCCTGATTACGACAAATCCCTACTTTGAAACTAATTTGGTATAGCGGTGACATGAGGGCCGTTGTACAGTTCATTCATTGAGTAGCACTTGGGGGAGGGCTACTGAATTGTGACGCCTGTGGAATTACTTCCACAGGCGTTTTACATTGTGGCCTGCTTTCAGCTTTGGGAGTGTTCTGAATCGCTAAGACTCTTCCCAATTTCCTCCGTTGCCGGCCCGTAAGTATCTTCCTTTCAACCACTCTTTATTGCCTGATTACAACTTTTTTCATCTGCTGCTCACTTTTGTGCGATGAGGGCCGTCTGGTCTGATATTCTCAATCGTTTAACCAAAGGAAGTTTGAGATGCCAGAACAACGGGCGCGCAAGTATCACCAGGACCGCGTGGCGGAAACGCTGCGTGACGAAATAGGAGCGATGATCGAGGGCGAGTTGTCCGATCCCCGGATCAGCTTTGCCTATATCAGCCAGGTTGTGCTGAATCCGGGGGGCAAGTCGGCGCTGATTTATGTGGCCGTGGACGGTGGCCCGGAAGAAGAAAAGCAGACGATCGAGGGGCTGATGGCGGCGAGGGGTTATATCCGGCATGAACTGCTGGAGCGCATGGGCGTGCGGCATGTTCCGGAGCTTTCGTTCCATATCGATCGCTCGGAAAAGATGAAGGCGCGCATCGATGAGTTGCTGGGACGGGCGCAGAAGCGGCAGAAGAGTGTCGCGGAATAGGACACCGAAGTTTTCTAAGGGGAATGCAAAGAATACCAGAGGAGATTGAAGACCGCAGATCGGGCCATGGGAGAACGGCATACTATCCACGCAGTTTTGGACGTGATTGAGCGCGGCCAGCGGTTTCTCGTCACCGCGCATGCGCGTCCGGATGGCGATGCCGTGGGGTCGATGCTGGCCTGCGCGATGATTCTCGAGCAGCTGGGGAAACAGGTGGATATGGTTTCCTGCGACCGGGTGCCGCTGATCTATCGTTCCCTTCCTTGCTCTTCTGCGATACGTCAGGTAGTGCGCGTGGACGGACAGTATGACGCGGTGATTCTGCTGGAGTGCGACGGGATCGAGCGTTCGCGGCTGCGCGGGCTGGAGGGGTGCTTCCTGGTCAATATCGACCATCACATGAGCGGACGGACCTTTGCCAACGTCAACTGGATCGATACTGATGCATGCGCGGTGGCGGAGATGGTTTACGAACTGGCCATGGTGGCCGGGGTACGTATTACGCCAGAGATGGCGACGTGCATGTATACCGCTGTCCTGACGGATACCGGATCGTTCTGCTACGACGGGACGGATGCGCACACATTTGAGCTGGCTGCTGAACTCGTGCGCCATGGGGCGCGGTCGGCGGCGATTGCCAAAGATGTTTATTTCTCTCATCCCACTTCAAAAATGCTGCTTCTGGGTGCGGCTCTCTCGACCTTGCGGCGCGAGGGGCGCATCGCATGGATGTGGGTGACGCATGACGACATGGTGCGTACCAACGCAGCCGAGGAAGACTGCGAAGGGCTGGCGAACTACGCGATTGCAATTTCAGGGGTGGATGTCGCCATCTTTCTGCGTGAGCTGAGCAATCATCGGGTACGGCTTTCGCTGCGCAGCAAGGGCGATGTGAACGTGGCGCGGATTGCCGAGCGCTTTGGCGGTGGCGGGCATCAGCACGCCAGCGGTTGCACTCTGGACGGACCGCTGCCAGAAACGACAGAGATGATTGTTGAGGTGGCCCGGCGCACCCTGAGCGCTGCGGTTCATGAAGTTGCCTGATCTGATAGCCTTGTCTGCGGAAAGCAATTCCATCCGGAACCTCAAAACGAACGTGGCCATCTCTAAGAGCATCCAGGCGCTACGCACCCGCTCCACGACTGCCATGACGCGTTTCCCTTTCCTTGGGACGACGCTGGAAACCCTGACTCTTTTCATCTTTACCGCCTTCTTCCTTTTCTATGGGCTGGTCCCGATTTTCGGCGGCGACGGCATCGGGCTGGTGGGCGCGGACGAGCCGCGATACGCGCAGGTGGCGCGCGAGATGCTCAATCGCCACGACTACGTGACGCCGATCCTGTTTGGCAAGCCGTGGCTCGAAAAACCGGCTCTCTACTACTGGCGGGCGATGTTTGCCTTCCGCGAGTTCGGAATACACGACTGGTCAGCAAGAATCCCTTCGGCAAGCTTTGCGTTTGTGCTGGTGACGTTGATCTTTCTGCACATGCGGAGATTCCGGCCGGGAGGGCAACTGGATGCGGCGCTGCTGACGGCGTCGTGCGCAGGCATTTTGAGCTTTGCGCGCGGGGCGTCGACAGACATGCAAATGGCCGCTCCGTTCTGCATCGGCATGCTGGGATGGTATGCCTGGTATGAAACCGACAGCAAGTTCTGGCTCTTCGATCTCTACTTCTTTGTTGGGGCGGCGACGCTGGCCAAGGGACCGGTAGCTCCATTTCTTGCGCTGGTGATTATTACGGCATTTGCCGCGATGCGGAAGGAGTGGTCGATTCTGCGGCGAAGCATCTGGTGGCCGGGGATTGTGCTCTATCTTGCGATGGTGCTGCCGTGGTTCATTGCGGTACAGAAGCGCAACCCGAATTTTCTGCGCGTCTTCTTTCTGGAACATAACCTGGAGCGCTTTGCCACGAACCGCTTCGAGCACGAGCAGCACTTCTGGTACTACATCCCGGTGCTTGTGCTGAGCCTGATGCCCTGGACAGTAATTGGGATTACAGCGCTCGTGAGCGCGGTGCAGGGTTCAATTGCAGAATGGCGGGCGCGGCGGGCGAAATTTCACTACATGGGTTTTCAACGGACGGGCGACGCCTTCCCGGAATTTCTTGTGCTCTGGGCGCTGATTCCGGTGGTTTTCTTTTCGTTCTCGGAATCGAAGCTGCCGGGTTATATTCTGCCTTCGGTTCCTCCGCTGACGATTTTGAGCGGCGACTACCTGAACCGCATGCGCGAGCGCGGACTGAAGCCGTGGTTGCTGATTCTGCACGGTGTACTGGCGGGTGGACTTACGACGTTAGTGCTGCTGCTGCCGCGGTTAATTCAGCATTCCGATCAGATGCCTCCGGCAAATGCGCTCATTGCAGCGGGCGCGACGGGATTTGCGGCAACGATCTTTATTCTCATCACCGTAGCGCGGTTTGGCATTCGCCGGTTGCGCATCGCAACCATGATTCCGATCGTCATTCTGCTGCTCTTTCTTTACGGGATCGGGCCCTTTTTCGGCTTCGGGCAGATTCCTTCGACCAAGGGCACGGTGCAATTGATCGATCTAACATACTCTGCGCGGCCCCTGGCGCAGATTCTGGCGCAGATTGCGCCTCCGGATGGGACGGTCGCAGTGTATAGAGTTCGCCGCGATGTGGAATATGGCATATCCTTTTATCGCAATCGAAAAGTGGTGAACTACGAGCAGGCTGGGATCCCCGCGGAACAGCATATTCTCATAGCGCGTGAATCTTATATCGACGACCTGCGTCAAAAACTTACCGGCAGGCGATATGAGCCACTATTCGTGTATCCTGCCCAAAATCTGGTGATCTACGCAGTGGCTGCACAGGAATAGCGAAAACCGCAGCCCATTCCGGGTGAATAAAGCGTGAGTTCGGCATTGCAGTTTGAGATTCTCGACCTGAGACATTTTTCTGCCAGCAGCCTGCGGCCTGTGCTGGATGAGGAAAGCCGTCTCTGGAGCGACCGGCTGCGCTGGGACTACCGCACCTCGGCTGACCTGCTGCTTCAGTACCTGGATTCGCGCGTGTTGCCGGGCTATGTCGCTGTAGAGAATGGCCGCATTGCCGGCTACGTCTTCTGCGTTTACGAAGAGCATAAGGCCATTATTGGTGACGTGTTTTCCCTCTCCAGCGCTGCGGCTGACGTAGAAGATCAGCTTTTGCGACACCTGATCGAACTTCTGCTGCATTCTCCGGGTATTGACCGCATTGAGTGCCAATTGCTGCTGCATCCGCACGGATTGCATGCGGAAATCTTTCGAGAGGCGGGATTCAAGCTCTTCCGCAGGCTCTTTATGGAGCTTGATCTGTCAGAGTTTGAAATGTCGAATCCCCGGCTACCGCGGCCTGAGGGCCTGGCGCTGACCTCCTGGCGTGAGAATGATTTTCATCCGGCTGGATATTTGATTGCCGACGCCTACGGCGGGCACCTCGACAGCTTTATCAACGATCAGTACCGGACTGTGGGAGGCTCGCTGCGCTTCTTGCACAACATTGTCCGCTTTCCCGGGTGTGGGCTATTCGACCCGGCGGCGTCGCGCACGTTGACGCGAACGGCGGATGGTTCGCTGGCGGGAGTGCTGTTGTGCTCACGCGTACGCGATGATGTTGGCCATGTGACGCAGGTCTGCGTGGCGAAGAATCAGCGACAGCTTGGGCTGGGCAGACTTCTGATCGAAGAATGCGCGGCGAACTTGCGAGGGCGAGGATTTCGCGGACTTACGCTTACGGTGACCGAAGAGAATACCAATGCGGTTGAGCTTTATCGCCGCATTGGCTTTGTTGAAAAACACTCGTTCGATGCGATGGTGTGGGATCGGTCCTGGCGCTGGCCTGCCGAGTCCTGAGCTACCGGCGAATGAACCACATCAGCCAGCTGGCGGCGATCACAATTCCCACAAACATTACCCAGCAATAGAGTCCATACCGGATCATTGCCTTGGGAGAAGTGCGTTGCGTAATGCCGAAAACGACCGATGCGAACGTGGCAAATAGCAGGACAGCGGAGAAATGCGAAAGCGCTAGCATGCTGGCTTCCTGCCTATGCGAAGATTGTGCGCGTCAACCGCGGAGATGATGTTGAGCAGCCCGGCAACGACGATGAACTTGGTTCCGTAGTCGGCAGTTGCCACCTGAACCGCGCCGTGGCCGAGGTCCATAATCCGCCCAAGAATGTAGAGCGCGCCGCCGCCAAGATCTCCCGCAAAGCCAAGCATCTCCAGCACATCGCCCATATTGGGCTGGTACAGCTTGCCCTGCATCATGATGCCGAGGGTGAACATACTGGTGATCGAGACGAAGAGGAGCGCTGCCCGGATCCAGTGTTTTGTCAGTACGTGACCGAGACCCGGAACGAGCCAGCCGAGAATGAGCGCAGCATATGTCAAACCGGGAGATTTCTCCTCCAGCTTTGCACTTACCTGAACTTTCGATGCCATCATTTTGACTATACAGCACGACCCAGCTCCAAGCCGATGCAGCGGGGCGCCGGAATTCAGATGACCGGCGGCGGCAATCAGCCGCGTCTGGTCAGCACTTCACGGATTGTGTTGACGATGAAATCGAGATCCTTCTGCTCCGCGATGAACGGCGGCGACAGAATCGCGGTATTGCCTGTGGTCTTTACGTGCAGGCCGTGGTCATAGAGACGCTTCTGCAACTCGTAGCCATTGATACCCACGATTGCAGGATCGATATCGACTCCAGCGAGCATGCCGTAACCGCGCACATCAATGACGCCCGGAACTTTTTCGAGGCTGAAGGCACGCTCGAGGAAATAGCCGGACAACTGCTGCGCTCGCGCGAAGAGGTTTTCAGACTGGTAGATGTCAAGCGTGGCGAGCGATGCGGCGCAAGCTACCGGGTGCCCTGACCATGTGTATCCATGGAAGAACTCGATGGCGTTCTCGGGCGCTCCGTTCATCATGGTGTCGTGGATCGTGCGGCTGATGGCCACGGCGCCCATGGGGATGTTGCCGTTGGTGATCGCCTTGGCCATGGTGATGACGTCGGGCGTAACGCCAAAGCTCTGCGCGGCGAAAGGCTGCCCGGTGCGGCCGAAGCCGCAGATCACTTCGTCGAAGACGAGCAGAATTCCGTGCCGGGTGCAGATC
>DATGAD010000150.1:0-2193 GCA_035313725.1 Alloacidobacterium sp. | reverse complement strand
TGAAATGCTGAAGGAAGCCGGGCTTCCTGACGGTGTATTCAATGTGGTGCACGGCGATAAGACTGCGGTCGATGCGATTCTCGCGCATCCGACGATTCAGGCAGTGAGCTTCGTGGGCTCGACGGCGATTGCCGAGTATGTGTATCGCGAAGGCACAAAGCATGGCAAGCGCGTGCAGGCGCTTGGCGGCGCGAAGAACCACATGATCGTGATGGCGGATGCTGATCTTGACCAGGCCGCTGATGCATTGGCTGGCGCGGCGTATGGCTCGGCTGGCGAGCGCTGCATGGCGATCAGCGTGGCGGTTGCAGTTGGGAGCCAGACGGCGGACAAGTTGATAGAAAAACTGGAAAGCCGCATCGGCGAGTTGCGCGTTGGTGATGGTGCGAAGGACGAGGCAGATCTTGGTCCGCTGATTACGAAGCAGCATCTGGAAAAGGTGAGCGGCTACGTTGAGCTAGGTTGGAAAGAAGGCGCGGAGCTCGTTGTTGACGGGCGTAAGAGCGCGCTGCCTCGCGGCGAAGGATTCTTTCTGGGTGCGTGTCTGTTCGATCACGTGAAGCCGGAGATGCGGATTTACCGGGAAGAGATATTCGGGCCTGTGCTGGGAGTTGTGCGCGTGAATAATTTTGAGACTGCGCTGCAGCTTGTCAACGAGCACGAGTATGGCAATGGAACTTCGCTGTTTACGCGCGATGGGGATACGGCGCGTGATTTTGCTCGTCGCGTGCAGGCTGGGATGGTTGGGATCAATGTGCCGATTCCGGTGCCGATGGCTTTTCACAGCTTTGGCGGTTGGAAGCGCTCGCTCTTTGGCGATCATGCCGTGCACGGGCCTGAGGGGGTTCGTTTCTATACGCGGCTGAAGACCGTGACGGCACGGTGGCCTACTGGGATTCGTACCGGGGTTGATATTACGATGCCTACGCTGGGGTAGCGGGTGGTGTTGTTGAGTCTGTGCTTTCCCACCCTATCGCAGAAACGCGATAGGATGGGGCACCCACTTCCGTGCTGCTCGATGCGAAAAGCAGGTCCTTCGACTCCGCGCTTCGCTCAGGATGACATCTATTTTTAACTAGCTATAGACATCATTTAGCCAACGCATTGCTCGTCGGCGATGTGCAGGTGTTTGTCGAGCGTGTCGATTCCGCGTGCGATTTCTTCTTCCGTGATGATGAGCGGCGGTGCAATGACAAAGTGGCTGACCCAGGCTTGCATGATGACGCCATCGACGAGTGTTTTCGCAGCGATCTGATCGACCACCAGTGGCTTTCCGCCGACTTTGTCTGCGTAGGTGTTGAAGGGTTCTTTTGTGGTCTGGTTCTTGACGAGATCGACAGCCCAGAAGAGTCCTTTGCCGCGCACGTTGCCGATGCTTGGGTGTTTCGCCTTGAGGTCAGCGAGTTTTTGTTCGACTAAGGGGGCTAGGCTTCGCGCGCGTTCGACGAGGCCGAGGCGCTGCATCTCGCGGATGGTGGCGACGGCGGGGAGCAGCGTCATCGGGTGCGCTTCATAGGTGTGGCCGTGCGAGAAGTAGTGATCCTGGAAGAAGTCACCGATTTTTTCCGACGTTGCGCAGAGGCCGAGCGGAACGTACGCCGATGTGATTCCTTTGGCGGTGGTGAGGATGTCGGGAGTGACGTTCCACAGGTTCATCGCGAACCACTCGCCTGCGCGTCCCCATCCACTCATGACCTCGTCGGCGATGAGCAGAACACCAGCGTCGTCGCAGATGCGGCGTAGCTTCGGCATGTACTCGGGTGGCGGGACGATGACGCCGTTGGTGCCGACGATGGGCTCGACGATGACGGCGGCTACGTCGGATTCGTTGCGGATCATGTGCTCGAGATAGTCGGCGCAGGCGATTCCGCACTCGGGGTAGGTGTGCTTGATGGGGCACTTGTAGCAGTGGACTTCGGGGCCGAAGATGATGCCGGGGCCTTTGCCGCGCGGCTCCATGGCCCAGCGGCGCGGGTCGCCTGTGGCGGCGATGGAGCCGGCAGTTGAGCCGTGATAGGAGCGGTAGCGCGCGATGATCTTTGTTTTGCCGGTGTACATGCGGGCGATTTTGAAGGCCGCTTCATTCGCATCGGTGCCGGAGGTGGTGAAGAAGAATTTGTTCAGCCCTTTCGGCAGGACTTCGAGGAGCAGCTTCGACAATTCGGCGCGCGCGTTTGTGGTGTAGCCGGGCAG
>DATGAD010000149.1:0-4874 GCA_035313725.1 Alloacidobacterium sp. | reverse complement strand
GCATAGGCTGCGCATAGCCCTGTGACACGGCGTCGTGCATGTAATGTCCAAGCAGATGCCATTTGTCATTGATGTTGTGATCGACGCGGAGGATGTAGTCGGTCACATCGATCGGCTGGTTGGCGGAACTGATTATTTCTCCATTCGCCAGGTTCGGTTTGGGAACGATGCCGGAGTTCAAGAAGAGCACGGCATTTGGATCGATCAACGAAGCAGGGATGGTGTTGTTAGGGAAAGGCTGTCCGGGTACCAGCCCCGCTGCAGTTAACTTGGCGTTGAACACGGGATCATTCACACCTGTTGGAACCAGCAGTTTGGTGCTGGAAGCGAAGGCCGGGGCAACGTAATTCAAGTCCTGGCCAGCTGTCGGATAATCCTGCGCTGGCAGCGTCTGTACCGAGTTAGGACTGCTGCCCTGAATCAGTTTGCGCCACTCCTGGTTATAGAAGAAGAAGGTTTTTTGCCTGCTCTCGTTATAGACCTTCGGGATAAACACCGGGCCGCCGATATTGAAGCCGTAAATGTTGTAGTTCAGCTTCGTCCTTGGCGTGACAGGGTTGCTTTGCAGGTTGAAGTAGTTATTGGCGTCGTAAGCGGTGTTGCGGTTGAACTCCCAGAGTTGTCCGTGGAAATTCCGGGTTCCGCTCTTGAGGGCAAGGGTAATGGTCGCGCCGGAGGAAATGCCGTAGTCCGGTGGATAGTTGCTGGCGAGCGTTTCGAACTGGGCGATTGCGTCCTGCGAAGGCATGATGCTCATGCCGCCGGCGCCGCCGCGGTCATCCGCCTCGCCGCCGTCGATTAGCCAGATATTGTGGCTTTGCCGCAGACCGTTAACGCTGATTGTAAAATTTGAAGCGACCGAGGTTGGTGTGTTGTTGGCGGGCAGGGCCGAGCTGACACCCAGACCCAGAGCCGCCAGTGCAGCAAAGTTGCGGTTTTCTGTTGCGATCTCGCTGATCTGTTCAGAATTGATCAGCGTGCTTACCACGTTCGAATCTGCCTGTACCTGCAAGGCATTCGCAGTGACCGTCACTGTCTGTTGGACGCTGCCCACGGTAAGGCTGACATCCGCGCGCAAAGTCTGAGAGACGTTCACGGCCAGGCCCTTTTGAACATAGGTTCCGAAGCCGCTTGCTGTGGCTGAAAGGTCATATGTGCCAACGTTGAGGCCCGGAAAAATATAGACTCCGTTGGAGTTGGTGTCAGTGCTGAGCTGAACACCGGTGGATGTTGCGGTTAATGTCATGTGTGCGTTGGGAACTACTGCCCCGTTATTATCTGTAACTGTGCCACTGATTTCCGAGTTTTGCTGCGCATACGCGCCTACGGAAACAAGTACCAGGAACAGAGGCAAAAGAAGCAATCTGTGTTTTGCGTCATTTCTCCATTTCATTTATTTCCCTCCCAAGTAAGCTCGCTGTTCCATTGGGTACAAGTGGGACATGCGGCGCGGTTTTGATCGTTACTCAGCTTTTCAGTAAAACGATTTACAACCGCGTGCGGAACTCTATTCGGGATACAGAAGAACTGTCAAGAAAATTTGTAGGCAAGGTGCTTTGATCGATAGTTCCGGATGTGACATTTGTTCAATTGGTATCGCGCTGGTTGAAAGTGCATTTTGCCTATCAAAAAGCGAATTGTTTTTGTACGCTTTTCAGGCCTCTTTTTGTGGCATTTATCATGGAATAAGTAACTCCTTGCGACCAAATTTGCACTTTAAGAAAACATCGCCATGCACGGCACTAATCGCGTTACTTTGGGTTACTTATGGCACGTTTCAAGCCAGTGCCATGGATGCCCCCATCCCGCTTCGCGACGAAGTGCTGACGACCTGGACGACCGAGCAGGGCCTGCCGCAGAATTTCGTTACCTCGCTGGCACAGACGCCCGATGGCTTCCTCTGGGTGGGAACTATGAACGGGCTGGTGCGCTTCGACGGCCTTCATTTTCGCGGGTTCAGCCAGGATGGTCCGCCTGAGTTGCAAGGCTTCATCGCCGCTCTGGTAAAGGATGGCGGCGACGGGCTCTGGATCGTGACAGCGTCCAGTCTCTTTCACTATGAACATCAGCGCTTTGTTCCCATCCTCTTTGGGCAAAGAGCACACTATCGCATCGAGACGCTGGCGCGCTCGAACGATGGTGAGCTATGGCTTTATTTCGAGGGAGGCTTACAGCATACCCATGCCGACAAACTCGAGTCGGCATCTCTGCCTGAAGGCGCTCACCGGTTCAGCGATATAGCCGAAAGCCGCGATGGAACTCTGTGGATGACGGACCGCGAGAACATCTTCCGTACACGAGGAGGCTCGATCATTGCAAAGTACAGTGTCCCAGACTGCCGATTGATTTATGCGGACCGCTTTGGAGAAGTGTGGGCGGGCGATGGGCATCATTTGTTTCACTTTGATGGAAATGCTTTTCAAGATGTCAAAGACCCGGGGCTGGGTAACTTTATCAGCGTCATGGTGGACAGCCATCACCGCCTGTGGATGGCAAGCGGCGGTCTTCACGGCTTGAGTCGAAAGACGGGCGACGAGAACGAAGTATTAACGGATGCAAACGGACTTGCAAGTAACGACGTTCGCACGATTCTCGAAGATCGCAATGGTGATTTCTGGCTGGGAACAATTGCCGGGTTGCAGCGACTGCATCATGGGATTTTCACCAGCTATTCTGCGGTGGACAAGCAGGCAGGAGGACGAAGCCAGACGGAATCCATCTTCGAGCAGAAGGATGGTTCTGTCTGGGCCGGGACGCTGGAAGGAGGTGTCGTGCAATGGAAGTCAGGTCATTGGCGCAGGTTCGGCAAAGCCCAGGGCTTGTCTCCGGGGCAGGTGCGCGGCTTCTTCGAACATGGAAAGACGCCGGCGATTGCGATTGCAGACTACGGAATTTTTGAGTGGAGCGGAAACAAGTTCACGAAGATGCCGTCGATTCCCCATGGATATGTAACTACGCCTGTCGTTGCCGGTGACGGGAGCGTTTGGTTTCGTATCGAGAGTCAAGGCCTTTTCAGATTGAAAGAGGGACGGCCCGAGCAGTTGGGGGCTGAAGTCGGTCTTACGGGAAAGCAATTGTGGTCGCTTGGCGTCGATGCTCGTAGGATGCCGTGGGTGGGAGATGCAGCGGGGGTGCAGCACTGGAACGGCGAACGTTTCGAGCACGTTCTCGCAACGTCGGCGCCGCCACTCTGCGTTGCGTGGCCTGCGAATGGCATAGCAGTCGGCACACTCAATGGATTGCTTGTACGTAACGGCGGCAGCGGTTCCGGGCGGATGCTTACGCAGAATGAAGGGCTGCCCGGCAACACGGTACTCGATATTCTGGATGATGGCGCGGGCAATCTGTGGATCGTAACCGCGAGCGCGATTGCCCGCATAGCGCGTGAGCAGTGGACGGCATACGCTGAAGGCCGCGTCGGTCGAGTGGACCCGGAAATTTTTACCGAAGCGGACGGCCTTAAGAGCCGCTATGTTCTGCCGCTGAACGAGGTAACAGCGATGCGCGCGCATGACGGGCGTCTCTGGTTTGCAACGATCGAGGGGCCGGCTGTAGTCGATCCGCATCTGCTGGCCGCCGAGCCTGCGCAGGCTGTTATCGACAGCATCGTCGTGGACGATCAGCATCATCTCGCCAGCGATCTGACGGTCGGTCCGGGCAGACATCGCATCACCTTCACCTACACATCTCCAGCGACGGTCGCTCCGGAACAGACACGTTTTCGCTATCGCCTTTCAGGATGGGACCGCGACTGGGTCGATGCCGGTAGTTCGCGCGAGGTTTCCTACACGGGTCTTCCGCCGCGCAAGTATCGTTTTGAGGTTGTTGCAAGAAATCGTGAGGGCGGTTCAAGCGAACTTCCAGCCCAGGCGCAAATCATTCTCAAGCCTTTCTTCTGGCAAACAAAGTGGTTCCTGATATTGGCAGTTTGCCTTGCAGTTGGAATTGTTGTTGAGATCACTCGACGGTTCACGCGGCGGCGAGCAGAACGATTGAGCATGCGTTTTCAGGAACGCGTTGCCGAGCGCGAGAGGATTGCACATCAGATTCACGACACGGTGATTCAGGATTTGATCGGGGCTACGCTGCAGGTGGAACTCCTCGGATTTCAAATTTCAGATCATCCCGAAACGTCGCAGCAATCGCTGACGTCGCTGGCTGAACGGATGCGCGAGACCATCGCGCGCAGCCGCAACATGGTGTCGAATCTGCATTCCACGGCGGTTACGCAGTACAGCCTGGTCGAGGTGTTGCGGCATGCCGAAGCCGAGTTTCGATCGGGTCCGTTGCCGATCTTTGACCTGGTGAGCAAGGGCGAGCCGCGACAGGTTCATCCGTTAATTCGTGATGAGGTGTACCGCATTTGTCGCGAGGCGCTTGCGAATGCTTTTCGTCACGCGGATGCAGAATATGTAACAGTAGAAGTACGTTTTTTACCGGATGCGCTGGAAGTGGAAATCTCGGACGATGGTCAGGGAATGAGCGAGGAGCTGCTGAAGCATGGTCGAGCGGGCCATTTCGGACTGCGCGGAATGCAGGCGCATGCGCAGCGCATTGATGCGGCTCTTTCGATCGAAAGCGAACCGGGGCAGGGAACAAACGTTATACTGCGCGTAAAGACACGCAATTCCTTCTGGCGGCGCAACGGCAAAAGGAGATTCAGGACGGGTGATGACACAGATACAAGCTGAGACAGCCTCAATCCAGGTATTAATTGTGGACGATCATCCGATGGTTCGCGAAGGGCTTGCCGGCGTGCTGGAACGGCACAACATGAAGATTGTTGGCCTCGCCGCCAACGGAAAACAGGCCGTAGAGATGTATGCGGCGCATCGACCGGATGTGATGCTGCTCGATCTGCGTCTGCCTGATCA
>DATGAD010000148.1:0-3095 GCA_035313725.1 Alloacidobacterium sp. | reverse complement strand
CGAGGCATGCACAGCGCAGTTCTTCGCCGCACGCGTGGGTTTCGGCGCGCCGGACCCTGATCCGATTTTCATTGTCGGCCTGCCACGCTCCGGATCCACGCTCATCGAGCAGATCCTCGCCTCCCATTCGCAGGTCGAGGGAACACAGGAACTCTCCGACATTCAGCGCATCGTGATTGAACTGGGAGTGAAGCAATCGGGTCTCGATGATCCCTGCCTGCTAAGGGTGAAAGATAATTCTTATCCGAGCGTGCTGGCGGGGCTTACGTCTGAAGATTTCCTTAGACTCGGCGAGCGGTACATGACGGACACACGCGCTTACCGCGGACATAGGCCATTTTTCATCGACAAGATGCCGAATAACTTCCGCCACATCGGGCTCATCCATCTCATGACGCCGAACGCCAGAATCATCGACGTGCGGCGCGAGCCCATGGCATGTTGCTTTAGCAACCTGAAGCAGTTGTTTGCGAGCGGGCAGGAGTTCACCTATAGCATCGAGGACATCGCCCGCTACTACCGGACCTATCTCGAACTGATGCGACACTGGGACGCCGTGCTTCCGGGACGGATACTGCGAGTCTGGTACGAGGACGTCGTAGAGGATCTTGAGGGAAACGTGCGGCGAATCCTTGAATTCTGCGGTCTCGAATTTGAACCAGCCTGCGTCGAGTTCTACAAGACAGAACGTAGTGTTCGCACGGCAAGCTCAGAGCAGGTCCGCCTCCCGATTTTCCGCGACGGCCTCTTGCAGTGGCGGAACTACGATCCCTGGCTGGGCCCACTCAAGGACACTTTGGACGATGCACTGATCCGCTACCGCGAATAAGCCTCTTTCGGAAATTGAGGCCATGCTACTGAGCGTTGATAGAGGCGCGGCCAATGCAGGAATCGCTAAAGCTCTCCCGGCCCGTTTCAATGTGTCCTGCGTAGCGCTGCTCAAAGTGTGGCGCATCTTCCACACGAATGCGAAGATCGTGCCAACCAAAGGTCCGTGCAGACTCGATCACAATGCTGGCGCTGGCATTACTGCCTGTAGCGGAACTCAGTTTCACAATGCGCTGTTTGCTCCCGTACGCCAGATCCTCCACTACAACAGTGAGTGGGCGACTCGGATCGCCGCTCGCCAACTGTAGCTCGGCGTCTCCGCTGGCAGATTTTCCACGAAGCATGGGCCGGAGTTTTATCGCTAGTGATGGATCTTCTGCATTGCCGCGGAATTCTCGAAAAAAGCCATTCGGACCATAAATGCAGAGGTGATAGATACCGGCCTCGAAGTCCTTCAACTCCCATTCATCTCTGATCCCGTCCCCAGCTGTAACGGCATAGTCCCAGGTCCGGCCACTCTCGAATTTGGTGATTTGCTTATCGGCAACGCGCATTGCGTTGGGCGCATAAACGCGGAAGGGTGCGCCCGCCGCGCGCTCGCCAAACAGATCGCGGCCGGCGGAAAAGCGGATGCCGAAAGATCTCCTGTCCGGACTGAGAGCACCATCGACTTCCAGTTCGTAAGGCAACGCACACGCCGCACGCACGCCACTTTCCTGCCGCGGAAGCCACGGGAGCGAGCGTGGATTCACCCGCGCTCCTGCGATGTCCTGGGCGCTCAGCTTCCTGAAGTCATTGGGGACCGCCTTAAATTGCGCCTCGTTGATTGTGCTGAAGAAGGCTTCGCGTTCCACTGGTTTCGGCAGGGCGATCTTCTCCCCGGAATATGGGCGGAAAACAGAGGTCAGGTCTCCGCAAACAGTGCGGCGCCAGGCGCTGATATTGGTCTCCCGAATCTGCCGCCCCGTCTTATTGGTCAGAAACTTTTCCATGAATTGCAGGATGGATGTGTGGTCAAACACCTGTGAGCACACATACCCTCCACGGCTCCAGGGCGATGCGATTACGAGTGGGACTCGAAAGCCCAGGCCAATCGGCCCCGGGCGTCCCCGCCAGGCCGGTTCACTTTTCCGGATCTCCGCCTCCTGCTCTGCCGATACATACTCAACCGACGTATCGATTCCTGCTGAAACCTTGCCTGTATCCGGACGGTCGTGCTGCGGCGGCACAAACGGCGGCACGTGATCGAAGTATCCGTCATTCTCGTCATAGCACACGATGAAGATGGCCTTCTTCCATACCTCAGGGTTTTGCGTAAGGATGTCCAGCGTCTCAGAGATGTACCATGCCCCATACCACGCCGAAGATGGATGATCGGAAAATCTCTCCGGCGCGACAATCCATGAGACAGCCGGCAATTTGCCCGCGCGTACATCCTCTCGGAACTGATAGAGCACATCGCCCTTTGGAATCTGCATCGCGCGCTCTGTGTTTCCATCGCGATAGGTCATGCTGGCGAGCTCGCGATAATCCGGATCGCCCTCGTTCGTAGTAAACGCCTTCTGATGAAGCTTCTGTTCACCGGGCGGCAGTTTCGCAAACTCGTCATCGGTCCACGTTTGCAGATCGTGCCGAATCTGCTCCAGTTTGTTGCTGATCTCCGCAATCTGCTTCTCGACCGCATCGGGACGAGGCGGCGCTTCGACTTTCAACCCTTTCAATTCAGCCGCGAGCGACTGCTCCGTCTCCGCAAGATATCGCCGGTGCGACCGCGAAAACTGCACATGATACTGGGTGAAATATTCGAGAGGGTTGTCCGTGAAGTTCGACAGCCATGCGTCCGCTTCCTCGCTAAGGCCCGAAGGCAAGCTGAGTTCATTCTGGTAAATGCGCCAGGAAATGCCGTGCTCTTCCAGCCGTTCGGGAAAAGTAGTCCAGCTCAGCTGGAGGTCGTAGTCCATATCCTCATTGCGTACGTGCGCTTTTGATCGGATGGAAGGTTCGGCGCGCACCGTACCTGTCCACAGATGCAATCGGTTGGGCTCAGTGGCAGTCAGTGAAGAACAGAAGTTCTGATCGCAGATCGTGAACGCATCGGCCAGAGCATAGTAGAACGGTATGTCTTCCCGCGTGTAATAGCCGAGCGTCAACGGAAGGTGCGCATAGGCATTGTCCGCAGCCTTGGCCGGGAGCCAGCGATCATGCTTACCATAGTTGCGCGCCTCCGCCTGATCTACCCACCCGTGCGGCAATGAACCCATCCACGT
>DATGAD010000147.1:0-6580 GCA_035313725.1 Alloacidobacterium sp. | reverse complement strand
CGCTGGCGTAGTTCGCGGCCCACATACAGACCCAGAGCAACAACACCGACAGCTACGGAAGTCCAGCCGATTGCCTTGAGCGCAACCGTCGACTCCTCCTGTTTCCTCAGACCTGGCAGAACAATCACTTCAGCCTTCTTTCCTGACCGAAAAAGACCTCGCCTCAACAGCGATCCCATGCCGATATGATATCGCATATCGTTTGCAACCTGTCTGTAACACATCGGTCACTTTGCATTACCTCTTTAGATAGTTCCTTCGATATTTAGACCGTTTCGTCGATTTGACGTAACCAGCGGACTTTTTGCTCCGGTGGTAAGAAGCTGGCTTCGATCGAATTGGATGCCAGCTCGCGCAGCTGCTCTTCGGTAAAGCCAAACGCATTGTGCGCCAACAGATACTCGCCTTCCAGATCGCCGCCGAACATCGTCGGATCGTCGGAATTCAGCGTCACCATCAGCCCCTCGTCAAAATAACGCCGCACCGGGTGGTCTTCTAATTTCGCACAGCAACCAGTTCTGAGATTTGATGTCACGCAAATTTCGAGAGGAACCTGCCGCTCGGCGAGCAGATGCACCAGTTCGTGATCATGAATCGCGGTCAGAACATGTCCCAGGCGCTCCGCGCCAATATTCAGGGCGCCCCAGATACTTTCCGGCCCTACGGCTTCGCCAGCATGTACCGTCAACCGCAGCCCGGCATCACGCGCTTCGCTGTACGCATCGCGAAACAATTCCGCTGGTCCGTTGCGCTCATCCCCGCCGATGCCGATACCGACAATGCTGGGGTATTCGCTTTTCATCTCAGCAGCCTTACGAAAGACCCGCGTGGCTGCTTCGACTCCAAAGTGGCGCACGGCGTCGAAAATCCAGTAAAGGGTTATGCCGAAGTCCTTCTCGGCCTTTTCCCGCGCCCGCTCCATTGCCGCGAATATCGGCTCAAAATCGCCGCGTTCCCAGTAATAGACAAGACCCACTGCAACATAGGCTTCGGCGTGAACTACGCCCTGCGCGGCAAGCTGCTCGAGCATTTTGTAGGTGATCAGTTCGTAGTCTTCGGCAGTGCGCAGCCGTTCGGTCACAGACTTGAAAGCCATCAAGAAGCCGTGAAAATCCGTGTATTGATAGAGCGCCTGCGCCTGATCGAGGTTCAGCGGTTCAGTGTCGTGCCGGCGGCTCAGTTCGACCAGAGTTTCGGGCGAGATCGTGCCTTCCAGATGCAGATGGAGTTCAGCCTTGGGAAGTCGGCGAATGAAATCTTTCGGTCCTGCAGTCATTCCACTGGTGTACCGCAGGCTTACTAGATGCTCAAACGCTCTCGCAGTCAACGAGGAGTTTTTGCAGTGGGCGGCGACAGCCTATAGTTCGCCGGAGCAGTTTCCAACCTACCGCGCCCGATGCGGCGGGCAGAACTCACTTCGTCTGCAGCTGTAGAAGAAGTAGATGCAAAGCCCAATGGCCAGCCAGACAAAGAAGCGCAGCCATGTCATGATCGGCAGCCCGGCCATCAGCAGTACGCAGAAGAAGATGCTGAGCACCGGAAACACTGGCCCACCGGGACAGCGGAAGCTACGATGTCGATGAGGATCTTTGTAGCGCAGAACCAGCACGCCCGCCGATACCAGCACAAAGGCGAAGAGTGTACCGATATTCGACAGATCGGAGAATGTTCCGATATCGAGCAATCCAGCAGGCAGTCCAACGACAAATCCCGCGACCCACGTCGAGACAGCAGGCGTCCGATATTTCGGATGTACCTTCGAGAAGACGGAAGGCAGCAGGCGATCGCGCGACATGGCGAACCACACGCGCGCCTGGCCTATCTGGAAGACGAGGATCGACGAGATCATCCCCAGAAGCGCGCCGATCAGAATCACCAGCCGAATCCAATGCAGCGACTCGCCGCCTGTCGTCAACGACAGCTTTCTGAGTGTGTTGACCACCGGCGCGGCATCGCCCACCAGCTGATCCCACTTGATCAAGCCGGTCAGCACCACGGCAACGCCGATATAGAGCGTCGTGCAGATCACCAGCGTCGCGAGAATGCCAATCGGCACATCGCGCTGCGGATTTTTGCACTCCTCGGCCGCCGTCGAGACGGAATCAAACCCGATATAGGTGAAGAAAATAATCGAGCCGCCCGTCAGCAGCCCGGACCAGCCGTTCGGGTAAAACGGGTGCCAATTCGACGGATGGATGAAGTGCGCGCCGAAGGCGACAAAGACGAGAATCGCCGCAATCTTCAGCAGGACCATAACATTGTTCGTCTCCGCCGACTCGCGAATGCCGCGCACCAGCACCACCGTCAGCAGCATCACGATCAGGAACGCAGGCCAGTTGAAGCCGAAGTGCCATCCGGGCGCGTAGAGCATATTGCCGGAAAAATCCTGCAAGCCGCTCGGCAGGTAGGCAGGCGAAATCCATCGCGCCGACGGATGTATTCCCATCCAGTCCATTAAGTCGACGATGTGCGCAGCAAACCCCACGCACACCGCCATGTTTGAGAAGGCGTATTCGAGAATCAGATCCCAGCCGATGATCCAGGCAATCAGCTCACCCATCGTCGCATATGTGTATGTATACGCCGATCCCGCAATCGGAATCATAGAAGCCAACTCGGCGTAGCAAAGCCCGGTGAAGGCGCAGACGATAGCCACCAGCACCAGCGACAATGCCAGCGCTGGACCCGCCCCCGGACGCCCGGCTAGCGCGGTGTGGTGAATCAGGTAATCAAGAACGGGCGTATTCAGAATCGACGACGTATCGAACTGCTCGCCGGCAATCGCCGTCCCGATGACGGTAAAAATGCCCGAGCCAATCACCGCGCCAATGCCCAGCGCCGTGAGCGACCAAGGGCCGAGCGTCTTCTTGAGGCTGTGCTCGGGCGCCTCTGAGTCACGAATTAATTTGTCGATCGATTTTCGGGCGAAGACTTGTGTCGGCAGAACCTGGCTCCTGCAGTCTTGATGAGGGGAGTGTAGCCGCTCGGAGCCCGTCCCGCGAAGCAAAATCCGCAGGACAGGCTCTCAAATCGCCTTTAGCGCTTGCTCGTACCGCGCGTCAGTTTTCTGATCTTCTTTTTGTTTGATCCTCGCGGAGTGGTCCGCTTTGCCTTAGGGGCCGCCTTCTTGCGGGCTGTCCGCTTTACCTTCTTGCGTTCTTCTGTGCTTTCAATCTTCTTGGTATTTGCCATTCTTCTCCTTCTGACTTTTGGGCCGCTATTCCGAGGAGTTTGCGACGAAGAATCTCAACGATGCGGATTCAGACGCGTTACTTGTGCTTCGAAACAGGGCCTTCAGATGCGTTCCAACTGGGCAAACTTCTCCACCAGTTTTTTCACACCGAACCTTGTAAATTGTACCGTGATCTTGGCGTCTTCACCGTCTCCCTCGCGCCGGAAGACCACGCCCTCCCCGTATTTTGGATGCCGTACACGCTGACCGCTTTTGAATCCAACCGCGCCCTTCGGCTCCGTGACCTCGATCTTTGGCCGAGGTGTACTGCCCCCACGCCCGCTGAAGAACTGCGCGATGTTGTCCAGCGATTCGCCGCCGCTCTTTTTCACAGCATTCCGCGGAGCACTGCTACCATTCTGCTGCCGAAGAGGCCGCTGGTCCTCATCCTCGTAGCTGTAGTGGCGGCTTGACTCAAACCCATCGTCGTACTCGCGCTGCTTCATCCAGGAAGCTCGCTGTGTAGATGCGGCAGCGTATCCACCCCAGCTTGAGGCGCGCTGCTGCCCGCCGCTCAAATCTTCCATCAGAGCTGAAGGCACTTCTTCCAAAAACCGCGACGGCATCGACGCTTCCGGCATGTCGTTCCCGTAACGACGCCGATAGCGAGCCCGCGTCAGTACCAGCGCATCCATTGCACGCGTCATCCCGACATAAGCGAGCCTCCGCTCTTCTTCCATCTGGTCCGGTTCGTTGAGCGTCCGCGAATGCGGGAACAGCCCTTCTTCCATCCCAGCGAGCAATACCAGCGGAAATTCAAGCCCCTTCGCCGAATGCAGTGTCATCAACGTGACGCGGGCATCTGCGTTGATTTGGTCCGTGTCGCTCACTAGCGCCGCGTGATCGAGGAATTCATCGAGCGTCTCGCCACGCTCCTGCGCGTCCTGCGCCGCATTGGCAAGTTCCTTCAGGTTTTCAATGCGGGAGAAAGCTTCAGGTGTGCCTTCTTCTTCGAGCGCACGGATATACCCGCTGCGATCGATGATGAAGCGAATCAACTCCGGCAACGTGGCTGCGTCTCCCGGAGTTCTAAACCCTTCCACAGCCTCTTCGCGCACACCATTCTCTGCACCCGCAGAACCCTGGGTGCCCCATCCTGTCGCGTCTTTTGCGACAGGGTGGGGTTGTTCCGCGAACGGATTGAACTCCGAAGCATCGAAGGCAACATCGTCATCCCCGAACGCAAACCCATGCTGCTCCGCATCACCGAATTCGAAACTGATGTCGTCGTCTTCGGAAGCAGGGGCAGCCACATCAAACGAAGCGTCTGACTCTGCAACGTCAGCTGTCAGCTTCTCCGCAAACCCCGGAGCAAGCATCGCCCGCACGTCTTCAATCAATTTGCGAAAGGTATCGAGCGCGATGCACGCCCGCGTCGGAAGCAGCCTCTCGGCGAGCGCCCGGCCAATCGCATTCCAGGTGCTTGAGCCGGTTTCAATCGCAACCCGCTCCAAAGTCTCAAGCGTCGCCTTGCCAATCCCGCGCGCGGGAACATTGATCACCCGCTGCATGGCAATCGAATCGTGCGGATTCTGCACCAGCTTCAGGTAGCTCAGCAGGTCCTTGATCTCAGCCCGGTCATAGAACGAGAAGCCGCCGACCATTGTGTAGCTGATGCCGTACCGGCGCAGAGCCTCTTCAACCAGCCGCGACTGCGAGTTCGTGCGGTAGAGCACAGCCACGCGGACGTCTTCGTGCTCCTGCCCGGCTTTGCGCAGATACTTCTGGATATAGTCCGCGATGAACAGCGCCTCGTTCTCGCCATCCGGAGCCTCATAGTATCCAATCAGCGCGCCGCCCTCGCGTTCCGTCCACAGGTGCTTGCCCTTGCGCTTCGAATTGCGCGCCACCACCGCGCCCGCCGCTTCCAGAATGACCTGCGTCGAGCGGTAATTTTGCTCCAGGCGAATCACCTTCGCGTTCGGGAAGTCTTTCTCAAACTCGAGAATGTTGCGGATGTCTGCCCCGCGCCACGAGTAGATGCTCTGGTCCTCATCTCCGACGACGCAGACATTCTTCTCCTCGCCCGCCAGCAGCTTCATCAGCTCATACTGCGGTCGGTTCGTGTCCTGATACTCATCAATCAACAGGTAGCGATAGCGCCGGTTGTACTTCTCGCGCACTTCAGCAGAAGACTTCAGCAGCCGGACCGCTTCGAGCAGCAGATCGTCAAAATCAAGCGCGTTGTTCTTACGCAGCTCCTTGCGATACGCCTCGAAGATGTGCGCGACCTTCTCGCTCATCGGGTCCGACGACTGCAGGTAATACTCCTGCGGATCGATCATGTGGTTCTTCGCCCACGAAATCTTCGACAGCAGCACGCGCGGCGTCAACTGCTTGTCGTCCAGCCCCATGCGCCGCATGATCTGCTTGACCAGTGCCTGCTGATCACTCTCGTCATAGATGGCGAAGGTCTTCGTCAGTCCTTCATTGCCGATGCGCAGCGCTTCGATGTCCCGCCGCAGCATCCGTACACAGAACGAGTGGAAGGTCGCAATCAACGGCTTCGCCAGCGTCGAGTGCCCAATCAGCTTGTCAACGCGCTCGCCCATCTCCGCGGCGGCCTTGTTGGTAAAGGTCACGGCCAAAATCGCATCCGGCGCAACTCCGCGCTCGTGAATCAGATACGCAATCCGGTGCGTAATGACGCGCGTCTTCCCCGATCCGGCGCCGGCCAGAATCAGCACTGGGCCGTCAACGGATTCAACCCCAGCCCGCTGCTGCGGGTTCAACTTGTCTAATAAATGCTGCAAAGCAGGTGTCTCGGAACTCTCTCGGTGGGTGTTCTTCTTCTAGTGTACCGCTCTTTCGCAGCCTATACTCATTCATTGCATTACTCAAAAGTAAGAAATATTAATATAATTAAGGAGACGAGGTTAGCAATGGCATCATCTACCATTACCTCCAAAGGGCAAATTACAATTCCTATCGAAGTGCGGACCGAGTTAGGCGTGGGCACAGGCGATCGCATCGAATTCGTCTTCAATAAAGCCACCGGACATTATGAGGTGATCCCGGCCACAGTCTCTATACAATCCCTCAGAGGTATTCTTCCCAAACGGAAGAAGCCAGTCACAATCGCTGAGATGAATGAGGTGATTGCAGAACGGGGAGCCTCCGCGCGGTGATAGGCCTCGATACGAATGTCCTTGTACGTTTTTTTGCCCAGGATGATCCGGCACAGTCGTCAAGGGCGGTTGCGCTGATCTCTTCCCTTACACCTGAAGATCCCGGCTTCATAGCCACCCCCTCCATGGTCGAGTTGGTATGGGTACTTTCCCGGGCTTATCAGGCTGATCGCAGCTTCATCATCCGTATTCTTGAGGAATTGCTGCGAGCAAAGGAGAT
>DATGAD010000146.1:0-4348 GCA_035313725.1 Alloacidobacterium sp. | reverse complement strand
GAGCTTTACTTACGAGCTTCCCTTTGGGAAGGGAAAACGCTGGTTGAGCAGCGGCTTTACGTCTGTAGCTCTTGGCGGATGGAAACTGTCGGGCATCATCTCAGTTGTCTCCGGATTACCGTTCACTGTGACGGCAAACGGCGGCACGATCAATACACCCGGCCAAACGCAGACCGCCAATCTGGTAAAATCCTTCCATGCGCTTCATGGGATTGGCACAGCGCACAACTGGTTCGACACCTCGAGCTTTACCCAGCCCGTCGGGTGCACCACTTCGCCCTGTCCCATCCAATATGGAGTCACCATGGGGAGTTCGGGCCGTAACCAGTTCTTCGGCCCCGGATTTATTCAGGACAATCTCTCAGCCTTCAAATCGTTTCCAATATGGGAGACCGTCTCGCTGGAAACGCGCGTCGATGCCTTCCAGTTAAGCAACTCTCCGCAATTCAGCAACCCAAGCAATTCCATCACCAGCACTACGTTTGGCCAGGTCACATCAACAACCAGCAGCGGCTCCGGCGTGAATGGCACCGGAGGTGGGCGAGCACTCCAGCTATCGGGAACGATCCGATTCTGAAGGGCACTTTGAGGTAGGCGAGGGCTTCAGCCCTCGCAACAACACTTCAACTATCATCTATGAGTGAATCGTCTTGTCATCTGATTCCTGGAGGCGTAATCGATGTCCGCGTCGCGTCGTGAATTTCTCATGGGCCTTGCCGCAACCGGCGTGCTCGCAAAAACTTCAATGGCTGCAGCCATGAATTGCCCGTTTCGCCTGTCGGTCATCAATGACGAGTTGACGCAGGACTTCGACCGCGCTTGCCAGATTGCCTCGCAGGACTTTGGCCTGAGCTGGATCGAGCTGCGCGGCATGTGGGACAAGAACATTACCGAACTCAATGCAAAACAGATCGCCGACGCGCAACAGATTCTTGCAAAATACAAGCTTCAAGTTACCGATATTGCCAGCCCGCTCTTCAAAGTAGATTGGCCCGGCGCGCCGCTCTCGAAGAGCAGTCCGAAGCGCGACCAGTTTCACGCAGACTTCGACTTCAAGCAGCAGGATGTGCTGCTAGACCATTGCATCGAGCTGACGAAGGCATTTAAGACAGACCGCATTCGCTGTTTCGACTTCTGGCGCCTCGACGACCCGAAGCCGTATCGCGAAGCCATGAACGACAAGCTGCGAGAAGCCGCCGAAAAGTGCGCCAAAAGCAACGTGATTCTTCTGCTGGAAAACGAAATGTCCTGCAACACCGCGACCGGCGCAGAGGCAGCTGCGGTGCTCAAGGCAATTCCGAATAAAAATTTCATGCTCAACTGGGACCCGGGCAACGCCGCAACCTTCCCTGACGATACGCCTTATCCAAACGGCTACAATCTGTTGCCCAAAGAACGCATTGGCCACTGCCACAGCAAGGATGTAAAGCGGCTGCCCGACGGGAAGTATGAATGGGCGCCTGTCGGCGCAGGCGTTGTGGACTGGGTAGGACAGTTCCAGGCCTTGCAGCGCGATGGGTACCACTACGCAGTGAGTCTCGAAACCCACTGGCGCGGCGCAGGCACGCCTGAAGCATCCACGCGCATAAGCATGCAGGGACTGAAGGACTCGCTGAAGAAAGCCGGTATCGACTGCTGACCGTGTCAAGCCCCCAGCGATCAAGAAAGTTTATAACTCCAACATTCTAAAGAGAAAATAACTGAACCAATTTGGCATACCATTACCCCTCAAACTGGTAAACTAGAAGTAGAGAAAAAGCCCGCCACTACTGGCGGGCTTTCCTGTTTTCGGGAGAGCACAATCCTCCACGTTTCGTCACGGAAAGCATAGCCGTCTATGCCTCGTCATTCTGACGACCAATGGGAGGAAGAATCTGAACGATGTTTCGGAAAGGCAATGTGCCAGGATCAGCCGGGTGCCCCATCCTAGCTCCTCGCGCCGTTCGAGGAGCTAGGGTGGGTCTAACCAGACCGCGCGAAGCGCGCACCAAAGTACACCCCAAACGCACGCAACTACTAATAGAAAGATGAATTTACAAGAAACATAGGGGGGAGGGTGGGCCGACAGAGTGAATGTAGGCATGAGGCACCCAGATGCACCCAACCACCTGTAGAAAGAGGAACTTACCAGAAATATACCAGGGGGGAGGCTAGGACCCAGCAGCGACCGCGTTCAACTCCTTAACAATGCCGGAGACAAAGCTCTTGGCATCGCCAAAGAGCATGAGCGTCTTGTCGAGATAATAGAGGTCGTTGTCGATGCCGGCGAATCCCGGGCTCATGCTGCGTTTGATCACCATGACCGTTTGCGCCTCGAAGGCATTCAGGATCGGCATACCGGCAATGGGACTGTCTTTCTCGAACCGCGCCGCCGGATTGACGACATCATTCGCCCCAATCACAAGCGCTACATCCGTTCTCGCAAATTCGGGATTGATGTCATCCATTTCGATAAGCCGGTCGTAGGGAACATCGGCTTCCGCAAGCAAAACATTCATGTGTCCTGGCATGCGTCCCGCAACCGGATGAATGGCAAAGCTCACCTCGATCCCTCGCTTTGTGAGGATATCGTGCAGCTCGCGCAGCTTATGCTGTGCCTGGGCGACCGCCATGCCGTATCCGGGGATGATGACCACCTTGCGGGCTGAGTCGAGAATCTCCGCCGCTTCTTCTGCGGAAGCGGACCGCACTGGACGTGCGGTCGTTTGTTTCACGCTGGTCTGAATTGTGCCAAACGCGCCGAACAATACGTTGCTGAACGACCTGTTCATGGCCCGGCACATGATCACGGCAAGAATGAAGCCGGAAGAACCGTCGAGCGCTCCAGCAACGATCAGCAGTTTATTGTCGAAGGCGAAGCCCATAGCGCTGGCTGAAAGTCCCGCATAGGAATTGAGCAATGCGATGACGGTCGGCATATCCGCGCCGCCAATAGGAATGATCAGCAGGACACCAAAGACGAGAGAGAGAACAGCAAAGATGGGAAACAGCCAGGTACGTTCCGGCGAGAGGATGAGTGCAACGCCAAATATCACGGCAAGAGCAAGAATGCCAAGATTGACGAAATTCTGGCCTTTGAAAGTGATTGGACGCTGGGGCAGCGTCTCCTGCAATTTACCGAAGGCCATCATACTGGCCGTGAAAGTGAGAAACCCCAGCAGCATTTCGACAATCAGCGCGATCATCACCACGCCATGCGGCATCTGGCGGTAATATTCAGCGGCACCGATGAGCGCGGCCGCCAGCGCGCCGCAGGCATGCGAAAACGCGGTCCGCTGCGGTACTGCCGTCATCGGCATGTAGTACGCAATGGGAACACCGATTGCCGAGCCGATGAGGAATGCGATGAAGATCCACTGGTAGCTCACCACTTCGGCGCGCAACAGCGTTCCCACAACGGCGAGCAGCATTCCGATTTCGCCAATAATCACGCCACGGCGGGCGGTAGTCGGCGAACTCATCCACTTGATGGCAAGGATGAAACTGGCAGCAGCGAGAAGGTACAGAATCGGAAAGATGCTCTGCATCATTTCTTTTCAGCACCCCGCTTTTTGAACATTTTCAACATGCGATCCGTGATGAGGTACCCGCTGACGACATTGATGGTAGACAGTACCACCGCCGTGAAACCAAGAGCGCGCGTCAGTGTGCTCGCCTCTTTTGCTCCCGTGATGAGGATGGCTCCAACTACGGCAATAGCCGAGATTGCGTTGGTAAGAGACATCAGTGGAGTGTGCAGCAAAGGCGATACCCGGCGGATCAATTCGAATCCGAGAAATGCCGCCAGCATGAACACCCAGATAGCAATTTCGTAGGAACTCATTGCTTCACCTCGCCCAGTTCAGACGCACCGAGCAGCTCGGCAACGCGCGGATGTACGACTTTTCCCTGATGCGTAACCAGCGATTCGCGAATGATCTCGTCATCCAGATTCAGCGAAATATTCCCGTCTCGCATAAGCAACTTGGCAACAGCAGCGATGTTTGCCGAAAGCATCTGGCTCGCATGATTTGGAATCATCGAGGGCAGATTGACCGGCCCAAGGATCGTCACCTCATCCTGCACGACCGTCTCGCCGGGACGGGTGAGTTCGCAGTTGCCGCCTCGTTCCGCTGCAATGTCAACGATCACAGAGCCTGCTGGCATGGCGGAAACCATCTCGGCGGTAATCAGAATTGGAGACTTGCGTCCAGGCACAGCTGCAGTGGTAATCACGACATCCTGTTCGCGCAGGACTTCAGTCAGCAACTCGCGTTGGCGGCGATAAAACTCCTCGTCCATCGCTTTCGCATAGCCGCCTTTGCCCTCCGATGACTGTGCGTCCACGTCAAGCATCACAAACTTTGCG
>DATGAD010000145.1:0-15714 GCA_035313725.1 Alloacidobacterium sp. | reverse complement strand
GTCTGCGCGCTCGCAGGCAAGCCTGACGCGAGACAGCAGAAGAGTGTCAGGCGGACCCATGGATGGGAGCGCATCAGCGGCTTCCACCTCCGACGAAGTGCACGATTTCCAGCTTGTCTCCGGAGTTGAGGGCTGATTCTGTCCAGGAGGCGCGGGAGACGATGTCTCCGTTCTGTTCGATGGCTACCCGGTCGTTCTTGAGGCCCAGAATTGCTATGAGATCAGAGATTTTTGCATCGGCTGCGAGTTCAGGGAATTCCCTCGGCTGGCCGTTGATGACGAGTTGCATGGCTTGAGGGTATCAGAGGGTTTTGCGTTCGGCGCTGAGGGACAACGGTACTGGCTGGGGATGTGCCGCCGCCCTGTAGGCCGCTGCGCGTCTCCGCTCAGGATGACAACTTTCTAGAGGACGAGTGAGGGCGCTAGCGCAGAAGTCGCCAGAGTTCCCAGCCGGCAACGATTACCGAGGCAAGAATGATATTGAAGAGCATCGCGACAGCCAGACCGCGCATGAAGGCGAGCCCGTCGTCTGCGCTGAGATGCATCTCTTCCAGAGACGACTCCGCGGTGATAGAGTCATCTTTTCCTACGAGCGAAAGATGCCTGATCCGGATCGGTTCCAGCGGGTGACTGAAAGTGCTCATGGCTTCCCTCTCGGGGAATCTATCGGCAGCGGTCTGGTGTACTTCAGAAGATTGCGAGCTGGTCCGCGTTTTTGTTTCGAATTGGAACAGCGATGCGGAGTTGAGAATAGCTCGTCTGTGTGATTTTTTGTTTCGGAATGCCAACAAATGCGGAGTGGTTTTTTGTGAATTTACAGGGAATTCTGACCCTTCCTTGACGGCAGTGATAAGCAGAAACTACTCTCAGTGGAGAGGCTTCGGCGATAAAACGCTCAAGCGGTGAGGTTGAGATGCAGGGCGCAAACTATTTCTGGAATTACGTTCCGATGTTGCTGCAAATCCTTGCCGCGGTCGGGATGGGCGCTGGAATGGTAACCGCGTCGTGGTTTCTGGGTCGCCATCGCAACTCCAAAGCCAAGCTGGACGCGTATGAATGCGGCATTCCTGCGGAAGGCGATGCCCGGGGACGCTTCTCGGTTCGTTTCTACATGGTGGCGATGCTCTTCATCCTCTTCGACGTGGAAGTGGTCTTCATGCTACCTTGGGCAGTCATCTACCGCGACCTGCCGCATATTGTCGGGTCGAAATTCTTCGGCTTCTGGGAGATGCTCGTGTACATCGGTTTTGTGCTGGTCGGCTTCTTCTACATCACGAAAAAAGGCATTCTTGACTGGTCTTCCGATAAAGGCGATCTGTAGTCTTTTTCGGCAGACGCAATCTTCAGCGGAACGAACTTACAAGAGCCTCCTGATGGCTCTCTGACCTGGGCCTGCTGACGGCTCATTGAAAGTAAGGACTCGATGGACTCAGCTGTTCAAGGGAAAGATGCTGTGCGCACGGCCCTGCCGGATAACCGCGCGATTGCTTCCCTGCTGGCATGGAATGCCGATGCCGTTCTCGACGCAAAATACCATCTCAAGGAATTGACGGTCACGATTGCACGCGATGAGATTCGCGGCGCGTGCCTGGCGGTGCAAGCCGCGGGCTACAACTTCCTCGAAGACGTGACCTGCGTGGACTGGTATCCCAGCGAGCCGCGCTTTCATGTGACGTACCACATCCTTTCGCACAGCTTGAAAGACCGCGTACGACTAGTCGCTCCGGTCGAGAGCATCGACCCCACGATTGACAGCATTACGGGCATCTGGCCTTCGGCGAACTTTTATGAGCGCGAGGTGTGGGACCTCTTCGGCGTACGCTTCCATGGGCATCCGGAGCTCCGGCGTATCATGATGCCGGAAGAGTGGGACGGTCATCCGTTGCGCAAAGATTATCCCGTGGAGGGCTACCGCTAATGCCTAGAAGCCCTGAGCTGGCAAAATTCATTGAGACATCGACGCTGATCAAGCCTCGTCCGGAAGAAGGCGCGAAGGACCGCACCATGGTCCTGAACATGGGGCCGCAGCATCCTTCTACACATGGAGTGTTGCGCCTTGTGATCGAGATCGACGGCGAGACGGTGCTGAAGGTCGTTCCGGATATCGGGTATCTGCATACGGGTATTGAAAAGACCTGCGAGGCGAAGTTCTATCAGCAGGTGGTTCCAATGACGGACCGCATCGACTACCTTTGCCCGATGACCAACAATCTGGCGTATGTCCTGGCGATTGAAAAGCTGCTTCAGCTTGAAATTCCGGATCGCGCGCAGTGGATTCGCGTGCTGCTGAATGAGCTGACGCGGTTGAATTCGCACCTTGTATGGCTGGGCACGCATGCCATGGATATTGGCGCGCTGACGGTCTTTCTGTATTGCTTCCGCGAGCGCGAAGATATTCTGCGCCTCTTTGAGCATGTGGCTGGACAACGTATGATGACGTCCTATTTCCGCGTTGGCGGGCTGGCGCTGGAGCCGCCGCTTGACTTTTTCGATCGCGTAAAGGCGTTTATCAAGCGGATGCCGGAGAAGATCGATGAGTACGAAAATCTGCTGACTGGCAACCCGATTTTCTTCAACCGGCTTAAGGGTGTGGGCCACCTGAGCGCGGAGGATGCGATTGCTTTGGGCGTGACCGGGCCGCCGCTGCGCGCTTCGGGGGTGGACTGGGACCTGCGGCGCGACATGCCGTATTCGAGTTACGAGAAGTTTCAGTTTCAGGTGCCGGTTTCGAATGACTGCGATGTTTGGGCGCGGTATGTCGTCCGCATTCAGGAGATGCGCGAGTCGGTAAAGATCGTCGAGCAGGCTCTGGCTGGAATGCCGGAAGGCCGCATCACGGCGGATGCGCCGCATGTTGTCCTGCCGGACCGCGAGAAGATGAAGACCCAGATGGAGTCGCTCATCTATCACTTCAAGATTGTGACCGAGGGCTTTACGGTTCCTGCAGGGCAAGTGTATCAGGCGGTAGAATCACCGCGCGGGGAGATGGGCTACTTTGCCGTAAGCGACGGCACGGCCAAGCCGTATCGCGTGCATATGCGAAACCCTTCGTTTGCGACCTTGCAGGCGCTGCAGGTGATGTGCGAAGGGCGTCTGATTGCGGACGTGGTTGCGGTGATCGGGTCCATCGATATTGTTCTGGGGGAGATCGACAGGTGAGCACGGCTGTCGGCGACCAACGAGTTTTTGTTGAGCTGTGGATATCGTTTGTTTCTCTGGTGCGCTCGTATGTAGCGGCGCATGATCTGGGCAGAGTCGAAGGCCATGCTTTTGTCGATGACGGCGAAGAAGGTCGTCTCACGGTCCGCGAAGAGAGAAGGATTCTGGTCATTGAATTTGACGCGCTGACGGGCACAGGCCAGTGGGCGATTTACGAGGATGAGCCCGGACCGGAGCGACGGCTGAAGACTGGCGAGTTTCGCATCGGGGCTGACAGCATGGTGACGTTCAGCGACCGTCGGGGCGCAGTCGAGATGGAAATTGGGGCAGAGGCATTTACGGCTAAGGTTTTTGACGAGGATTAGTTTGACAGGATTTGCTGGAACGGGGATTGAAGAATGAGCACACCTCAAACCACGATTTTTTCACCGGCAACCGCGGCCCGCTTTGACCGCCTGGTGACCATCTATCCGGTGAAGCGCTCGGCGCTTGTGCCCATGCTGCTTTATGCGCAGGATGACGTTGGCTACATTTCGGATGCGGTGATTGCTGAGATCGCGCAACGCATCGGGATCACGGAACTCGATGTGCGCAATGTGCTCACCTACTACTCGATGCTGCGGACGAAGCCTGCGGGCAAATACAATGTGCAGGTTTGCACGAATATCTCCTGCATGCTTCGCGATGGCTACGGCATTATGGAGCATTGCAAGAAACGGCTCGGCATTGGGCACAAAGAGACAACCGCTGACGGGCTGTTTTCTCTGGAAGAGGTCGAGTGCATCGGGGCGTGCTGCTGGGCTCCAGCCATTCAAATCAATTACGACTTTTATGATGAGCTGACGCCGGAGAAGATGGACCAGATTCTGGATGACTACAAAGCGGGCCGTGGAAAGGAGACCGTCTAACGATGCCAAGGCTTGTTTCCCATCCCGACGAGGTCAAGGTCCTCTCCCGCCGCTTTGGACAAGGCGCTGCGGATATCGACAAATACATTGAGCTGGATGGCTACAAGGCCGTCCAGATGGCGATTGCGAAGGGCGCGGACTGGATCATCAACGAGATGAAGGTGTCCGGTTTGCGCGGGCGCGGCGGCGCTGGCTTCCCCACTGGATTGAAGTGGTCGTTCGTCCCAAAACAATCTGACAGGCCAAAGTATGTGCTCGTGAACGGCGACGAGAGCGAGCCGGCAACCTGCAAGGACCACGTTATCTTTCTGCACGATCCGCATGCGGTGATTGAAGGCACGATGATTGCAGGGCTGGCTATCGGGTCGAAGCTCGGCTTCATTTATCTGCGCGGGGAGTATCGTTATCTGCTCAAGATTATGGAGAAGGCAGTCGCGGATGCGTACGCAAAGGGCTTTCTTGGTAAAAACATTTTCGGCTCGGGCATTGACTTCGATATCGTGACGCAGACGGGCGCGGGAGCGTATGAGGTTGGCGAAGAGTCAGCCCTAATGGAATCGCTCGAAGGCAAGCGCGGTGTTCCGCGGATCAAGCCGCCGTTTCCTGCTGTGGTGGGTTTGTATGGCGGACCCACGGTTATCAACAACGCTGAGACGATTGCCAGCGTGCCGCACATTATGCTGATGAGCGGCGAAGCGTTCGCGAAGCTCGGCTCGGAGCGGAATGGCGGGACGCGCTTATTTGGGATCAGTGGGCATGTGGTGAATCCCGGCGTTTATGAGCTGCCGATGGGGTACAACCTGAAGAAGGCCATCTATGAGGTCGGCGGGGGCATTCGCGGTGGCCGTAAGCTGAAGGCTGTGGTTCCGGGCGGATCGTCAACTCCGGTTATGTTGCCAGAGGAGATTGACGTCGGTATAGATTTCGATCAGCTCGGCAAGGCGGGCAGCATGCTTGGCTCGGCCGGCATCGTCGTGATCGACGACCAGACGTGTATGGTTAAGTTTGCGCTACGCACGATCCAGTTTTACCAGCATGAGAGCTGCGGCTGGTGTATCCCCTGTCGCGAAGGCACGGACTGGCTTAAGAAGACAATTAGCCGCGTACATGCCGGGGGTGGCGTGGATAAGGACCTCGACAATATTCGCTATCTCGCCGAGAACATGCTGGGGCGAACGTTCTGCCCGCTGGGCGATGCCGCGGCGATGCCGACGATTGCGTTCATCAAGAAGTTTCGGCATGAGTTTGAAGATCACTTGAATGGCAAGCCTTGCCCGTACGAGCACGCTGATGAACTGGTTACTGCGTGAAGGCAAGGGAAATTATTCGGATTATTGAAAAGGATGGCTGGAAGCTGGTGCGACAGACAGGAAGTCACATGCACTTTTCTCATCCAGTAAAGCCGGGAATTGCAACAGTGCCATTTCATGGAAGCAAAGACCTGTCGAAGTATATTGTGGCGAGTATCCTGAAGCAGGCGGGGTTGAAATGACCAGGAAATATCTGGTGGTGTATGCAAAATCTCCGGGAAGCAATTTCTCTGGACACGCTCCGGATGTGCTTGGCTGCGTTTCGGTCGGCGACACGCTTGAGGAGATGCGCACGATGATGCGTGAGGCCCTCGAATCGCATTTTGAAGTGATGGCTGAGTTTGGCGATGCGATTCCTGAGCCAGCAGCAACACAAGTTGAATTCAAAGACGAAGACTTCGAAGATACCGAATACTTCGTTGTAGAGACATTGGAAGTCAAGCTGCCAACAAGTGCCGAACAGCCCAAGCGGCTAACCGCATAAAGGAATTCATGGCTGACGTAACGTTTACAGTCGATGGCAAGAAGCTGACCGCGCCCGCCGGGACGCTGCTGATTGATGCCTGCAAAGCATCCGGCATCGAGATTCCGGCGTTCTGCTACTATCCCAAACTTTCGATGCAGGCAGCTTGCCGCATGTGTGTCGTGCGCATTGAAAAGATGCCGAAGCTACAGACGGCCTGCACAACGCCCGTGACGGCAGGAATGGTCGTCGCGACGGAAACCGATGAGATCAAGCAGGCGCGCAAAGCGACAGTCGAGTTGCTGCTGGGGAACCACCCGCTGGACTGCCCGGTGTGCGACGCGGGCGGCGAGTGTGAACTGCAGGATATGACCTTCAAGTACGGCGCAGCGGAATCGAAGTATGTCGAGATCAAGCAGCACCGCGAAGAACAGCAGTGGTCGCCGGTGGTCTACTTCGACCGTCCGCGCTGTATTCTCTGTTATCGCTGCGTCACCGTCTGCGGTCCGGGAATGGATGTGTGGGCGCTTGGCATCCAGAACCGTGGCGTCGGTGCGGTCATCGCTCCCAATGGACAGGACCATCTGAACTGCGAAGAGTGCGGCATGTGCATCGACCTGTGCCCTGTCGGTGCGCTTACTTCGGGGACCTATCGCTATAAGACGCGGCCGTGGGAAATGAACCACATTGCCACTATCTGCACACACTGCGGGGATGGCTGCAAGACGACGCTCGGCGTGCGCAGCGTAAACGATGGCGTGGAAATCATTCGCGGCGACAATCGGGACAAGAGCGGCATGAATGGCGATTTCTTATGTAACAAAGGCCGTTACGCATTCGATTTCGCCAACCGGACGGACCGCCTTACGAAGCCGCTTGTCCGTCAGCCTGACGGCAAGTTTGCCCCAGTGAGTTGGGACCACGCGCTCGATTTCGCCGCGAAGAAGCTGCGCGATATTCGCGAGGCAAAGGGTGGGCAGTCGATTGGGGTGATCGGCTCGAATCGGACCACAAACGAGGAAGCGTATCTGCTGCAGAAGTTTGCACGGACGGTTCTTGGCACGAACAATATCGACCATCACCGCACGGCGGACTACGTTTCGTTCGCTGCGGCTCTTGCCGGGAAGGCTGGCCGCACCGCTTCCCTGCGCGATACGGCGAACGCTCCATCGATTCTGCTGCTGGGCAACGATCCGACAGAGCAGCATCCGGCGCTGGCGTGGAATCTGCGGTCGAATGTACGGCTGAACAGAGCACGTATTTACGTCGCCAATCATGCGGAGATCAAGCTGCGGCGACAGGCCAAGGCGTTTCTGCAAATTCCGCAGGATGGTTACGCCTCGCTGGTGCAGTATCTGGCCGGGAACGATGGCGCGATTTCTAGCAATGACACCACTTCGGCCTTCCGCGATGCGATTCGCAAGGAAGAGTCGCTCCTGATTGTCTTTGGTTCGGAGTTTCGTGGGCGCGATATTCAGGCGCTGGTGGAGTTCGGGCTCTCGCTTCCGAATACGAAGTTTGCCGCGCTGGGCGATTACGCCAATTCACGCGGCGCTGCGGACATGGGGCTGCTGCCCGATCTGCTGCCGGGCTATGTTCCGGTTGGCGATGCAGTCCACTTTACCGATGAATATGGTGCGGCGATGCCGCAGGCTGCGGGGCTCGATCTGCTGCAGATGTTCGATGCGGCGCAGCGTGGCGAACTGGCGGCATTGTATGTTGTCGGGTCGAATCCGGTGTCTCGGTATGGGGTGGATGCGGCGGCGCTCAAGAATACCTTTGTTGTTGTTCAGGATATGTTCCTGACGGAGACGGCGGCGCTCGCGGATGTAGTCTTCCCTGCCGCTAATCTGTACGAGAAATCAGGGACCGTCACCAACACTTACGGCGATATTCAGCTGGTGAAAAAAGCCGCCGACAAGGCTGGCGTGCGCACCGACTTCGAGTTGATCGTTCGTCTGGCAGATCGCATGGGCGCCGATCCGAAGAAGCTGGTTCCGTTTGGGCGCGGTGTTCATGCTGATATGGGACAGTCGCGCGGCCCCGAGTCAGGCGAAGCCGATCGGCATGCTGTATGGCTTGCCGCGAATCGTCTGGAGCCGAAGCTCAGCCCATTCGATTCGTTCGCTACGCTCGATGAAATTCAGCGGCTGGTGCCGGGGTATAACGTTTCGCGTCTGGAACTGCTGACTGGCACGGAGCAGCCGGAGAAGTTTGACCTGGTGCAGATTCAAACTGCGGCCACGCGCCGCGATCTGGTTCTGCCCGCAGAGGACTCTCTCTTCACCTCAGGAACGCTTGGCCGTTATAGCGATATGATGAAGGCTGTCGTCGACTCGCATACAACACCTAAACCCGCGGAAACAGCGGCGGACTAGAATTTTTTCTGGAAGGCCCGATGGAAGTCAGCATTTGGATCTTTTTGTTGTTGACTGTGGTGAAGGTCGCCGTCGTTACGGTGCTCCTGCTGATGGCGGTCGCTTATACAGTGCTGCTTGAGCGGAAGCTTGTGGGGCGCATCCAGAACCGCTGGGGACCTACTCGCGTTGGCCCCTTTGGCCTAATGCAGCCGTTGGCTGACGGGTTGAAACTTTTTCTGAAGGAAGACCTGCTGCCTAGCGGTGTGTATCGTCCACTGTATATTCTGGCGCCAATAATTGCGTTAAGCTGCGCGCTCATTACGATTTCTGTCATCCCGTTCGGTAAGCAGATATACGTCAAGGGCGTCGATTTGTTTCAGATTGCCGATGTGAATATCGGTCTGCTGGTGATTCTAGGCATCACGTCCATTGGCGTGTATGGAGTAGCGCTCTCCGGGTGGTCGTCGAATAACAAATACTCTCTGCTGGGAGCGTTGCGTGCAAGCGCGCAAATGGTCAGTTATGAGTTGGCGCTGGGGTTGTCACTGGTGGGCGTTGTGCTGCGGACCGGATCGCTGCGACTGCGGGACATCGTGAACATCCAGGCAACGCACGGGCTGTTGAGCTGGAATGTGATCGGCGGACTACAGTTCGTTGCGTTCTTCATTTATCTGATCTCGGCGTTTGCCGAAACCAATCGCACGCCGTTTGATCTTTCCGAAGCCGAGAGCGAACTGACCGCCGGCTACCACACTGAATACAGTTCGATGAAGTTTGCCATGTTCTTTATGGCTGAATACGGCAACATGATCATGGTGGGCTGCGTTGCGACGCTGCTGTTCCTAGGCGGATGGTCGAGCCCGTTTGGCAACTTGCTGCCAGAGTGGGGCGGACCTGTGGTGCAGGCATTGCTGCCGGTCTTCTGGTTTGTCCTCAAGGTTTTCTTCTTCCTGTGTCTTTATGTCTGGGTGCGCGGTACGCTGCCGCGTTTCCGCTATGACCAACTGATGCGTTTCGGCTGGACGTTTTTGTTACCTCTGGCGATTGCAAATATTATTGCGACGAGCTTGTGGCTGGCTTTTCGCGCGGCGTAAAACGAACGCTGAATTACAATTTTCTTTCTTCACGGTTCCATTCGCTTAAGAGCATGCATCTAGTTCTGTTCTTCATCTTCGGCGGTTTATGTGTTGCGGGGGCGGTGAATCTCCTGCTGCAGCATCACCCTATTAACAGCGCGCTTTCACTGATCGTGGTGATGACTTCGCTCGCCGTGCTTTATCTTCTGCTGGGCGCTGAATTCCTGGCTGCGGCGCAGGTGATCGTTTATTCCGGCGCTATTATGGTGCTCTTCACCTTTGTCATTATGCTTTTGAATGCAGGCGAAGAAGAGCGCACGCATGGCAGCAAAGCAGCTTATATTGTGGGCTTTCCGGGAGCGGCGGCGTTGCTCGGCGTTCTTGCCTACATCTTCCTGAAGCAGCGCGATCATCTTGGATCGGCCAGGATTGGCGGTTACCTGGTGACCACGCATGATTTGAGCAGCGTACTGTTCCGAGATCTGCTGCTGCCGTTTGAAGTGACATCTGTGCTGATTCTGGTGGCCATCCTCGGCGCAGTTGTGCTGGCGCGAAAGGAGCACTGAGCGAATGGTTCCGATTGCCTATTATCTGGTGCTGAGCGCTGTGCTCTTCTCGATTGGCGTGGCGGCATTTCTGGTAAAGCGCAACATTATCACCATCTTCATGTCGATTGAGCTGATGCTGAACGCGGTGAACCTGACCTTCGTTGCGTTTGCGCATCACTGGCATCAGGTCAGCGGGCAAATCTTTGTTTTCTTTGTGATGGTTGTAGCGGCGGCGGAAGCTGCGGTTGGGCTCGCGATCATCATTGCCCTCTTCCGCACCCGCGCTACTTTGAACGTTGACCAAGTGGATTTGATGAAACTATGACTGGTTCCCTTCATCTCTGGTTGATTCCGCTCGTTCCCTTCGCCGGATTTCTGGTGAACGGTCTGCTTGGCCGGCGCTTTCCCAAGGCGCTGGTGACCACTGTGGCCTGGGTGGCCACGGTGATTCCCTTTCTGCATGTGCTGAATATCGTCTTGCACTTCAGCTCCTTGACACTGCCCTACGTAGAAAATGACGGCACGTGGATCACGGCGGGAAGCTTTCATGCGGACTTTGCTTTTGCCCTCGATCAACTGACGCTGATCATGCTGCTGGTGGTGACGGGCGTCGGATTTATCATCCATCTCTACTCTGCCGGATACATGGCGCATGAAGAAGGCTACTGGCGATTCTTTGCCTACCTCAATCTCTTCATGTTCTTCATGCTGACGCTGGTGCTGGCGGAGAACTTCCTGCTGATGTTCGTTGGGTGGGAGGGTGTCGGACTCGCGTCGTATCTGCTGATCGGCTTTTATTTCACCAAAGACTCGGCTGCGAATGCCGGAAAGAAAGCCTTCGTCGTTAACCGCGTCGGCGACTTCGGCTTTCTGCTGGCAATGTTTCTGCTCATCGCGCACTTTGGCACTTTGAGCTTCGGTCAAGTCTTTAGCCAGGTTGCGCAGCATCCAGAGTGGCAGGGCGGATTTCTGACGGCGATTGCGATGTTCCTGGTGCTGGGAGCGACGGGTAAGTCGGCACAGATTCCGCTGTACGTCTGGCTGCCGGATGCAATGGAAGGCCCCACGCCTGTCTCTGCGCTGATCCACGCCGCAACGATGGTCACTGCCGGCGTCTACATGGTGGCACGTACACACCTTATCTTTGATCGTTCACCTTTCGCACTGACAACGGTGGCGATCATCGGCGCAGCGACTGCGTTCTTTGCTTCAACGATCGCTCTTGTTCAGACAGACATCAAGCGTGTTCTGGCTTACTCGACCGTTTCGCAGCTCGGGTACATGTTCCTGGCTTGCGGCGTAGCGGCATATTCATCCGGCATTTTTCATTTGCTAACGCATGCTTTCTTCAAGGCGCTGCTCTTTCTTTCGGCTGGGTCCGTGATTCACGCGTTGAGCGGCGAGCAGGACATGCGCGTGATGGGTGGGTTGCGGAAGAAGGTTCCTATCACCTTCTGGGCGATGACGATGGCAGTCTTTGCTATCTGCGGGATTCCACCGTTTGCCGGCTTCTTCAGCAAGGACGAGATTCTGTATCAGGCGTTCGTGTCGCCAAATCCTGTCGGCAAGGTTGTCTGGTTTGTTGGGCTGTTTACGGCCGGCCTCACGGCGTTCTACATGTTCCGGTTGTGGTACCTGACTTTCTTTGGCGAGAGTCGCGCGCAGGAAGTGGCGCATGATGATCACGGACATGGACACGCGCATGGCGTACATGACAGTCCGTGGATCATGCTCGGGCCGCTTGTGATACTCGCGATTCTTTCCGTGATTGGCGGATGGGTTGGTGTTCCGGCTGCTCTTGGCGGACATGCTGAAATCGACCATTTCCTATCGCCCGTGCTGCAGGTTGCTCCTGAGGCGGCAGAAGGCGGCAAGTCTCTTGAATTACTGCTGATGATTGTTTCGGTGGTTACAGTGGCGATTGGCTGGTTCATTGCGCATCTGCTTTACTTCGCGAAGCCGGAACTGCCCGCGCAGCTTGCGGCAAAGGTCCGCGGATTGTATTCGCTGCTGCTTAACAAATTCTGGATCGACCAACTTTACGGCGCTGTCATTGTCACGCCTGTCCTGCTGTTTTCCCGCTACGTATTGAAGGGCTTGTTTGATACAGGTGTGATTACCGGTGGCGGCCTGGCGCTGGGGTATACGACGCAGGGTATCGGCTCGGTTGTGCAGCGTATTCAGTCGGGCAACATTCGGTCGTACGCGGGATGGCTGGCGCTTGGGGCGGCCGCACTGCTGCTGCTGACTTATTTTGGGTTTGGATCGCACCTGTCGTTTTAGAGATATGAAGCAAGGAATGTATTCGTGCTGAACGATTCCATTTTGTCGATGATTACGTTTGTGCCCACGGCGGGCGCGATCGTAGTTGCTCTGTTGCCGCGGACGGGCAAGCTGATCCAGTGGTTCACGCTGCTGGTAACGCTCGCGACGTTTGCGCTTACGCTGCATCTGCCGGCGCATTTTCAATATGGGCAGACGGGCTTCCAGTTTGAAGAGAACCATCCGTGGATTACCAGCCCGAAGATCGGCTACCACCTTGGCGTCGATGGTATTTCGATGTGGCTCGTGGTGCTGGTTGGATTCCTGGGGCCGCTGGCGTCGCTTGCTTCGTGGAAGGCGATTGAGACGCGGACCAAGGAGTTTTACTTTCTCTTCCTGCTTCAGCAGACAGCGATGATTGGTGTCTTCGTCTCGCTGGACATGTTCCTCTACTACGGCTTCTGGGAATTGTCGCTGGTGCCGATGGCGATCCTGATTGCCATGTTCGGGCGCAATCGCGGGCCGCAGGCGGCGATCAAGTTTTTCCTGTTTACCTTCATTCCTTCGGCGCTGTTGCTCGTTGGTCTGCTTTGGCTGTATGCGAAGACGGGCACCTTTGACTTTGTTGAGACACAGCAATACCTGTCCCAGAACAGCTCTCTCTTTGCTCCGCAAGCACTGTGGTGGGTTTCGCTGGCGTTCCTCGTTGCCTTCGCTGCGAAGGTTCCGGTTTTCCCGCTGCATGGATGGCTGAGCGACGTCTTCTCGGAAGCGCCAACGGCGATGGCGATGGTCGTCGCGGGCAAGCTTGGGCTTTACTCGATCATTCGCTTTAATCTCGGCCTCTTCCCCGCGCAGTCGCGGCAGATTGCTCCGCTGATGATTGCGCTGGCGGTGATCGGTATTCTTTACGGGGCGTTGATTGCCTTGGTACAGCAGGATCTCAAGCGGTTCATTGCCTTCTCGACTATCGGACATTTGAGTTTCTGCACGCTCGGTATCTTCTGCTTCACAATTGTCGGGTTGAATGGCTCGGTCTATCAGATCCTGAACCATGAGCTTTCCGGCGCTGCCATGCTCGTTCTCTTTGGGATTCTCTATGAGCGATACGGCACGTATGACATGACGCTTTACGGTGGGATTGCCGGGAAACTGCCGAACATGGCGACGCTTTATGTCATTACGACGCTTTCGCTTGTAGGGCTGCCGATACTGAACGGCTTTGTCGGCGAATTCCTGATTCTGAGTTCAAGTTTCGGTGTGCACCCCTACTGGGGAGCGGCGGCTACTCTCGGAGTGATTCTGAGCGCGGCGTACATGCTCATGATGATTCAGAAGCTCTTCTACGGGAAGCAATCGCAGCTGGTTGCGAATAAGGCCGTGCCCGATGTGATGGCGCGTGAGGGCTTGGCTCTGGTGCCTGCCGTCATTCTGATGCTGGTGCTGGGCGTGGCCTCGCCGTACTGGATTCGCGCGATCAGCGGCGCGGTGAGCGGGCTGGCGGACAATATCGCGCATGCGACCGTAACTCTTACGACGAACGTGGCGGAGAAGCGATGACCGACGTACCGCAGATCTATCGGATTCTCCCCGAGGTGATTCTTACGATCACCGGTGTGGTAATCATGCTGGCCGAGCCGCTGCTCGCGAAGAACGCCAGCCGAAAACCGCTTGGTTGGCTTGCTGTCATCGGTACGCTGGCGGCGCTGGCGGCGAGTCATTGGCAGCTAGGCTTACCTGCGGGAACGGCGTTCTTCGGCACGGTGCAGACGGATGCTTTCAGCGTCTTCTTTCATGTTGCGATTGCCGGCATTGTGCTGGCTACGCTTCTGGTTACGCTCGATGCGGCGAGTCCCGATGCGGAAGGCCTGGGCGAATTGTTTGCGCTGATCTGCTTCGGCGCTGTGGGAATGATGCTGATGACCTGCGCTGATGAATTGCTGCTGGTCTTTATCGGCCTGGAAATTTCGTCGATCTCGACTTACATCATGGCGGGGTTCCGGCGAAAGAGCGCCAAGGGGCCTGAGGCGGCGATCAAGTATTTTCTGCTGGGCTCGTTTGCAACGGCTTTCTTCCTCTATGGCATTGCGCTGATCTTTGGAGCAACGGGCACGACGGTCATTTCGAATGTGGCCGCACTCCTTACTTCAAGCCAGACACCGATTCTGGCGACGATTGGCGTAGCGATGGTTCTGATCGGGCTTGGCTTCAAGGTTTCGGCTGCGCCCTTTCAGGTGTGGACTCCGGATGTGTACGAAGGCTCGCCGTCTCCTGTTGTGGGACTGATGTCCACGGCTCCCAAGGCGGCGGCGTTTGCCGTGCTCCTGCGTGTTCTGTACGTCGCCTTCCCTGCTCTGCATAACCATTGGCAGCCGCTGATCTGGTGCATGGCGGCGCTTTCAATGACGTTCGGCAACCTGGGCGCGCTGCGGCAGCAGAATGTGAAGCGCTTGCTGGCGTACTCGTCCATTGCGCACGCTGGCTATATTCTGGTTGCGTTCACTGCCCTTTCGCAGGATGGCATTGCCGCGGCCAGCTTCTATACCCTGAGCTATGCGGCGATGAATGTCGGCATCTTTGCCGTGTTCAGCCATGCCGGTGGCATGAACGACCGACTGACCCTGATTCAGGACTATCGCGGCCTTGCTTATCGCTCGCCGCTGCTGGGCGGAGCGCTTGCGTTCTTCCTGATTTCGCTGATCGGGATTCCGTTTACGGGCGGCTTCTTCGGCAAGTTTTATGTCTTTGCCTCGGCTTTGCACTCGGGGCTTGTGTGGCTGACGATTATTGGCCTCGTGAACAGTGGCATCGCTTGCTACTACTACCTGCGGCTGCTGGTGTCTGCATATTCAAAGCCGGTTCACAGCGATTTGCTGGATGGAATTCCTCGCACAACGGTGCCCCTGCTTTTCGCGCTCCTGATTACGGTTGCGGTTACGTTGATCCTTGGCATAGTTCCTGGGCAAGTGCTGGGCGTTGCTAAAGCCGGAGCTAATACGCTGTATCCTGCCGGGGTGAATACGTCGGCAAAGTAGTTCAGCGTAGCGCTTTGGTCCTTCCTGGACGGCTATCTCCCGGGGGTGGGAGGGTAGCTAAATCCTTGAAAACATTCGTTCTTTCTTGAAGTCGCCGCAAAATATTGAATCTACTCGGCTTGCGCGTAAAGTCTTTGTTTGCAATTAAGAGAGCCCACCGGGTCTCGGCGGGCTTTTCTCCTATTTCTATTGTACGGGATTGAGCGAAATAGTACGCCAAACTGGCGCAGGTTTTTGCACTTTGGAATGAGAGGGTTAGAAACTTTTTGCGAATTGCCCTCTTGACAAAGGCAGGACAGGATTTTTCTTAGACTTAACTTCTAATCGGTGACCAGATTCAGGTCGCGGCGGCTGAAGAGCCACGAGGCGGCTGCGAACCACACGACTCCCGCCAGCACAGTCAGGACGGCGTCAAGCGCCACCGTCGGCGACGTGTTCTTCCCGGAGATCGATGTCTCAAATAAAGCCAGAAGAAGTCTTCCTGGGCCGATCATTCCCATCTGTCCTACATAGACTGCAAGACCAACGCAAGCCACTGACACCATCGAGGCTACGATCTGCGGAAGCAGGATCGACCAGAAAATGCTGACGGC
>DATGAD010000144.1:0-8850 GCA_035313725.1 Alloacidobacterium sp. | reverse complement strand
GCTAATTCGACACCGCTCATTCCGGGCATCACAACATCGCTGATCAGCAGTTCCGGAGGAATCACACTCACCAGATCGAATGCGCTTTCCGCGTCATAAGCAACTAACACAGAATAATTCTGCTTGCGGAGAATAGCGGCTAGTGTGTCGGCTATCACAGCCTCATCATCTACTACAAGGATCACTGGATGGAGACGATCCGGGACAGAGTTCAGGCGTTTTCTGTCTATCTCCACCAATGAGACTGTGTCGTACCTTGGACCAGTTGGCATGGCAGGTACTCCTCAGCAAGAACCGTAGCAGCATTCCGGAAATACTGGTTAACTATTTTAAAATGATTTAGTTATGGGTTAACGATAACTAAGCGCCGATTCATGTTGCAGGCTCAATCTCGACTGTGTTAGTTTTTCGTCAGATTAGCGATACGAATTGCTTAAGACAAGGATGCGCTATGACGGTAGATGGAAAATCCAAATTGCCCTCAATGAGATTCAAGTCCATGCTCCAGGCCGATGTGCCGACGGGCCGGAATGGCAAGCACAAAGAGATCATCACGCAATTGCTGAGTGATATAGATCAATTGGAACAAGGAAAGGCGCTGAAGGTTCCTCTGTCTGAGCTGCCAGACACGAAAGAGAACATTCGTTCTGCTTTGAACCGTGCAACCCGGGCCAAGGGAATGGACGTTGCAACGTCGAGCGACGACGACTACCTCTACGTCTGGCGGCCCTGAACTTTTCGTCCGCCGAACCAGCGAGCACGCGATGGTTTCCGTCTGCCTGGATCTAACCCTACCGAATCAACTGCAAAGCCGCGCGGAACAACTCATCAAAGTTCTCGCCAGCCGCCTTGTTCTTACCGACCGCAGTCTCAATCGCCTTCTGCGCCGCCGGACGCTGATACCCAAGATTCACCAGCGCCGACAGCACATCCTCAGCCGCTGGACCAGCTGAAGCGACCTGAGGTGCTGTTGCCATGTCTTCCAGCTTGTCTTTCAACTCAACCACGAGCCGCTCGGCCAGCTTCTTCCCCACGCCCGGAATCCGCGTCAGAGTCGCGTGGTCCTGCGCCCGGATCGCCGCCACCGTCCGCTCCGGGTTCAACCCGCTCAGAATTGTCACCGCCAGCTTTGGACCCACACCTGAAACGGTGATTAACCTCTCAAACAGCCGCTTCTCGTCCAGTTCGAGAAAACCGAAAAGCGCCAGCACATCCTCGCGCACCTGCGTATGGATGTGGAGCGAAACTTCAGCTCCCTCCGCCGGCAAAGCCGTAAACGTCGGAACGCTGATGGTCACGTCATATCCCACGCCGGCGGCCTCAACAATGGCCTGACCCGGTCGTTTCGAAAAAAGCCGTCCTCGCAAATGCGCAATCATGCCGCGATTGTACCCAAAACCAGATTCCCAAAATGGGACAAGAAAATTATTTGTTGCAACGACAAGTGGCGTGGAATTATGGTCGAATTTGATATCCTAAGAATAGGAAGGAAAAAGCCGGCTCGATGAGCTGGCTTTTTCTTTTGCCTGCGGACGGGTCAAAAATCGGATGCTCGTAACTGCCTTTATTTGGACTAATTTACGAAAAGTATAGGGGGGCTGTTGAAATCCCCTGTGCACTCGGACGCTCGGAAGATTCCCTGAGTCTCAGCCAAAATTCGGCTTAAAAAAATAACGGCTCGATGAGACGAGTCGGCAGGGAAGCGCTGTGCACGTAACTCTTTTTGTTGGACGAATTTACAAATAGAGGGGGAGGGTCACCCGCGTCGCCGATACTTGATCTCAAATTCATACCCGGCATTCGGAGGAAAGAGCGAGGCAATATGCCGCAGCCGCTCCGCCAGCGCCGGAGCAGCCAGCAGAGGATACTCGCGCTCCCGCAGATCGGCATAGTCAAAATCGATACTCAGTGAAAGCAGGTAAATCGCAATCGCATCCGAGAAAGCCGCGTCGAAAAACGTGCTCTTAGCCTTCTCATCGGCACGCCCGCGCTCCGTAGCCTTCCTGCGATTCTCGAACGCATCCTGGCTCGTCTCGCCGCGCACATCGGCCTCGGCCTGCGACCACGCCAGATCGCTGAAACTCTGCGGTACGCCCACCGACTCGACAAAGTGATGCCCGACATTGATGAAAAACTCAAACGCCAGCGCAAAGCGGTCCTGCATCAGCCGCGTCGAGATGAAAATGCACTCAGAGTTGCCGAACTGCACATTCCGGTGGCAGATCGCGCGATCGCTGAAGTCGATCGTGTACTCCGGGGCAACCAGCGTCTCATCGTTCTCGCTGATCGTGAGCGGAACAAAGTAGTAAGCGCGCCGCTGCAGCGCCGCCGCAATCGAATCCGGCACCGCCTGCACAATGCGCTCCAGTTCCTGCGCCGTCAAATGCGTGTCGCCATACTGCGCGTAGCACACAGTGTTCGGCGCCTGCAGCACTTTCACTTCCTGCGCCACCTTCTGCGCGGGCAACAACTCGATCTGGGCGGTACCTGCCATGAACCTGTATTCTAGCTGAGGAGCGTGTTGTTTCAGTATGGTTGCTGCAACCCAGGCAAATCAGGGCAGGTTTTTCGGAATCCGGTTCGGCGACTTCGGCCTCTTTGCCACGATCCTGCTGTCGTTCTCGTTGGGATTTCTGGCCTTCTTCGCCACCTGCTTCGTCGCCATCTTCGGCATCCTGATCTACAACAGCACCGGCCACCATAACATGAACTTCGCCGACAGTTACCGCTACATCGCCCTGCCTGTCGGACTCGCCGTGCTCGCCGTCAGCCTCATTGTCTTGTTAGGATTTTGGCTTCGCCGCAAGCTGAGCGGCAATTAAGAACGCCATGGCCGTCCTCCCCATCTCGCTCGAAGCACTGAAATCGCCCTCAGCGGAGCAAGCGCGCGAGTGGTGCGCTGAGCTCGAAGCCGGAGACATCCTCTACTTCCCGCAAACACCCATCGCAATCCCCGAAAGCGACCTGCAATTCCTCCTGGGCCAGCAGCAGACTGACAGCTCACTGCACAAGAACATCGCCTATAAGCCGAACATCGACAAACTCAGCGGAGTCGATACCAAGACCGCCGACGCAGCCGCCGTAGCGCGCCTGCAGGCCATCATGCGGCAGTACTCAAAGTCCGTCACCGAATTTCTGACCACCTTCCTCGCCCCTTACAAAGCCAACTGGCAACTCGACTACGCCAGCTTCCGCCCGCAGGAAGAAGAAGGACGCGACCTGCCTCAGCGGCGCCGCAACGACCTGCTGCACACCGACGCTTTCCCGACACGCCCCACCTACGGCGCGCGCATTCTCCGCTTCTTCAACAACATCCACCCCACGCGCACGCGCGACTGGATCGTCAGCGACCCCTTCGCCGCCATCGTCAAGCAGTTCGCGCCCGCTGAAATCGCGCCGCAAGTCGACACCACTTTCAGCCGCGCCGCGAAGTCCCTCGGCCGCGGCATCGGACTCGGCGCCGCCATTCCCGCTATCAAGCGCAGCCCCTACGACGACTTCATGATGCGCTTCCACAACTTCCTCAAGGAAAACCCCGGCTTCCAGACCAACTGCCCAAAGCATGCCTTCAACTTTCCACCCGGCACCAGCTGGATGGTCTACACCGACACCGTCCCCCATGCCGTCCTCGCCGGACAATATGCGCTGGAACAAACATTCCTAGTCAGCCCCGAAGCGCTGGTCACACCGGAAACCTCACCACTGAAAGTCTTGGAAGAAATAGCAGGCGCATCGCTGGTCTAAGTTAGACTGCAGTGCTGTCATCCTGACCCTAAACGGCAGTGAAGGGGAAGGATCTGCTTTTCTCGCAGCTCTAGTGAAAGCCAGGCCGGTTCTCTCGAATCTTCTCTGAGAACTCAGGATCCTTATCCGCAGCCTTCGCCGCCGGATTGATATAAGCCCGCTTCATCAGTTCATCAAACGGCAACCCATCGCCGGCAAGATTGCCCTCGCGATACTGCTCCGCCGCGCCCTTGCCGTTGAGCAGAATCGTCCAGCTCCGTGGCAGAATCTGCATCGACTTCAGCGCAAAAATCTCTGTCGTGCAATTGCTCGTCGCAGCGTTATACCACTGCGGATGATCATGCAGATTGTTCGTGAACCCTATGTAATCCAGAAAGAGCGATCGCGCAAACGCAGGCGTAGCCGTGGTGTGAAAGAGATAGAGGTCCTCGCCCACGCGATAGTTTGTGCGCAGCCTCACCAGATCGCGCTCATCGCTGACAACAGAGATCAAAGTGAACTGACGAAAGAACCCGCGAATGGCCGAATAGCTCTGCCCCACATGCTTGCGCGCCTCAATCGAAAACGCCACATGCTGCCCACCACCCAGATCGAAGCTGATAATCGTGTGCGCAATCCATGGCGAGCCCCAGTAGTCGACAAACACATCCATCCCGCGAATCTGCCGGAGATCCACCTCGCGCGTCGGCCACGCACAGGTGTAATCGAATTCGGCGCGATAGTCGCAACTGCGCGTGTTGTAGAGAGTGACGTGCTCGCCATTCACCTGACCATACGCAAGGTGCGACACATCCGTCTGCCAGTCGCCATAGTTCGAAGGCCTGAGCGAAAGCCACCATGCAAGCACAATTACAAAGCAGCCTAAGCACGCCAGCACGCGATACCAGAACCGCTTCGGCACCAGCACCGCCGCAACAACTGCAAGCAGATACAGAATCACCCAAGGAAGGCACAGCCACGCAATACGCACGTCGAAACACAGCGCAGCGACGGCCCACACCGTCATCAGCAGCAGAACGAACCAGACAAAACTACGCCAAATTTTTCGGAGAAGACCGATCTCAGCCATGCGCCATCAAAATGATCTTCGATAGTACATGCCGCGAGCGCAGCCGCAAACGAAATACCGCCGCAGCGAATCAGTGCCCGCCCGCAGAGCCTCCGCCCGGCTTGAAATTCTTTGTGAAGAAGACAACTGGAATCCCCGCCAGAGCGATCCACCCCAGCAGATGAAAACAATCGGTGAACCCGAGCAGACTCGCCTGCTGCAGCAACTGATCATAGATGCGTCCACTGGCATGGGTCGCGGCGTCTGCATGTGAAAACCCAAGCCGCTCAAAATTCTTCGTCAGCGAATCGCGCGTTGCATCCACCAGCGGAAGCCCATGCGCTAGCGTGTCGCTCAGCCGTGCCTGGTGCAGATCCATCCGCCGCTCATGGAAGGTTGTGACAAACGCCACGCCGAAACTACCACCCCAGTTGCGCGCCAGGTTCGTCAAGCTCGAAGCTTTGTTGTTCTTCTGCGGCGGCAGATACGAATACGCCATTACACTTACAGGCACGAAGAGGAACGCATAGCCGAATCCCTGCACAACGCGGGCCATCGCATAGTGAAAATAATCTGTCTGCGGAGTGAAGCTGCCGTAGTACCACATCGAAACGGCAACGACCGCATAGCTGAACATGATCAGATGCCGCGGATTCACTTTGCCCGACTGCACCAGCCGCGCCGTAAATGGCGCGAGAACTGTAATGACCAGCGCGCCCGGCCCAAGCACCAGTCCCGCATCGGTCGCCGTGTATCCGTAGAGCGTCTGCAGAATCTCCGGGATCATCGTCGTGCTGCCGAAGAGCACAAACCCAAAGAGGAAATAGAAAATAGTGGACGCGGCAAAGTTCCGTTCCCTGAGCAGCTTCAGCTCCACCACCGGATCCGTGTGGCGCCACTCCCAGACGACCGCAATCACCAGCGTAACGATCGCAGCCACCAGCAGCGTGATAATCGTTGAGCTGCCAAACCAGTCGTCAATCTGTCCGCGATCGAGCACTACTTCAAGACAGCCAAAGCCAATCGCAATCAGCCCAATCCCCAGCCCATCAATCTTCAGCTTACCGCTCGCGCGCAGCTTGGCAATCTCTTCCTTGAACTGCGGCGGATCATGCACCAGCCGGCTGGTCAAAATCAGCGACACGATCCCAATCGGCACATTGATGAAGAAGACCCAGCGCCATGAAAAGCTGTCCGTAATCCACCCGCCCAGCGGAGGCCCAATTGCTGGCGCAGTCACAATCGCCATACTGTACAGCGCAAACGCCGCCGCCCGTTTCTCCGCCGGAAACGTATCCACCAGAATCGCCTGTTCCACCGGAGCAAGGCCGCCGCCGGCAATCCCCTGCATCACGCGAAAGATCAGCAGAAACGCAAGCGTCGGCGCAATGCCGCACAGAAACGACGTGATCGTAAACAGCCCGACGCACATCATGTAGTACTGCTTGCGCCCAAAGACACGGCTGAGCCACGCGCTCAGCGGCAGGACTACTGCGTTGGCTACGAGATACGAAGTCAGCACCCACGTCGCTTCATCGAAGCTCGACCCCAGCCCGCCGGCAATGTGCGGCAAAGAGACGTTGGCAATCGAGGTATCGAGCAACTCCATGAAGGTGGCCAGCGTGACCGTAATCGCTACGGCCCACGGATTGATCGCTCGCGTCGGCGCGGTATCCACTGGAATCTCGGGGCGGGCTAGTGTCGCTGTACTCATGAAATACTGACCTTGCAGGCATAAAGATTCCATAAGAGACCGATCGGTCGCAAAATGTGCTAGGATAATTTCGTGCGCGCAACGCTCAGCAAAGGCGAGAAAACGCGGGACAAAATCATCCGCAAGGCCGCCGCTGTCTTCAATCAGCATGGATATTCCGGCACCAGCCTGTCCGAACTTATGGAAGAGACGGGGCTTGAGAAAGGCGGCATCTACCGTCACTTTGAAAGCAAGGAAGACCTCGCCGTCGCAGCCTTCGACTATGCGTGGTCAGAGATCAGGCAACGCCGTCTCGCAATCCTCAATGAAATTCCGACACCTCTAGGCAAGCTGCGAGGCATGATCGACAACTTCGCCGCCAAGCCATCAGCAGTGCCGGGTGGCTGCTCGCTGATGAACACAGCTATCGATAGCGACGACGGAAACCCGGCGCTGCGTGCGCGCGCTCGGGAAGCCCTGCGCGAATGGCTGAACTATCTTGAAGACCTCGTCTGTCAGGGAATGAGAGCAGGAGAAATCGAAGCGGGAGCTTCGCCCACAAACCTCGCCTCCATCATCATCGCTACGCTAGAAGGAAGCCTGATGATGTCGCGCCTCAAAGGCGACCGCACCGCCATCACGCTCGCGCGAGCGCATCTCCACAAAATGCTCGATGGCGTCGCAGTGCATCGCGCTAGCTAAAAGTGAATTGTCATCCTGAGCGCAGCGAAGGATCTGCTTTTCTCTCGATAGGGCACGAAGAAGGGTGCCCCATCCTATCGCGCTGTTTGCGATAGGGTGGGAGGCACAACACATTGAAAACCACAAACGAATTTTGCGGCAAAGCCGAAACTATGCTCATCTATCCAGTAACTAAATGAGCAACGACACGACCGTCCTCGACAACCCAATCTGGAACGCTCTCTCTACCGCGCATGCTCACTTCGCCGAAGGCGACGATCTCGCCAAGCGTTACCAGACCGACATCGGCCCATTATCGGGAACTAAGGACCAGAGCCCCGAGGCCTACCAATCGCTCGCGAAGCTTCTCGGCCCAAATGACATAGCTGTCCTCTTCCTGACAGAGCTGCCAACGCCGCCCAAAGAACTGCGATTGTTGCAGTGCTTTCCCATGCATCAGATGATTTGCCTAACGCCGCCCGCCCCGCCGGAAACCGACTTCCACATCGAAAGTCTCGTCCCCGCCGATGTGCCCGAGATGCGAAAGCTCGCCGAAGCAACCGAGCCCGGTCCTTTTCGCAATCGCACCATAGAACTTGGCGGCTACAGGGGAATCCGCGTCGACGGCCGCCTCGCATCGATGACCGGCCAGCGCTGCGGACTCGATGACTTCACCGAGGTCAGCGCCGTCTGCACCTGGCCCGAGTTCCGCGGACGGGGATACGCCAAAGCGTTGGTAGCCACAGTCGCGAACGGCGTTTTCGAGCAGAACAAGACACCCATCCTCGGCGTCCGGGAAAACAACGTCAACGCGATCCGCGTCTATGAAAAAGTCGGCTTCAAAATCAGACGAATACTCCACGTCACAGTACTGAAAAGAGCCCAATAAGAAATCGGCTTCCGTGAAACTTATCGCTGCCTCGCACGTCTCCGTACTCAATCTCTGTGAAGATATCTGATATTCTTCCACTTCCCTTGATAGAACTTTGAGGAGGACCACCCGCATGTTCGATCGCTGTCGCCGGCCTGTTTCGGCGCTGCTGCTCACCGTTGCCATTCCAGCCTTTGCCGCTTTCGCCGCAGACAAAGCCAAAACCAAAGCCGAAGACACAACCCCTTCCTACGAACAACCCCAGCCCGCAACCGAAAATCTCGACCTCACCATGTATCAGCGCATCCGTGAAGAGGGCCTGATGCACTCCAAGATCATGGAGTACGGTTCCGCGCTGACCGACGACATCGGCCCACGCCTGACCGGTTCGCCCAACATGGCCAAGGCCAATGCCTGGACGCGTGACCAACTCACCGCTATGGGCTGCGTCAACGCGCACCTTGAAGACTGGGGCGAGTTCGGAATGGGCTGGCAGCAGCTCAACACGTGGGTCCGGATGACCTCGCCCGACACCGCCGTCTTCATCGCGCAGGCCACGCCGTGGTCGCCGTCTACAAACGGAGCTGTGAGCGGCGAAGCCACCTGGGTCAATATTCAAACCGATGCCGACTTCGATCAGTACAAGGGCAAGCTCGCTGGAAAGATCGTGCTGCTCGGTGAAATGCGCGACGTTCCCCCCGTCGACAAAGCGCTTTTTGAACGCTACACCGACAAGGAACTTGAGGAACTGGCCCAGTATCCGGTGACCGACCGCGCGGGTGCAGACCTGCAGGCGCGTCTGCGCACCTTCAT
>DATGAD010000143.1:0-20997 GCA_035313725.1 Alloacidobacterium sp. | reverse complement strand
TGCGGATGTTGCTGCGGGCATCGTCGAAAGGCGGCGCGAACTGGGTGGCACGATGCGCGGGCAGCTTGTCGTGCATTCGAGCGGCGCGCTGACGGTTGCTGCTCTGGAAGCGGCGCGCAAGGTTGGCGCGGCTGTGGCGTCGGTGCATCCGGTGATGAGCTTTCCGACGCGAAGAGTTGTGCCTTTGCAGAGTGTTTTCTTTGGGGCGGAGACGCAGCAACCGGAGACAAAGCGCAGGTTGTACGGGCTGATTCGGAAAATTGGTGGACAGCCTTTTGCGATACAGTCGGCGAAGAAGGCGCTCTATCACGCGGCGGGCACGCTGGCTTCTCCGCTGCTGGTGAGCGAGCTTTCCGCTGCGATGGCTACAGCGCGGCTGGCGGGGCTTTCTGGCAGTGAAGCGCGGAAGTGGGTCGGCGTGCTGGCGCAGGCGACGGTGCGGAACGTCTTTGAGCGGGGGGAAACGAAGAGCTTCAGCGGCCCTTTTACGCGGGGCGATGTGGCGACAATTAGACTGCATCTTGAGGCACTCGCCACGCATCCGATTGTCACGGACATTTATGGCTCGCTGGCGCGGTACGCGGTGGAGACGCTTCCGGTGGAGCGCAAAAGTGAGCTTCGATCTCTGCTCGGAATAACACGAGGATGAGAATTGCCGGGCGTGAGACACTGAGTGAAAAGCAATTGGGAAGCAACCGAAGGGGTTGGAGAACTTAACTGGAGAACGAGCAACTTGCACACAGACTGTTTTCCAATCACGGTGCTGCCCCATCTCTCGCGCCTATTTATTGACTATGCCGAGAGCCGTACGCCACTGCAGTATTACCCTCTGAGTCCTTACTCGCAGGAGTGGGCCTCGCGGCCTTCTTCGATCGATCCGGCTGTTCGCGCGTCCATTGCTGACCTGCTAGTGGAACAGAACCGCAGCTTTGGTGCGGGTGAGAAGACATTCGCGAACATCGAGCGTCTCCGCAACGGCGCAAACGCGGTCGTGACCGGCCAGCAGGTGACTCTTTTTGGTGGTCCGCTCTTTACGCTTTTCAAGACAGCGACGGTGATTCGCAAGGCGCAGGACGCCACGGCTGCGGGCTATCCGCATGTGCCCATTTTCTGGCTGGCGACAGAGGACCACGATCTTGAAGAGGCCGATCATGTTGTGTTGCCCTCGCGCCGCGAGTTGCACACGCTCAAGCTGGCGCTTGAAGGCGACGGGAACCATGCTTCTGTTGGTGGGTTGAAGCTCGGTCCGGGTGCGCGCGCTGTGCTTGATCAGGCGATGGAGTTGCTTGGGCCGGGGCCGTTTCTCGATGCACTGGAAGACTGTTACAAGCCCGATGCCACGTTCGCGCAGGCCTTTGGCAGGTTGATCTCGCGGGTATTCGCCGCGCATGGGCTGATTGTGATTGACGCCGCCGGACGCGATTTTCATGCGCTGGGCGCTCCGGTGCTTCGGCAGGCGATTGTTCAGGCTGATGAGTTGCATGAGGCGTTGATCCGGCGCGACAAAGAGCTGTCGCAGGCTGGTTATCACTCGCAGGTGCTGGTCGGGCCGCAGAGCAGCCTTCTATTTCTGACCGACGCGGAAACGAAAGCAAGACTGCCGCTTCGACGCAAGGGTGACCAAGAATGGACGGCAGGGAAGCGAGCCTACAGCACGAATGAGTTACTGGCAATACTTGAAGTAGAGCCTGAACGTTTCAGTCCGAATGCTCTCCTGCGCGCCGTCTTTCAGGATTTCATTTTGCCGACCTCGGCATACATCGGCGGCCCTGCGGAGGTCGCATACTTCGCGCAGTCGCAGGTGGTCTACGAGAAGATTCTCGGACGCGTGACGCCGATCCTGCCTCGGCTGAGTGCGACCTTGATCGAGCCGGCAATCGCCGAGGTGATGGCGCAGCATGAGATTGCGCTCAATGATCTTCTGTCTTTGCGTCCGGATGAATTGGCGCACAAGCTGGGGGCGCGGTCGATGCCGATTGAAGGCAAGAAGAAGCTCGCGGCAGCGGGAAATGCGCTTGCCGAAGAACTGAAGACGCTCACGGAATGGATGCATTCGATTGATGCGGGGCTGGGGCGCTCGGCGGATGTGGCTGCGTCGAAGATGCAGTACCAGATGAACCGGCTGCGGCGGCTGGCTGCGAACTTTCAACTGCAGAAAGAGACGAGTCTTCGACGCCATGTGGATGCGCTGTATCTGAGTCTCTGCCCGGAGAACCACCCGCAGGAACGCATCGTTGGAACTGCGTTCTTTCTCGCTCGATATGGCGAGGGGCTGGTTGATCTGCTGGTCGAGAATGCGGCGCAGGAGTGTCCCGGACACAAAGCGCTCTATCTCTAACCTAAGACCTGGCTATCGCTACTGGATGTTTGGGCTGATAAAGCCCGACCTTTCCGCTGCCGGGGAGCTGTATCGACGTGATGGAACCCCATCGGGCTTCTTGTATCTCTGAACATGAGACGTTGCGCTCGTGCAGGCTGGCGATTTCCGCCTTCAAGTCGTCACACATGAAATAAAGTTCGTGAATATCGTTCTCGTCGTGCGGATGAAAGGCGGCTTCGGCGGGCGGCAAAGCGAAAGATCAGCCAGTTGTGTCCTGCATCGACGAAGGGAAACCCAAGGATATCGCGAAAAAAGGCGCGATCAGCTTCTGGACCTTTGCTGTAGATGATGACGTGGGCTCCGAAAATCATGGGCAATTCTCTCGCAAGCAATTATCCGCTCTCGATGTCGCGATTGACTGGCAAAAGCAGCCGCCGGTGGCCTACAATCACTTTTTGATTATGCCGTCGAAAGAGCAATCTCCGTTTGAAGTGGCCTGCCCTGATTGCGGCGCCATGCTCAAGATCGATCCAGTGACGCGCGCGGTGATCGCGCATACGCCCGCTCCACGGAAGCGTACCTTTGAAGATTTTGAGACAGCGGCGCGTGCGATGCGCGAGCAGGATGAGCGCAAAGAAAGTCTTTTCCGGCAGGCAGTGGATGCGGAGAAGAACAAGGACGATCTTCTGGAAAAGAAATTTGCAGAGGCGCTGCGCAAGGCCAAAGAAACGCCCGATACAGGGAAGCCGCTGCGTGATTTTGATCTGGATTGACGGGTTTTCGCATCATAGGTGATTAGGAGTAACGATGGGCCTGACTAAGCTTTCGCACGAGATTCAAGAGAGGCTGCCCGATAATCTGCCGGGGTTTTCCTGGCAGCGCGCTGTTGCAGCCGGATCGCTGGTGGCGGGTGCGTGTCTTTTCCTCTCCGGACATCGCAAGGCCGCGTTGGGTATAGTTGCGGCAGGCGCCACAGTAGGTCTCCTTGAACATCCCGAGGCTGCACGCGAGTTGTGGGAAAGTCTGCCCGGCTACCTGCGCAAGGGGCAGGATGTGCTTGTCCGCGTGGAAGACTTCGTGAATGAAGTGGCCAAGCAGGGCAGCAAGCTGCGCAACTCGCTAGGCTAGCCGATGCCCAACTGCTTGCGGGCCGTTTCGCTGATGCGCTCCGGTCCCCAGGTCGGTTCCCATACCAGATTGACTTGTGTTTCTCCGACTTCCTGTATACAGGCGAGGCGGTTGCGGACGTTGTCCATGATCATGCCGTGAGCGGGGCAGCCGGGCGAAGTCATCGACATATCAACCTCGACTCGGTGTTTGGGGATCATCCCGGGCGCGTCGGGATCTGGCGTGACGGCGACGCGATAGATGAGTCCGAGATCGACGATGTTGACAGGGATCTCCGGGTCGTAAACATCACGAAGGGCAATCAAAATATCTTCTTCATTCAGCGGCATCTGCTCTTAAGTTTACTGAAAGGCGGCATCGAGAGAAGCTGAAGCCCCAACTTCAGTCTTTCGCCAATTATTTTCTTGGTCGCTAACTCATGCTTTTCATTGCATTTACTTATAAACACACAATTTTGACAATAAAATGATGCGACCGATTCATGTCGGCTCGCGTCAACTCTACAAGGCCATCTTAAAAATTGAATGGTCGGACCACAGACCAGCGAGGAGACACTCGCCGATTCCCGAGGTGGACTATCTTTATTTTCTGCAGGGAGCACTTTTACATGAAGAGATTGGCGAAGTACCTGGGAATTACTGCCACTGCTTTGGCGCTGACTGTTTTTGCTGGAGCGGAAGATACACCGCGAAACAGCGCCGCGAGTTCAGATCAGCTTGTAGCTGCATCGGCTGAGCTGCAACATGTTCTGGATGCGAAAACCGCGAAACAAGGCGATACCGTAACAGCGAAACTATCGCAAACCATACACCTGAACGGAACCGCGCTGCCGAAGAATACCTTGCTGATTGGACGTGTCGATTCGGTACAGGCTTCCGAGAATAAGAGCACTTCGAAGGTGGTGCTGACCTTCGATCAGGCAAAGCTGACGAACGGCCAGCAGGTCGCCGTCAAGGCCACGCTCATTGGCGTCTATCCAACGGGAACACTGCTGACATACCCAAACCTTAGCCCGGCTATGGAGATCGCCCAGCAGCCTTCCGGTGCCCATGGACTTGGCCTGACCAGTAATGCTGCGGCGTCGAACTCGGGGACGCTGAGCGCGAATGGAACGAATGTACGCCTTTCAACTGGAACTGAGCTGCAGTTTGCCGTGTCTCCGGCCACCGCATCTGCTTCGACCTCAACCGGGAACTAATTTCTCAATACTGCGCGAAATTAGTAAATGCCCGCGGCAGATTGTGCTGCGGGCGCTTTTGTTTTTAGTGTGTGCGCTCGACCAGGTATCGCGCTACGGATTTGAGACCTTCGGCCGCTGACCCGTAGAGCGCGAGTTCGGCAAAGGCTTCGCTGATCAGTTTCTTGGCGTGCTGGCGCGAGGCTTCAATGCCAAAGACTGCAGGCCATGTGGCTTTATCGCTGGCGAGGTCTTTGCCAGCGGTTTTGCCGAGCTGCGCGGAATCCTGTGTCATATCGAGCACATCGTCGACAATCTGGAAGGCGAGCCCGGCTTTGCGCCCGAACTCGGTAAGGCGCTGGACGTCGTTTGGAGTTGCGCCAGCGTAGACGCCGCCAGTGACGACGCTGACACGGATGAGCGCTCCGGTCTTGGCGCGATGGATCGCGTCTACGGATGCGGCAGTTGGTTTTGTACCTTCGCCTTCGAGGTCGAGGACCTGGCCGCCGATCATGCCTTCGACTGTTCCCGTGGCCTGGGCGATGAGGCGGATGATTTCGACATTGGCTGGAGCGGGGCAGCGCAGGTTGGCGAGGACTTCGTAGGCGCGTGTCTGCAGGGCGTCGCCTGCGAGGATCGCGATGGCTTCGCCAAAGACTACGTGGCAGGTTGGCTTGCCGCGCCGCAGGTCGTCGTTGTCCAGCGCTGGAAGGTCGTCATGGATGAGCGAATAGGTGTGCAGCATTTCAATGGCGGCGCCCAGTTCTTCGACGCCGTCGGGTAGATTGCCATTGCTGTGGAGCATGCGCGCTGCTTCCATGACGAGCACGGGGCGCAACCGCTTGCCGCCTGCAAAGGTGCTGTGGCGCATTGCTTTATGAATGGAAACGGGGACTTGCGTCTCGGGTGGCAGCAGGCGCTCGAGGGTTGCGTCAGTCAGCTCCTGACCGGACAGGAGGAGGTCTTTTACTTCGGCTTGCATCTGACCTCATGATAAATGAAGGCGTCGACGTCTTTTCGTTTCAGTGAGCACAGCGATGACAACGCAGAGGGCGAGCAACGAGAGCGCACGGCCTAGCTGGACGTCGCGGGTTGTCGCATAGCGGACGGTAATGACAGACTGGCCCGCGTCCAGGGGAATCGTAAGAAGTCCGTCATCGCGATGTAGTCCTGCAGAGACGGCTTTGCCGTTCACTTGCACCTGCCATGCTGGATAGTCCATAAGCCGGAAAACAGCGAACGCGGGCGTGCTTAGGTGAACCTCGACTTCTTTGCTTTCGCTGGTCCAGTGATTGATATTCAGGCGAGCGTCAACTGTGTCTGCGGTGTTTGCTGGCCACTCTGGGTTCTCGGCGATGGAGCTGTCGGCTTCGTCGGAATCCTCAGCCTTGAGTAGGCGCACCTGTGGGAGATCCTGCTGGATATCGCCGTTGTCAGCATTGGCGGCAGTGTACTCATCGGTGCCTTCGAAGCCAGTGTCGCGGAAAGTGCTGCGCTGCGCGGCGATGTTGTCTTCGTCGTCACAGGGCTGCCAGAAGATGAACGCGGCCAGCGAAGACATGACGACGGCGAGCGCGAGCATGCTGATGGCGCGGATGAGGATCGTCTTGCGGGTGGTTGCTTCGAGAAAGCTGCCGCGCAGGGAGAGTCCGATGAATGTGGCCATGATGAGACCGAGTAACAGCAGCCAACGCCAGGGGAACTGCAGGAATTTTAATTCTGGCGCGTGTCTCCAGAGGATGTCGCTGAAGGGCAGCAGCAAAATGCAGATGGCGATCAGTGCTGCCATAAGCGGCGCACGGAGCTGGTTTGGCCGCTTGTCTCGCCACGAAAGTAAAGCTGCGACCACGGTCGCGGCGAGCAGAATAACTGCGATCCACGACGCTGTGTGAAGCACGTGGTCGTGAAAGGATTCGCCGGTGTGCCCGAAGAGAAAGCTGTCTTCGACGCGCATCCCCGGCGCGATGGCACGCGCGATTTCGACCCAGCGTTGTTCATAGACCGCGGGGACAATGTAGAAAGCGGCCAGGCCGAGCCCTAAAGCGACTGCTCCAACGGATCGAGGTATGAGCGCATAGCTGCGATCGCGTATCGCAGCTATCAGTACCAGCAGCGCCAGCAAGTAACATCCCATGACCGCAGATGGCGCATTGGTGAGCCATAGGGCTGCGATCATGAGCGACAGTGGCAGCAAGCCCGCTTTCTGCCGCAATCCGTAAAGCACAAGCAGCGGCAGCAGTGCTGCGGAAAGCAGTTCGCCATACGCGGTGCGCTCATAAGCAACAAACATCAGGTAAGGGTTGAGCAGGTAAATACAAGCGGAGACTGCGGCGGCATCGTCGGTCATCCACGCGCGGGCCATGGTGTAGAAGCTCAGACCGCAGCCCATGAACGCGATCAGAGTGAACGCTACCGGGGTCCACGTCCAGGGCAGCACGACACCGAGCAGCGCGCCAAGCAGCCATGAAACAGGCGGGTAGAAGACGAATCGCGGCTCGCCCGCGCCGTAGTTGGCGGATGCGTCCCAATGCGGATACAGACTACCTTCGCGCCAGTGATGAACCACTTCGAGCCACGATTGCAGATGAAAGTCGAAGTCGTGGCCGCATGAGGTTCCGCGCCACGCCAGCGGCAGCACGGCAATCGCGGCGCAAGCGAAAATCAACGAGCGTCGACGATGTTGCCGCGTGGCGTTGCTGGACAAACGATGCGGGAAGTAGAACGAAATCCTCACGGCGTAAGACGCAGCGTGTGTGACGTGGAGGCTGCGATGGCCACGTCGGTAAAAGGCAACGCAAAGGTTGTGCCGTCATACCAGTAGGTCCACTGGTCGCGATAATAAGGGCTGAGCGGATCGCCAGACTGGCCCATCACGATGTTTTCCGTTGAGCTGTCGATGTTGTTCCAATCCATGGTGAAGCGCTGCGACGGGCCGAAGGTTCGATTCACTTGCTTGACTGTGCTTGTATCGCCCGACTGGGGCTGCGCGCCGGTTCCGGTCCATTTCTTGAACCACGGAAGCATGCCATAAAGCGGGTGCTCGATGTCAACGGGATGTTCGAAGCCATAATGCCACGTGCGCAGGTCGGCGGGTGCGTGATCGTCTTCAAGGCCACGGCTCACGCATGCGGCGAGGAAGTCGTCCCATGTGGAATACTCTTTTGGCAGCCATTGCGCGGGCGCGTGCATGATGATCTCTTCCTGCGCGAAGGCACTTGCTGCCCACTCATAGGCCTTCCAGTCGTCGCCTAATTTTGGTTGCAGCAGCATGGGCCAGAAGGCGTGCTTGGCGGCTGCGACGATAGCGGCGGGAGATGAGTCGATGCCGACGACGCCGTCCCACGAACGCATCAGATCGGCCGACTGACGCAGGCGCGCATCGGTTTTATTGGCGTGATCGATGGCGTAGGCGAAGCGCTGCGCGAACTCCTGGTCGAGTTCGGAGTAGATGTCGGTTTGGAGCGTGAGCATGTCGGCGGGCGTGAGCTTGTCTTTGCCGGCGAGCCACTTCCAGATGCGTTCGTTGCGATACGGGCTGGCCCACTCCAGCGTAATTTGAAATGGATAATTATCCGGCGTAACGCGCGAGTTGGCTGTGGCGAGAATGCCGTTGGCCGGGTCGAAGGTGCTCGGCATTTGATCGAAAGGAATAAAGCCTTGCCACTCGTGCTGCGAGTCGGAGATAGGCGTTCCCTTAATGCCGGTGGGACGGTTGGGAACATAGCCGACGGCCTGGTAGCCGATGTGCCCCTGATCGTCGGCGTAGATGACGTTGAGCGTGGGCGCCCACCATGCGCTCATTGCATGGCGAAATGACTCCCAGTCTGAAGCGCTGTTCAGATCGAACAGGGGAATGCCGCTCGCCTGGGAATCGTATGCGGCCCAACGAAGCGAGAGAGTGCGCTTCTCGTTTGGAAGCAGTGGGTTGAGCACAACGCGATGATCGGTGCGTTCCACGTCGACAATTACGTCACTGCCGCCACGCACATGAATCGTTTCCTTTACATGCTCAAAAGGATGCCATCCATCCGGGCGTTGGTATTCGTGTTGGCTGTTTGTTTGTTCCACATAAATGTCCTGCGTGTCGCCGTAGAGGGCGGTGTATCCCCAGGCGATGTGGTCGTTGTGGCCTGCGGTCACGAAGGGCATGCCTGCGACGGTGACTCCGGCTACGTGGAAGCCGCCTGATTTCAGATCAACCTCGTACCAGGTGTTGGGCAGGTTGTGGCTCAGGTGCATGTCGTTTGAGAGAAGCGGCTTGCCGCTCGCGGTGTGCGCGCCGGAGATGGCCCACTCGTTCGATCCGGGAATGCATTCGCGGCAAACATCTTTTGTGCCATGGATAACTTCGCGGAGATGCAGAAGGTCTTGCAATGATGTCTGCGACTCATCGAGAGGCACATCGGGGATGGTTTGTTGCGGCGCCGTGAGGTCAGGTGGAGCGACGGTTGGTGGGTGATCGCGCCACGATCCCGTTGGATAGAGATCAGCAGCGAGCGTCGGTCCCAGGCGCGCTTCTATTTTTTCGCGGCTCAGTTTGTCCTGCCAATGCTCATCGAGAATCTGCACCATATTCAGCCCGATGAGGAGCGAATCGACTGGCTGCCATGGTTTCGGCTTGTACATCAGCAGGCGGAATTCGGCTGGAAGGTGTTCGCGATGCGAATCGATGTAGGCATTCACGCCGCGCGCATAGTCTTCAAAGTAGCGGCGGTCGCGTTCAGAGAGGCTTGCAGTCATACGCTCGGCGGTGGCGCGCATCTGCAGGACGCGCTGCATGCGGTCGTGATCTATGAGTTTCTTGCCCAGAAGTTCGGCGAGTTCACCGGCGGCCACGCGGCGCGCCATGTCCATCTGCCAGAGACGATCCTGCGCGGTGATGTAACCCTGTGCCTCGAAAAGATCGTCGAGGGTTGCAGCTTCAATGTGCGGAACGGCATGTTGATCGCGGTGGATGGTGACAGGGGCAGACAGGCCCGGCAGGCGCACCTGTCCGTCGAGTTGCGGCAGGGAGTCGCGCATGGCGTGCCTGAGCCACCAAGCTCCCCCGAGCACGCAAGCTATCAGAGCAATTGCTGCAAGAACCACAAGACCGAGAAACACGCGCAGGACGGGATGCCGGCGCTTTTCCTCTTTCACTTCCACGCTTCTGCCGAGAGTCATGTCGAGGACATTGTCTCATCGGAGGCGGTGCAGATACCAAGTGTGAGTTAGTCGGCCAGTTTGAAAATACGAATCTGCACGAGCTTGGCGATGGTGAGGTTGTTGAGGCCGCGGTCCTGCATATGGTGGATGAAATCCGGTGTCACTTTGAAGATGCGCATCTGGATCAGTTCGTCTGCGTTGGGCTGATAACCCATGGCGCGGTATTGCTTTACCTCATCGGGATTGACGCCGTGGACTTTGAAGGCGATCAGCTTTTCCGCGGGCAGGTTGGAGTATCCGAGGTCGGCCATGCTTTTTACAAACGGCGCGTCAACTTTAAAAATCCGCAGCGCAATGATGTTGTCCGTGGTGATGCCGGTAACTCCTGCGGATTGCAGCGACTGAATCCAGGATGTCTCGACGTGGAAGAGCGTGTAGGCTTCGAGCTTTTCAGAGTCGTAGCCCGTGAAGCCCATCTTGCTCATGCGCGATATGAAAGCCGGATCGGGAACGAAGGTGAAATCGCCGGTGAGCACGAGGTCGTGGACGGTGCCTGAGCAGGTGAGCTTTCCTGCTTCAGCTGCAATCACCGCGTCGACATGCGCGCCGTCGTTTCTCAGATCGGCGAGGGTAAAGCCGGTGAAATTGCTCAGCTTCATGTCGTTGTCGTTCATGTTGCAGTCATGCTTGCCGCCGTCGCACGAGCCGCGCTCCATCTTGAACTGCACGCGGTCGCCTTCGGTTGAAGGAGCAATGCTGCAGCTTCCATGCAGAGGTTGAAGCTGTTCATCTGCATGGAGAGGCAAACCACTGCAGGCGACAACAAGAATACTGAGGAAGAACGCGCGCGCTGTCATTACTGGCTTTCCTTCTGATCGTTGTCATCGAGGATGCCGGAGATGCGCAGCTTCACGAGTTTTTGGACTGTGAGCGGTGCAAAGCCGTGGCGCTTGGCAGAGGCGATGAAGTCAGCATTGATGTTAAAAATGCGCATCTGCTCCAGGTCGTCCACTGTTGCGTCGGGGAATTGTGCTTTGACGCCCTTGGCATATTCCGGCGTTACTCCTTGCACACGCAGCTTCACCGCCTGTTTCGCAGAAAGATTGCCGTAGCCCGCATCTTTCATTCCGGCGACGAATTCTGGCGTGACGTTGAAGATGCGATAGGAGATGAGGTCATGGAAGCTTGATGCTTCAATGCCGTCAGCGTGCAGTTTCGCGGCATATTCAGGAGTTACGCCCTGGACTTTGAGCGCGATCAGATCATCAAGGCTCGGCTTCCCGAAGCCGACCTTGGCCATCTGCTCCGCATATTCCGGTGTAACATCCTGGACCTTCATGGCGACGAACTTGTTGAGATTGCCGTCGTAGCCGGCAGCGCGCATGCGGGACATGTACTCAGGCGTGACGTCCTGCACTTTCAAGGCGATCAACTGATCTACATTGGGTCTCTCGCCAGTGGCTTTTGCCATGGCGTCAGCGTATTCAGGGGTGATGTCCTGGACCTTCATGGCGATGACTTTGTGAAGGTCACCTGTGTAACCGGCGGCGCGCATGCGGGCGATGTAGTCCGGGGTCACGTCCTGCACTTTCAGAGCGATTAGCTCATCAGCGCTGGGCCGCTCACCGGTGGCCTTGGTCATCTGCTCCGCATACTCAGGGGTGATGTCCTGAACCTTCATGGCGACATATTTATCGAGATCGACGTTGTACCCGGCAGCCTTCATGCGGTCGATGTAATCTGACCTTCCCTCTGTTGCAGGCGCTGGCGGCGCGGTTTGCTCAACTGTAGCGAGCGTTGCGCTGTTTGAAGCCGCTATTACAGCCGCTGCTGCTGTGGGCGCAGGAGCAGGTGCTGGCTGCGCCATTTTTACCGCTGCATGCTTACTGACCTTATGCTGTACGGCGTGGATAATCGACGCCGACACTCTAGGTGCAGCTTTGAAGCTGGCGAAGACCTGGGGCAGGGGGCAGATAAAAAGAACGAGCAAAGCCGCCATTCCAGCTAACGAGAGCGGCTTGAGATCGCGCGGCTGCTCTTCAGGATCGCCGAGAATGCGGAGGACACGCGCACGCAGACTCATGCGGGACTGGTTTCCATCGAGAGCCATGGCGAGGTGCAGGTGCGTTTTCCGCTGTTCTTCTAAACGCAAGAGCGCGGTCGCGTAGACCGCGGGATCGTGGCACGTCTCGACAGCAATGTCATCGCAGCAAAGCTCGCGCTGTTCTCGGAGACGATGGCTGACCCACCAGACTGCCGGGTGGAAAAAGAAGAGAGTTTCGATCATGGTTTGCAGGATGTTCCAGAAGTAGTCTGCACGTCGGATGTGCGCGAGTTCGTGTGCGAGAACAACTTCCAGCTGATCTGGACTGAGGCTCGTCAGCGCGGTGATGGGGAGCAGAATCAATGGGCGGATGACGCCGACGGTGAGCGGCCCGGCGATGCGGTTTGAAAGCCGCAGATCAACGAAGCGCGGGATGCCCATCTGCAGGCGGATACGGTCGAGGCCGATGCGCAGCGTATGCGGTGCCTTCTGGAGCGCGCTGTGGCGCAGTCGCCGGATCAGCCACCATCCGCCAACCGTTCGCACTGACAGGCAGAGGACGCCGACGATCCAGAAGAAATCGAGATAAGGCATAACGTCGCTGGCTAGGAGCTTTGCTGTGTCGCGGGGAGCGGCCGGCATGTCGAAGACAGCCAGCGGGCGCGGGATAATCTGGAGGGAAGGCTTTGCGGAGGAAGCGGTGAAGGCCGACAGGATTGCCGTATGGCGATGCATCGACTCTTCATAGGCGAGGGTGCCGATTGACGCCACCAGCATGCCGAGCAATGTTGCGAGCGCGAGAACGTAACGCGCCTGGGTGCGCTCTTTCGCCATAATGAGATCGGCCAGCTTGTAGACCAGCGCAATGGCCGCAGCCTGCCAGCAGAAGTGGATCAGTGTCCAGCCCAAAGCTTCCCAATGATGTGTCATCGTGTCTGCCTCTTGTGTTCGATCAGGGTACGAATCTCATCCAGCTCTTCATCGCTTGTCGGTTGCATGGCCAGCGCGTGCATCGCGAGCTGTGCCGCTGAACCGGAGAAGAGCCGCTCACTTAAATCACGGAGCAACTGGTTTTGTGTCTCTTCCTGGCTGGCCGCGGCGCGATAGATGTGGGCCTTATTCGACTCTTCGCGCTCGACCAGTCCCTTTTCCGTCATGATCTGCAGGATCTTGAGGACGGAAGTGTAGCCCACGGCCCGCTGCAGGTTAACTTCATCATGCAACTCGCGGACTGTCGCTGGTCCTTTCTCCCACAGAACTCGGAGCAACTCCAGTTCAGCCTCGGTTGGTTTCGGTAAAGATTGCCGCTTGAACTTCATGATCAGGACTCTATACGAAGTGCTTCGTAGTTGTCAACGAAATTCTTCGTAGGTGATCGATTTTTTGTGGAAATCGTCGGTCAGGCTGCGGCGATACGGCGGATCAGGTCGGCTTGTTCGTTCGGGTTTTCCGCGCCAATGGTGAAGGCGTCGAGCACTCCGCTGTGCAGGGCGTAGCGAATGGCTTCATCCTGGCGCGAGCGCATGGCGCCCTGGCCTAGAATCTTCATCCCGACGATGCCTTTGCCTTGGGCGCGCATCTGTTTAATGACGTCGATCACAACTTCCGGCTGAGCGTCCATGTGAGCGCCGACAGGATTGAGGCGGACAAGGTCGATTTCCACCCAGGGAGAATTCGCGGCTGCCTTTAACGCCTCAAGGGAGTGGCAGGAGACGCCATGAGAGCGGATGATGCCTTTCTCTTTAGCTTCGGAGAAGACGTCCATCACGCCGCGATAACGAGTGGTCCAGTCTTCTTCTGTGACGCAATGGATCAGGCAGATGTCGATATAGTCGGTTTTCAGCTCTTTCAGATAGCGATAGAGGTCTGCCTGTGCCTTTTTCGGATCGCGCTCATCGCACTTGGTCATCACTATGACCTTGTCGCGGTCGACATGTTTGAGCGCTTCGGCCACGCCCGGATGACTGCCATAGGAATCAGCCGTATCGAAGAAGAGCAGGCCGTTATCGTAACCGTTCATCAGCAGGCGGGGAAGAGCGTTGGTGCGTGTCTGATTGGAAGCTCCGCCGCCGCCGATTGTCCCCGTACCCATGGCAAGGCGGCTGGTACGGATGCCTGTCTTCCCCAGCACAACACTGTCCGTGGCGCTGAACTTCGTGGTCGTCGAGGGTGTGTCGACTGCGCCGAATGCCGGAGGCTTGAGATAGGCAGCGCCCAGTCCAACGGCTGCTCCTGTGAGGAATTCTCTGCGATTCATTGCGGTCTCCCCTCTCCTTGCCAATTTTCTGGAATTCTACTCTTCCTTTGACGGTTCCTTGTCATCAGAAGGTGTGTGTTTACCCAAAATTTTAAGATTCGGGGACGACTGCGACCTGTTTTCTGAAGGGCGATTCCACTCGCCGGCCCCACCAGAGCCACATCAGCAGAACTACGACCAGAAGCAGCGGGACAATCAACAGGCTACCTTCCGGCCCGGTTGTGCCGCCAGTCCAGAGCAGGGAGCCGGTTGGATGCTCCGAGAATAGATTTCCCTGGGCAAGCATGCCGCTGTCCGAAGTGCCGTAAAAATAGGTTTCTCCCCAGTCCCACGCTGCGTGGAAGCCAATGGCCCACCAGAGCGAGCCCGTGTACCAGAGGCTGAGACAGAAGATGAGCCCGATCGCTGCCGCCGAAAAGAGCCCGACTGGCGACTCGCCGGGATTACTGCCGTGGATGGCGCCAAAAGTGGTGGAAAGGATGATCGCGGCGCACCAGAAGCCGACGCCGCGCGTCAACGTGTACTGGAGGTAGCCGCGCAGCAGCGATTCCTCGAAGATTCCAGTGAAAATAAAGGCTACGGCCCAGGCCGCGGCATATTTCCAGGCGAGAGGACCGCCAAGCGGTGAGCCGTCGAAGGCCAGGAAGTGCAGTTTCCATAGCGCTCCGACGAGAAGGGAAATTGCGGCAAATCCGCAGACAATCCCTCCCAGGAAGCGTACCAATCTGGCTTTTCCGGCATAGCCATAAACTGCTATCGGACGCTTTTCAATCCGAGACAGGATGAAGGTCGCAAGCAGCACCAGCAGCGCCTGCACTGCCTCCTGAACCACCACGACATGTGCGGGCTGCGGCGCGCCGCGCTCCACCCGGAAGTGAATAAAGGTGAAGATGGGGAGCGCGGCAATGAATTCGAGCATGATGAAGATCGCGATGAAAAGCAGCGCGCTCCAGCCGGCCCGGATGCCATTGTCGCCGATGAATATCGAGCGTGCGTCAGGCTTCAGCGATGAATCTTCTGTCCGCGACGCCGATGTTTCTGCCAATTCGTCCAATTACCTGCCTCCAATGGTGGATTGAATGGATCATTCTACGTAATGTCCTCGGTTGCGGTTGCAGAAGATTTTGCGAGCGGCGCAGCCCTAAGCATGAGCGAAAATGTGATTCTGACGCTCAGTCCCTTGACATGGGAGGCAGTCCCGGCAATCCTAAGAGATTCCTGAGACGTTCGAATTTATTTGGGGAGCACCCAGAATCTTGAAGGTACGTGTCTTTTATCACGATAAGTGTTTCGACGGAGCCTGCTCGGCTTCGCTCTTCGCGCGATTTCATCGCGAGCGTATCACTACAGGCGCGGAATATTCGTACCATGGCTTGGTACATCGAGCGGGTGCTTTGTTTAACGAGGCTGATTTCATCGGCGATGAGAATGCCATTGTCGATTTCAAATACTCGGCCTCACCCAAGATTACCTGGTGGTTCGATCATCACCTGAGCGCCTTTCTGACGCCCGAGGATCATCAGGATTATCTTCGCGGGCTTTCTGAGGGACGGTATGGGGATCGCCGCTTCTACGACCCCGACTACACTTCGTGCACCAGCTTTCTGGCACATATTGCTGAAACTCGGTTTGATTTCAATGCCGCCCCTGTAGCGGAACTCGTGAAATGGGCGGACATCGTCGATGGCGCACTGTATGCGAGCCCGCAGGCTGCGGTAGAGATGGCGGAGCCGGCGATGAAGCTGACGCTGATCATCGAATCGACGCAGGACCCGGCGTTTGTGCCGCGACTGATTCCGCTGCTCACGGAAATGCCACTAGTGGAAGTCTTGAAGCAGCCGTTTGTGGCTGAGCTGCTGCCGCCTCTGCTTGAGCGCCACCAGGAGGCTCTGCAGCTTATCGGCGAGCGATCTGAGTCGAGGGACGGCACCATCTACTTCGACATCACAGACCACCAGCTTGAGGGCTACAACAAATTCATCCCGTACTACCTGCACCCGGATGCGACTTATTCGATTGGGTTGTCGAAGTCGAGCTTCCGGACGAAGGTTGCCGTCGGCTCGAATCCCTGGACGAAGGCGAAGCCGGAGGAGATGCTTAATCTGGCGACGATCTGCGAACGCTACGGCGGGGGCGGACATGCGCGGGTCGGCGCAATCAGTTTCCCTCCGGATAAGAGCGACCTGGCGCGCAAGGCTGCCGCTGAGATTATTGCGGAGCTACGCGCGCACGATCCGATGAAGTGATCCATGCTTCTGCGATTGAATAAATGGGCTGTGGCTGCGGTACTGGGCGTTGCCAGTGCAACAGCCTTTGCGCAGAGTTGGACAATTGGCCCGTTCTCGCGTCCCGCTACCGGCAATCCGGTGATCACGCCAAATCCAGCGTCAAGCTTCGACGATCCTATTCTGCACGCCCCGGTGCATTGGGAAGCGCTGCACACCTTCAACCCTGCGGCGATTGTCCGCAACGACAAAGTGTATGTGCTGTATCGCGCCGAAGACGACTCGGGCGAGATGCAGATCGGCATGCACACGTCGCGGCTGGGGATGGCCGAAAGCAGTGACGGAATACACTTCACACGTAGCGCGACGCCTGTCTTTTATCCGGCGGAAGATGCGCAGAAGGATCGCGAATGGCCAGGGGGCGTTGAAGATCCGCGGATTGTGGAATCGGAAGACGGGACCTATGTGCTGACGTACACACAATGGAACCGGAAGACGTACTCTGTCGGGATTGCGACGTCTCGCGATCTGGTGCATTGGATAAAGTACGGTCCTGCTTTTGCTGAGGCTGCACACGGCAAGTATGCCGATTTGAAGTACAAGTCCGCGGGGATTGTTACGGAACTTCGTCAGGGCCGGTTGATAGCCGCACTGATCAATGGAAAATACTGGATGTACTGGGGCGAGGGTGCGATTCATCTCGCAACTTCGACGGACCTGATTCACTGGAGCCCGGTAGAGGACGCGCAAGGGCAGCCAATTGAATTGTTGCGTCCACGGGCGGGGCACTTCGACAGCACATTCCCCGAGACGGGACCGCCGCCACTTCTGACGAAGGCTGGAATCGTCGTGATCTACAACGGCAAGAATGCGACGGAAGGCGGCGATCCGGCGCTGGGACCGAATGCCTATGCGGCGGGTGAAGCGCTTTTCGCCGCGGGCGATCCATCGCATCTCATCGCCCAGACCGATGCTCCGGTTCTGAAACCTGAGCTGCCGTATGAAAAGACGGGTCAGTATGCCGCGGGCACGACATTTGCCGAGGGGCTGGTTTTCTATCGCGGCCAGTGGTTTCTGTATTATGGCTGCGCGGATTCGTTGGTAGCGGTGACAATTGCTCGTTTCAACAAATAATTCATCCTTGCAAAGTTGTCTTCCATCGAAACTGCAGGAGGAGCTATGAACTTAGTTCTGTTTGGCGCAACGGGAATGATCGGCAGCCGTGTATTGAAGGAACTGGTTTCACGCGGGCATACAGTTACCGCCGTGGCGCGGGATGTATCGCGTGTTCCCAATGAACCCGGCGTCAAGGCTGTGCAGGGCGATGTACTGAATACGGTAGAGGTCGCTGAGATTGTAAAAGGCTCCGATGCGGTGATCAGTGCGTATAGTCCGGGACCGAATCCTGAGGTCGTCGTTGACGCAACCAAGTCCCTTATTGCCGGGGTGAAGCAGGCTGGAGTCAAGCGGTTCATCGAAGTTGGCGGCGCTGGCAGTTTGTTTGTGGCGCCGAATGTGCGGCTCATCGATGCGCCGAATTTTCCGGCCGAGTATAAAGCGATTGCCATTGCTCACGCCGACGCGCTTGAGGTGCTTCGCAATTCCGATCTCGATTGGACTTACTTCAGTCCGGCGGCCTTGATTCAACCCGGAGAGCGTACTGGCAAATTCCGGTTGGGCGAAGACACGCTGATTGCCGACGAGAAGGGCAACAGCAGCATTTCGGCAGAAGACTACGCCATTGCTCTTGTGGATGAACTCGAAAATCCGAAGTACATTCGCAAGCGGTTTACCATCGGCTACTAATTAAAAGGAAGTCATTTTCCAGCCGAAGTCGTCACTTTGCGGCTTGGCCAGTCGGGTGCGCGCTTTTCCAGAAATGCACGCACGCCTTCCTTGAAATCTTCAGTCACGCGCGCCTCGGCGTTCGCGGCGATGGCGGCTTCAATCTCTGCGTCGAGATGATGGTTCGCGTAGTAGTTGAGCAGGCGCTTGGTGGCGCGCATCGCTTCGGGACTGTTCCGTAGCAGGCAGTGCGCCAGGCTTCGGGCCTCGTGCATCAGATCCTGCTCATTCACGATACGAGTCACAAGCCCGAGTTCATGCGCCTCTTCCGCCTTGATCAAACGACCGGTCAGCAGCAGGTCGCGCGTCCGCTTGTCGCCGATTTGGCGGATGAGAAAGGAGGAAACGATTGCGGGAATGAAGCCGATTTTCACTTCGGTGTAGCCAAACTTTGCTTCGGGGGTCGAGAGGGTGAAGTCGCAGATTGTGGCCAGCCCCATGCCTCCGGCAATGGCTGCTCCATTGACTGCGGCGATGGTGGGCTTCTGCACATTGTGCAGAGTGCGCAGTACGCGGGCGATATTTTCCGAGTCAGCCCGGTGCTCATCGCGGGTCTTCGCGGTCATCGTCTCAAGGTGGTCGAGATCGAGGCCGGCGCAGAATGCTGCGCCGGCTCCGGTAAGAATGACAACCTCATGAGGCGAATCCGCAGCTGCCTCAAAGGCTTCCGTCAGTTCGTGAATCATCGTCGGATTCAGCGCGTTGCGCCGCTCCGGGCGGTTCATGGTGATGGTGAGTATGCCGTCTTCGCCGTGCGTACGGAGTGTCTGGTAATGGCCCATGGTTCGTTCCCCCGGAAAACAGAGCAGTGTACACGGCGGAGCGCACGAGAAGCTATTGCCGTGTTGGGCCGAATTTCTCCGCTATACCGTGACTTGCTGTAATCAGGCCGTCGAGCGGTTGCAGAGGCGGGAGTTCCGCACCCAGGCGCTCGAGTTCTGCTACGGCAATCTCGGTTGCAATGTTGCCGACGAGGGCGTCTTGCGCGAAGGGACAGCCGCCGAGTCCGCCGAGGGCCATATCGAACCGGCGGCAGCCTGCGCGATAGGCAGCGCTGACTTTGGCCGCTACTTCTTCCGGACGCGCATGCAGGTGCACGCCGATTTCCAGACTGTCGCTGGTGGAAAGAACGGCGCTGACTAATCTGGCTACTTCGTCTGGAGTTGCCAGTCCGACAGTGTCGGCGAGTGAGATCTGCTCGATGCCCATGTCGGCGAGCAGGTCGCAGGCGGCGATGACTTCGTCGATGCTCCAATGGTCGCTGTAAGGATTGCCGAAAGCCATCGATATGTAGGCGACGATGCCGAGGCCAGCTTTGAAGGCGGCCTGACCGATCGCTTCCAGAGCATCGAGAGCCTCTTCCGGCGTCTGTCCCTGATTGCGCTTGAGGAACTCCGGCGAGATGGAGTAGGGGAAGCCGAGGGTGCGGACTACTTCTGTGGCGATTGCCCGCTGCGCGCCTTTCTCGTTTACGACGATGCCGATAATTTCGACGTCATCCGGTGGGTCGACATATTCGAGCACCTGCTCCGAATCGGCCATCTGCGGCACGGCGTTCGGCGAGACGAAGGAGACGGCGTCGATGTGCCTGAAGCCGGTGGCGATGAGGGTGCGCATGTAGTCGGCTTTGACTTCAGCCGGGATGGTTTTCGGCAGCCCTTGCCATGCGTCACGCGGGCACTCAATAAGTTTGACGGCTTCGCTCATCGGAACTACTCAATTTATAGATGTGCGAGCGCTACGACAATGGCGACGGCTCCGAAATGCGCGACTGCGCCCGCGAGGATCGCGGGTAGCAAGCCTTTGGCGCGCAGGACCAGTGCCATCAGCAGTCCGTAAAGGGGGAACTGCAGGTACATCATGGCCTGTGAGAGCGTACCGGCGATCTCGACTGTGAAGACGTGGCTTTGCACAAGCTGCACCCAAGGGTAAAGCATGCGCAGTGCGTCGGGGCCGGCGAGGGCCATCACACCTGCTGCACGAACCGTCAGCGGCGTTACGAGGATGCCGAGCAACAGTGGCCACCAGGTGAGCCATCCGCGCGCTGCGGTTTTCTTCTTCTTGCGGGTGGATGGTTTGCGCTGCGTTGCGGTCGGGCTCATGATTCGAGGATACCGTTGCTGCGTGCGCTTTGATCAGCGCGCAGGTGTGGAAACTCGTGTGCGTGAACCAGAAATTGCACGGGTTTCTGCGTGTTACGATTCGCTATGCTCAGAAAACCTCTTCTACTTGCCGCTTTGGCGGCGTTGTGCGTTTCGCTGCCTGCCCAGTCCATACAAGACCGCTTGCAGCGGCTTATGAATACCTCGACCGGCGCGTGGACCGAGGACCAGATCGCGACGATGGCGAAGATTCGCGATGCGGCGATGCAGGATCCGTACGCGCTGGATGAACTGCGCCATCTGACGGACAATATCGGGCCGCGGCTTAGCGGTTCTCCGCAGGCGCAGAAGGCTGTCGATTACGTGGCTGCCGAGATGCGGGCTTTGGGCGCGGATGTCCAGATGGAGAAGACCTCGGTTCCGCATTGGGTGCGTGGCGCGGAGACGGCTGAGCTTGTTTCCTGGCCGGGAATGGCTGAGGGAACTAAGCAGAAGATTGTGCTGACCGCGCTGGGCGGCAGCGTGGCAACGGATGCGGATGGTTTGCTTGCTGAGGTGGTCGTTGTTGACTCCTTTGAAGCGGCAAAAAAGCTGCCTGAAGGTGCGGTTAAGGGCAAGATTCTGCTGTTTAATCACCCTTTCGATAAGCGTCTTGCGGCGCAGGGCGAGGGTTGAACGCTTACGGGCAGTCGGTTGTGTACCGGGGCGCCGGGCCTGCCGTTGCTGCCTCTCTGGGAGCGGTTGCTGTGCTGGT
>DATGAD010000142.1:0-2613 GCA_035313725.1 Alloacidobacterium sp. | reverse complement strand
CCCGACAGTCGCAGCTACAGTTGCAACAGCCGTGATCTGAATTGCATTGATCGCCAGGTTGAAGACCGCGTTCCTCGGAAGATGCAGTCCGCCGCTACCGTATACATCGAGATAGACCGTGACCATGGTCGTGGCCGGCGGCAGCAGATCGACATCGAGATACCCAAGAATTCCGCCGTTGACAGGCGTGGTAGACGATGAATTCACCGGCGGCCTTGAGCAATCCGGATACACTATCGCATCGTTGATGATTGGACCACCCACGCTGTAGCTGAGCGTGTAGCTCGTGAATCCAGCACCGGCCGCGGTGCCGTCGATCTCGATGCCGGCAAGGTTACTGCACGCCGCAACAAAGGTCAGCGACGAGCACGCGGGCGGCGTATCGATGATGGCAATCAGCGGCTGAAAGCACCGGCGCAATTGCAGGAAGAATCCTTCCAGGCAGCGCAGAGCCTCTACCAGTGTCTTAGCGCGTCCCAGGCAGCAGCCGAACTCAAGCGCAGCCACACAATAGCAGCAGCAATTGCGCGCAAGCGGCCCGCTACCGATCTGTTCAAAGCCTTTGCCGAAGAGCGCCCGGGCCGCATCGGGTGAGCAGAGGCGCTGAAAGACAGAAGCTGCGGCATCGTTGTCTACATTGCAGTCGATCTGGCCGGCGATGATCTCCTTCGGAATATCGATCGGATATTCAAGGTCTTTGACCTGATCTTTGATGGAGGGCGCGTAGGCAACGGCAAGAATCTTGACCAGCGTGCTGAAGTCGCGCTGCTCATCAATGGTCGGCGGCACGGATACTGGCTGTCCCAATGCCTGCCGCACGCAGCGCCAGTATTGATAGAGGTAATAGGCAAATCCGCGAAACGTGCGCGGTCCACGGCAAACCAGCCAGCCGAAGATCAGGCAACACAAAATGCGCCGATAACACCACTCCCACTGGTCTGGATTGCCAAGAACCTCGCGGCCCTCCGCGGGCAGCACGCGAAGAGCTACATCTTTGGTGTAGAAACGTTCGAACAAGGCGACTGCTAACTGGATCTCGTCATCGCATGTCGGTGGATGAGCCTGGGATTCTTTGATCAGCGTCGCGGCTGATTCGGAGAGGCTCAGCTCTTTTTCGAGAAAAGGCCGATAGGCTGTTAGAAAAGAGTTGAGGACTGCTTGAAAGTCCTGATTTTGTATAAGAGTGGGATCGTTGAGATCGGGCATGACAATTCTCCTTCGAGCAGGCGTCGTTGGAGGAGAACGTCCGGCTGCATGACACTCGATAGTGGTGGCCCACTACCAGCCGTTACAGCAAAGTTATGCGGGGACTCATGGCATCCAGTTCGTTCGATAGCAAAGGCATCTGGTTGACAGGCGTCCAGGCGGTCAGGTATCTATCCGCCGAATCCACTCGCGAAACCACGTACCGGAATACGGTATGAATAAGATTCATAAGGACGTGCAATGCAGCCAATTGTTTTGAAGACGGAAGCATATCGATGGGACAGCGTAAGCCTGGGCGAAGTCATGCTGCGGCTCGATCCCGGCGAGGGGCGCATTCATACGGCAAGGCAGTTCACCGCGTGGGAAGGCGGCGGGGAATATAACGTGGCCCGCGGCCTTCGCCGCTGCTTCGGTCTGCGAACTGCGGTTGCCACCGCCTTCGCGGAGAATCCAATCGGTCGCCTCGTCGAAGATTTCATCCTGCAGGGCGGCGTCGATACGTCGCTCATTAAATGGGTCAAGTACGACGGCGTTGGACGAACAGTGCGCAACGGATTGAACTTCACCGAGCGTGGTTACGGGGTGCGCGCCGCCGTTGGCTGCTCCGATCGCGGCTATACAGCGATCTCGCAAGTAAAGAGTGGAGACTTCGACTGGGAATCGATCTTCGGCCAGCAGAACGGATCGCGATGGTTCCATACTGGAGGCATTTTTGCTGCGCTCTCTGAGACATCTCCCGTCGTTGCCGCCGAGTCAATGGACGCGGCAAGAAGATTCGGAACCATCATCTCCTATGATCTGAACTATCGGGATTCGCTGTGGAAGGCGATTGGCGGAAAGGCCAAGGCGCAGGAAGTGAATCGCGAACTGGTGCGCAAAGTCGATCTTCTTCTCGGCAACGAAGAGGACTTCACGGCGATGTTAGGGATCGAACTCGAAGGCGTCACAGAGGATTTTGACGAGTTGCCGATTGCCAGCTACGAGAAGATGCTGCGCGACGTAGCCGCCGCTTATCCGAACCTGAAGATGATTGCCACTACACTGCGCACCGCACACACGGCAAGCCGCAATGCCTGGGGGGCCATCGCGCTCTATCAGGACGAGATCGTGCATGTCCCGCAGCGCGAGGTCGATATTCTGGATCGCGTTGGAGGCGGCGACTCCTTTGCTTCCGGGCTGATCTATGGGATTCTCGCCGGTAAGCCCGTCGACTGGGCGGTACGCTGCGGCGTCGCGCACGGAGCGCTCGCCATGACGACGCCAGGCGACACCAGTATGGCCACATATGCAGAAGTAGAACGTGTTATGAAGGGCGGCTCAGCCCGCATCGCACGATAAATAAAGGGAGAAAATGTCGGCAGAAATCAAAGCAGAGATTGAACGCCTATGCCTTGTGCCTGTTTTGCG
>DATGAD010000141.1:0-5928 GCA_035313725.1 Alloacidobacterium sp. | reverse complement strand
TTCGGTCTTCCCGCGGCTAACCATTTCGGCATGCAGGCGATCCACGGCGTGGTTCGCGAAAGCTGGTTCGATCAGGACGATCATCAAGACGGCCATTAGGAAACACGACGGACACGGCCGCGCGTAGCCGTGTCCGTCTTCATCTCTCCGGCGCTTTATACTCTGTCCCGCGCGTCGGTATGTTCAGTTCCGGAGCGGTTGCGCGACTGCCGCGCGTGTGCATTAGGCGACGAGCGAAGCTATGCCGGCGTGATCGCCCGTGCGGGGACTTGAAGTCGAAGAAGAGGCATTTCGCTGTTGGTCGGATCGGTTCGGTCGTCGTGTTCCGGCACGACGATTGTCTTTTCGTCTCTGATGCTACTGTCGCCTCCCAGCTTGCCCAACAACATGGTTAGGGCAATTGATCTCCCGCAGTCGGCGCGTTCGGCCGTTGAGCATCTTCGATTGTTCCAAGAAGAGCGAGCCACACAGTTGGCCGACGTCGTTATGGCGTCAATCAGGCATCTAGACCTCAAAACACGATCTTGATGACGCGCATGATGAGTTCTTCCGTTGAGAAAACCGTGAGCAGAAGAGGTAACAGAGGGGCTGCAGTGGCGATAGCTAGACGGGTGATGTCCTCCAGTCCGAAGGGGATCGTACGCATCTCGCGCACAACGGCGTAGCTGTTCCCGAGATCTGCGAGCGACTGGAGATCACTCGACCCGAGGAGCTCCTCGGAAGGGGAAGGATCATGCAGGACCCATTTGTTTTCGAAGCTCTCGACGTAGCGCTGAGCAAGTAGGCCATAATCGGCCAATCCCTTTCTTTTTGCACGAGCCATCCCCGGAGTGAACATCACCAGCGGACCGAGAATGGCCAGGACGAAGAAAGCTACAAAGCCGCCGATCTGTAACTTGAACGACAGCAAGCTCTCTCCCCTGTAAAGGACTCGACTGGCGACCAGACCGGCGAGCATGGCGCCCTGAGCGAAAAGGATCGGGCCGAAGGCATAGGCACTCTTACCGAGGAAGGCAAGACCGGCGCAGCGATCGGGATGAGTTGAGATGAGCTTCAGGTCGATCCTGGAAACCTGCCAGAGGAAGCGAAACCAGATGAAGAGCCTCAGGTACCAGCGCAGGAGGAGGAATTGTACGATGGGGAGGCTGATGAACACGTACCAAATGCCGGCGGACGTCAGATGCCAGCGTCCGCCCGGCTCGGCATACCAGGTCGGTGCGAGGATCGCGACCCGACTATGCCATAGCCACAGGCCGAAAGTGTAAGCGATCAGCAAAAGCCCTAGCTCGATCGGGATGGAATTGCGCAACTTGACCGCTGACTCAATCGCACGGTCAAATCGGGGCACGTCCCCCGGCAATACGATACGCCGCTCGATGAAGCGGCGCACAACGGGACGTATCCGCGAGTGAACAATCAGCTCGGCACCGACGAGTACCGGAATTGCGATCAGGAATCGGACCTGCACTTCGACGTCGCGAACGAAGGAAAGCAGGCCGACGTTCCACGCCGAGGAGTTGAACGTGGCGAGGAGTAACAGCGGCAACCATGCGAGCATGGTGATCGCGAGCAGCCGGCGATACAACATCTCCAATGCATCTCCGGCAAGATGCGATTTCCGAAAGAACTGGTAGGTCGGTCCGCCCAAAACAAGTGAAAAATCGTGTGGCTTCTCATGAAAATTCGGTTCCGTCATTTTGTGCAGCTCCTGCTCCACGAGTTTTCTAGTTTCTGCGCCATACGCGGGACTTTAACTTTGCCGCGTCATGATCTCCCAAAATGGGCCGCGTAGAAACTGTCAATTCTGAGAGAGCGACACTCAATCCGGGGATCTCGGCGTGTCGTTTCGCCACGCAGCCGGACGGAGTTGTGCAAAGGCCTTCACTTACGAGGTGTCCTTCTTGGTCGGGACCGGGATTGGCTTTGCGACGTTCTTGCCTGCTGCATATTTGTACATTTTGACTCCCTATTCACACGTGTAGAACCAAAGATCGCTATGACGACCAGGAGACCATGCAGCGGCGTCACTTTACCCCGGCGAATTACACAAGCTCGAGTAGCGCCACAGTTCCGGCGAAAAAGGGAGCGGGGGGTTCGAGCGGCTGGTTAGTCCTCGCGCGTGACGCCCAGCCCCTGCCGATCTTCGACGGAAGCCTGGCGCTTATCTTCGGCAGTCTCAAACGACCGTGCAATGGTCGCGTTCAGCCGCCTCTGCTGACGCAAGAGCGGTTTGCGCCGTTCTTCCGGCAGAAAATCAATCAGATCACCGGCGAGGGCCTTCATTCGGCGCATCACCTGTACGCTGCTCGCCCCGTACACACGGATTTCGTCGAATGCCAGTGCAAGGAAGTCTTCCCAGCTGGGGTGCGGCGTCACCAGCCGCAGGTCACCCTGTCCGTCATGGATGGCCCCGATTTCCAGCCGTCGCCGTCCCAGGCGACGCAACAGGTCTTCAATCTGGTCGAGCGCCTGAACCGCCGTCGTGGGGTCGTTGATCGCGGGAGAGAGCGCCCGGATGGCGATGTCCACCAGCAGGCGAATCGCGTACTTCGGATCCTGGTCAAACGTCCTTTCCTCGCCGATGCTAAATGCTGTTCGCAATGCCTGGTCGTTAATCTCTTCGTTCGAACCGTACACGCGCAGCAGTTCCATTCCTTCCATCATCGTGTCGCCCACCGTCGCGACCACCTCCACAATTCCCCCGGAGGAACTTGCCAGGGACTGGAGCTTCATTTCGTCAATCGCCTGGATCACAAGTGGCCTTCCCGTGTGGAGCAGCTTCTGTTTCACCGGCAACTTTCTATACTCTTCGGGTTCCGCCAGCGCGGCCGGCGCTTCGATGGGCGGATACATGGTCTCCACCACTTCACGCCCTTGAGTCCCCGTGAATGCCAGCATGCGGTGGATTTGCAGCAGTGAAATTCTCTGCACCAGTGCAATGAACATCGCCACACTGACGAAGAGAAGGACCAGTACAATCAACGAGCTGATCAGCGGTACCCCGCCAGCTCCATATCGATCCACCCAGCCGATCCCAGCCAGCGAATACAGAAACGTGGCGGTGAAGACCCCGAGGGAATGCCATTGCACGCGGTCCCGCGCGATCCACATCGCCAATCGAGGGGAATAGGCCATGGAGCTGAACTGCACCATCACGAACGCGAGGGCAAAGACTACCCCGGTCAGCGCGATCATCCCGGTCCCAATCGCGCCGAAGAGTGTGAGTGCTGATGCACTGCTCAGGGTAGAACGCGCGTAAGGCAGCCAGCGGTTTTCCAGGCGCGGCAGGATCATTCCCGCCAGAACAGCTGCCAGGGCGTACAAGGTCGGAATTTGCCAGTTGGAAACTCGCTTCCGGCCTGGTCCCACACGGAAACCGGGAATATTCCATTCGGACAGCTTTCGGCGGTCAAGTGGAAACATCATGGAATCCAGTTGCTGCGTGTGATTTCGATCTGCTCATCCTCGAAACCAATCCAGCTTGCAGCTCCTTCTGTAGGCAGCAAGCCGGATTGGGCCAGGATGCCTTCAACGTCCCTCTAACGCAGGTGTCTCACGACCCGCAGGTACGTGTGGAGATTCTTGCCTCGTTCTTTTTCCCCGCAAATTGTTCCCGGGTCATCCGGCCGAGAAGCTCTGTCCTGGAAGTCTTGCGTGCGTTCTCCGGGGGACAGATGCGAGAACAACTCCAGCGTGCGTGCCACAAGCCCCGTCCATCCGGTTCGATGGTTGGCCCCCAGACCCGCTCCGTTGTCTCCATGAAAATACCCGCAGGAAAGAATGTAACCAGAATTTCCGGTTTAGCTCACTTGCTCGCGCATCCTACACGTCTCCTGTTCTTGACACAACGGATTTACCAGCCGAGCACGCCCCAGCGAGATCGGCGAAGCTTCGACGGCTCGTTTGGTTCGTCTGACGAGCCCCGCTTGCTTCTGCATAATCGAGATCTCAAACACTGCTCCGACCCTCCTTCCTCAAGTCCAGATTTTGCAACCGCAATCGGGGTGCTACCTGCTTGCCATTGAAAGCAGTGAGACCCTCCCTTAATATTCAGCTCAGCTCCAAGGGGGGAGCGCTCACCATGGATGCATTCTTCACTTCGTCCGGTTTGCTCGCGCTCCTCACGCTGACGATCCTGGAGATCGTGCTCGGCGTCGACAACGTAATATTCATCTCGATTCTGTCGAGCAAGCTTCCGGAGTCGCAGCAAGGCAAGGCGCGGCGAATGGGCCTCCTGGCCGCCATGGGGATGCGCGCCGTGCTTTTGTTCTCCGTGGTCTGGATCGTCAGGCTGACGGCTCCGCTTTTTTACGTCTTGGGGCGACCCATCTCCGGACGTGATCTCATCTTGATCGGCGGTGGCCTGTTTTTGCTCGCGAAGGCGACGCTCGAAATCCACCAGCGTTTGGAAGGCGAAGAAGGCCACAGCTCGGCGCGAGTGCGGCCGTCGTTTGCCGCTGTCATTGCTCAGATCGCTGTGCTGGATATGGTCTTTTCGCTGGATTCAGTCATTACCGCCGTCGGCATGGTCGACGAAATCTCAATCATGGTTACAGCCGTGATCCTGGCCGTCGGCGTGATGATGCTTTCAGCGGGACCCATCAGCTCCTTCGTTAATCGCCATCCGACGGTAAAAGTCCTCGCGCTGTCATTTTTACTGCTGATTGGCATCTCATTGGTCGGCGAAGGCCTCGGCATGCACATACCAAAAGGCTACATCTACTTTGCGATGGGCTTCTCAGTGCTAGTGGAAGTGATCAACCTGCGCGTCCGCAGAGCCACTGCACCTGTTCACCTGCATGAGCCGTACGTTTGAGCGGTGCGCCGACTTCGAAATGTCGAGGAGTCTGGGGCGACTCGTAGCAACAACGCAATTCGGTGAGCTGCGGTTGGGTTGCAGAAAGCATGAATCGCTCGACAAGCGGATGCCGCCTGAGACTACTGTAGTTGGCTTCTTTTTATTTCGAAGCATTATAGCGGCAGACGGCAAGGAGTTCGCCCTTTGACCGCTATCCCTTCGTTGCCGGGACAGATGTTGAACTGGGCCGACGAGTGTCGCATGCAGCTCGAACCGTTAACGGAGTCCGCTGCGCGGGAACTTCTGGAGATGTGCATCATCAGCGCTTCCTCGCCATCCTTCCGACTCAATGCCGAATATTTGGCCGCGAAGTAACTCCGATCAGAAGGTCCTCTGCGGCGCAATTGCCATATTCGATTGTTCCCTGCACGGCTGAAACATTCATTCGCCTTTTTCCTGCGTGGAGTTCTAGGTCCGGAGCCGATAACGGAAGGGGAACGTTCGCTATATGAACGAAGAATGCGAAAATGGCTGCGAAACAAAGGATGCGAGCTGAGCAAGCTCCAGGTGAAAATTATGTCTACAAACATTCGCCCCACTGACGCGTGGCTCTCATTTGGCCTGGCCTTTGTCGGCGGATACGGCGACGCCGCCAGCTTCGTTCTCGCCAAGACGTTCACTGGACATGTGACCGGCAATATGGTGCTAGGGGCAATTGCGGTAGCCACACGCGACTGGCGCGTCGCGCTCGCACATTTCTCGGCGATTGCCACTTTCTTGGTCGGGGTTCTCCTGAGCACGCTTATCGTCCGGTCTCTCAAGGCGTGGTCATCGTGGCCGCTGCTTCCTACCATCATGGGTATTGAAGTCATCTTGATAGTGGGGGCTTCTGGCGCCGTAGTAGCAACCGTGAATCACGGAATTGAAATATTTGTGATCCTGGTGTCTCTGGCGCTCGGGATGCAAAATGGGGCGTTTCGCAGTGCCGGTGGAATTAGCGTTCACACTACCTATCTCACCGGGATGATTACGAGTTTAATCTCCTCGGAAGCTGACAAATTCGCGTCCGCGGTGGTTGCTTCGCCTGCGCTGATTCCTGCTCCTAAAATAGGCCTGCTCTGCGGAATCTG
>DATGAD010000140.1:0-13929 GCA_035313725.1 Alloacidobacterium sp. | reverse complement strand
TCATGTCGACCTCCTCCTCGCGGGGTGCGAGGTGAGGCGACATTGAGGCCCTGGCGGGGCTACCTCAATCGATAGCGGGTAAAATGCTGGTCAATGAAAGGTCGAAAGAATGTCATTGCGTAACTGCTTGCTTCTCTGATGTTTACGGACTTCTCCGATAGCCCCTAGATGTGATCAGTACCGCGAAAAGATCGCGAGGGCACCCCAGCGATGGCAGAGACAGAGCCCCAGCTTCGACTCCTACGTTTCGGAAATTTCGAAGTTGACCTTCGCAGTGGGGAATTGCGCAAGGGCGGTGTGAAGCTGAAGTTCGGGGGGCAGCCGTTTCAGGTTCTGAGTATTCTGCTGGAGCGTCCGGGCGACGTGGTGACGCGGGAGGAGTTGCAGAAGCGGCTCTGGCCGGACACTTTTGTCGATGTCGATCACAATTTGAATACCGCTATTAACAAGATTCGCGAGGTGCTAGGCGACTCGGCCGAGAGCCCGCGCTTCGTCGAAACGCTGCCTCGGCGTGGGTATCGGTTTGTTGGCGAGTTGGAAACGCCGGTGCGCTCCGTCGGTCCCGTTGGACCGGATCGCGGCTGGTACTTGCGTCGAGTGTTGAAGATCGTGGCAAGGGTTCTCGCCATCTCGGTGTTAGCCCTTGCAGCCGGAGTTGTCTATCGGTGGTATCGGCAGCAGCGGCCGCAGGAACAGATGGCCCTGACTGCCATTCCGTTTACGGCTCTGGCCGGAGAGGAGTCTTCCCCGGCATTCTCTCCCGATGGATCGAGAATCGCTTTTGCATGGAACGGTGATCCCGGACCGGGCGTTCAGGGCTTCGACTTGTATGTGAAGGCGCTGGGAAGCGAAACTCTTCTTCGCCTTACGCGGCATCCCTCGGAAGCGATCAGTCCGGCATGGTCTCCCGACGGCACGCAGGTCGCCTTTCACCGCCTGGCCGGCGCTGACACGGGAATCTACCTTGTCCCTGCACTTGGCGGCCCTGAAAGAAAATTACGCTCCACGCGATTGCCCCGGCGTGCGTTCTCCCATATAAGTCCTCTCTCCGTTATCAGTTGGTCGCCGGACGGCAAGTGGATCGCCTTCGCCGACGTGGCGGCAGAAGATGAAGATGAAAGGATTTATCTCCTGTCAACGGAAACAATGGAGATCAAGCAGGCTCCAATCAATCCAAAGTGCGACAGTGAAGGTGGGCCAGCGTTCTCGCATAACGGCGAGTACCTCGCATTCTGGTGCTTTCGAAGCGCGGAGACCGAAACGGTCCTGTATTCCCTATCCCTTCAGGGTGGTCAGGCGAAAATGATTTTGCTATTTCGGGATTTTTCGAATGGTTTAACGTGGTCGGCTGATGACAAGAAGCTCATTTATTCCCGTTACCCATATTCAAATGAGACGGCATCTGAAATCGGTGAAGTCGATGTCGCGAATGGCTCGACGAAACAGCTTGCCTTCGCAGGAAGTGCATCGCAGCCCACAGTTTCGTCCAGGGGCGACAAGCTTGCTTACAGCTCTGCTTCGTATAGCGGAAACATCTGGCGCAGGGACCTGTTTCATCCGGAATCTCCGGCGGTAGAACTCATCCCTTCCTCGCGGGCACAGTGGGACGCTCAATACTCTCCGGACGGAAAGCGCATTGCCTTTGCGTCTTTACGCTCTGGCGTGCAGGGAGTCTGGATCAGCAATGAAGATGGCAGCAACCTGGTGCAAATCTCAAACCCTGCTCAACCGAGTGGCAGTCCGCAATGGTCGCCGGACGGGAACAAGATAGCGTTTGACTCGCTTTCCCGGGACCGCTGGGAGATATATGTGGCCGACGTGACCGAACGGATTCCCAGAAAACTGGTCACAAATATCTACAACGTAATGAAGCCTCACTGGTCGCGCGATGGAAAGTGGCTCTATTTCAGATCTCAGGAACCTGGCCGGGCGGGACTCTATCGTTGTCCCGCCTTCGGTGGAGACGCCATTGTCCTCTCAAAAAATACCAGGGGGGGCAGTCCGCAGGAGTTTTTGGATGGGCGGACAGCTTATTATGCGAGCAACTACGAGAAATCGACGCTGAAGAAAGTGGCTCTGCCGGGCCAGTCCGGTACGGAATCAGACGTTGACGGGCTGCCTCGCCTGAGCAACTACAGCCTTTGGACCATCTCTCCAGGAGGTATCTATTTTGTTCCTGCCGAGGCGCCCAGATCCGTCCGTTATTTTGATGTCGGCACCAGGCATATACGCCCAATTTTTGAAGTGGAAACGGATTTCACTCGGGGCCTGTCACTCTCTCCAGACGGCCGCTGGATCCTCTATTCACAAATTGGTGAGGTAAACGGCGACATCATGCTCGTCGATCACTTTCACTAGTATCGCGAGGGCAATCAGCGATGGCAGACGTAGAACCCAAACTTCGACTCCTTCGGTTCGGAAGTTTCGAAGTCGACCTTCGCAGCGGAGAATTGCGCAAGACTGGGGTGAAGCAGAAGTTCGGGGGACAGCCGTTTCAGGTTCTCAGCATACTGCTGGAGCGTCCGGGCGAGGTGGTGACGCGGGAGGAATTGCGGAAGCGGCTCTGGCCGGACACTTTTGTCGATGTCGATCACAATCTGAATACAGCCATTAATAAGATTCGGGAGGTGCTGGGCGATTCTGCGGAGAGTCCGCGCTTTGTCGAGACGCTGCCTCGGCGGGGGTATCGCTTTATCGGTGAGCTGGAAGCGCCGGTACAGCCCGTAGTTCCTGTAGTTACGGTCGAACCAGATCGCGGCTCGCACTCGCGTCAAACGTGGTTGAAGATCGCCGCTGGCGTTCTTGCCATCTCGGTCGTTGCCCTTGCAGCCGGAGTTGCCTATCGGTGGTATCGGCAGCAGCATCCGCAGGAGCAAGTGGTTTTGACGCCCGTTCCGTTCACGGCTCTGCCCGGACAGGCGATTTCGCCGGCATTCTCTCCCGATGGGTCCAGAATCGCTTTCGCGTGGAACGGTGATCCTGCATCCGGGACCAACGGCTTCGACCTATATGTGAAGGCTCTTGGAAGCGAAACTCTTCTCCGCCTTACGCAGCATCCCTCGGAGACGATCAGTCCGGCATGGTCTCCTGATGGCACGCAGGTCGCCTTTCACCGCATAGCCGGCGCTGACACGGGAATCTACGTTGTTCCTGCACTTGGCGGGCCAGAACGAAAATTGCGCTCCACCCGATTGCCCTGGCGTCCGTTCTCTTATATCAGTCCGCTCTCCACTATCAGTTGGTCGCCAGACGGCAAGTGGATCGCCTTCGCCGATCAATTGCCAGAAGAGGAAGTCATAGGGATGTATCTCCTCTCCACGGAAACATTGGAGACCAGGCAGATTTCCATCAGTCCAAAGTGCGATTGGCAAGGGGTACCAGCGTTCTCCCATAACGGCGAGTACCTCGCATACTGGTGTTTTCGCTATGTGGGCGACGAGGCCGGGCTATATTCCTCATCACTTCCTGACGGAAAGCCGAAGATGATTGCTTCATTTTGGGAAACTCCGGACGGACTGACGTGGTCCGCCGACGACAAGAGACTCATTTAATCCTTTTCGAATTGGGATTCGCACAAACTCGGCCAAGTTAGTGCCACGAATGGTTCAGTCAAGACACTTGCCATCCCAGTAAGCGCAGAGGGGCCCACGGTTTCGGCCAGGGGCGACAAGCTTGCATTTAGCACTGGATACGCTCATGAAAAAACCTGGCGCAGGGACCTGCTTCAGCCCGAATCTCCGGCCATAGAACTCATACCATCCTCGCGGGCGCAGTTCTTCGCTCAATACTCTCCGGACGGAAGACGCATTGCCTTTCAGTCTTTACGCTCTGGCGTGCCGGGCGTCTGGATCAGCAATGAGGATGGCAGCAACGTGGTACAGATCTCAAACCCCATTTATGTGAGCGGCAGTCCGCAATGGTCGCCGGACGGAAACAGGATAGCGTTTGACTCGCGCCCTCTGGACCACTGGGAAATATATGTGGCCGACGTGGCCGAACGGAAGCCCAGGAAACTGGTCACAAATATCGCCGACGTAACGCGACCTCACTGGTCCCGCGATGGAAAGTGGATTTATTTCAGGTCCGACGAACCTGGCAGGAAGGGCATCTATCGTTGTCCGGCCTCCGGCGGAGACGCCATTGCACTCTCCGAAGATATCGAGGGGTGGGATCCGCAAGAGTCTTTCGATGGGAAGACAGTATATTTTGCAAGCCACGCGGAGAAATCGACGCTGAAGCAAGTGGCTCAGGTTATGGCGCAGCCCGGTACGGAATCAGAAGTGGATGGATTTCCTCGCCTGAGCCACTCCTACCTTTGGTCCCTCACTCTAGGTGGTATCTATTTCGTTCCCGCCGAGGCGCCCAGGTCTCTCCGCTACTTTGATTTCGCTACCAGGCAGATACGCCCAATTTTTGAAGTGGATGAGGACTTCGGTTTCGGCCTGTCCGTCTCTCCCGATGGCCGTTGGCTCCTCTATTCACAACGTGGCGATGTGAACAGCGACATCATGCTCGTCGATCACTTTCAGTAGTACTCCTCTATCCTCTGCGAAGATGTCGCGATTTGTGCGGTGAATTGAACGGTATGCGACGTGTATTATTGGCCGTCGCAAGTGTTTTTCGCGCTCACGCGCATGGAGAGAGTATGAAGCGTTTTTTCGCCTGCTCTGCGTTTGCTGTTCTTATATCTATCGCGTCTTTTGCCCAATCTCCGTCGGCTCCGGTTCTGCCTTATTCGCCGAGCCTCGATGTTACGTCGATGGACAAGACGGTCGATCCCTGCGTGGATTTCTATGCGTACTCGTGCGGTGGATGGCAGAAGAAAAATCCCATCCCGCCGGACCAGACATCGTGGAGCGTGTACGCGAAGCTTTATCAGGACAACCTGATGTTTCTGCGGGGAATTCTGGAGGAAGCAGCGGCGGCGAAAGGGCAGCGCAACCAGGTGACGCAGGAGATTGGCGATTTTTATGCCGCGTGCATGAATGAGAGTGCTGTGAATCAGCGGGGACTGGCGGCGATTCAGCCACAGCTGGATGCGATTTCGGCGCTCGCGTCAGTGCGCGACATTGCGCCAATGGCGGCGAAGGTAACGCTGCCGTTTGGAGGAACGCTGCTTTTCCAGGCTGGCTCTACGCAGGATCCGGACAATTCTGAGCAGGTGATTGCGGATCTGGATCAGGGTGGTCTGGGCCTTCCGGATCGCGATTACTACACGAAGGACGACGCGAAATCTAAAGAGATTCGCGAAAAGTATGTGCAGCATGTTGAGAAAGTTTTCGAGTTGCTGGGAGACAAGCCGGATGTAGCGAAGAAGAATGCCGACACGGTGATGCGCATGGAGACTGCGCTGGCCAAGGCCTCATGGACTCGGGTAGAGCAGCGTGATCCATACAAATTGAAGAACAAGATGAAGATGGGCGAGCTGGAACAGTTGGCGCCGAATTTTGACTGGGCGACGTATTATCGCGAGGCGCGGTATCCGCAGTTTGAGATTGTAAATGTGGAGTCACCGAAGTTTTATAAACAGGTGAATGAATCGCTGGGGAAGGAGTCTCTGGATAACTGGAAGACATATTTCCGTTTTCATGTGGCCGATTCGTACTCGGCATTTTTGTCGCAGCCGTTTGTGGATGAGAACTTCAGTTTTTACCGCGCGTATCTGCGCGGTGCGAAGGAGCAGCAACCACGCTGGCGGCGCTGCGTGCAATACACCGACTACAACCTGGGCGAAGCCCTGGGGCAGGCGTATGTGAACAAGGTTTTCTCGCCCGAGCTGAAAGCGGACGCGCTGGATATGGTGGACCGCATTGAGGAAGCGATGCGCGAACGGATTGGGCAGCTGGACTGGATGAGCGAGGCGACGAAAAAGCAGGCGCTGGTGAAGCTAAGCGGAATCCGCAATAAGATTGGGTATCCCGACAAGTGGCGCGACTATAGCTCGATCAAACTTACGCCGGATGATTTCGCAGGCAATGTAGAGCGGGCGGGAGCATTCGAGTTGCGCCGGCAGATCAACAAAATCGGCCAGCCGGTGGACCATGGCGAGTGGGATATTTCAGCCGCGACCGTTGACGCTTACTACAATCCACAAATGAACGATATTAATTTTCCGGCGGGCGTGTTGCAGCCGCCCGTTTACGATCGCAAGATGGACGATGCGCCGAACTATGGCGACACCGGCGGCACGATCGGGCATGAGCTGACGCACGGTTTTGACGATGAGGGCAGCCAGTTTGACGCGAAAGGCAATTTGAAAGACTGGTGGACGAAGGAAGACCGCGAAAAATTCGACGCGCGGACGAAGTGCGTGGACGATCAGTATTCCTCATACATTGCTGTGGCGGACGTTCATCTTAACGGCAAGCTGACTCTGGGCGAAAATGTGGCGGATCTGGGCGGTGAGATTCTTGCTTACATGGCGTGGCAGACCAAGACGAAGGACTTTCATCTGCAGCCTATCGACGGGCTGACACCGGAACAGCGCTTCTTTGTCGGATTTGCGCAGTGGGATTGCGCCAATGAGCGTCCGGATGATTTGCGGGTGCGGGCGGTGACCGATCCGCATTCGCCGGCGAAATACCGCATTAACGGCGTGGTGGTGAACATGCCGGAGTTCACGAAGGCATTCGGCTGCAAGGCTGGGCAGCCGATGGTGCGGCCGCCGGATCAGATCTGCAAAGTGTGGTGAGCGAATTCATGGACGCAAGGTTTTGGAATCGGCGGCAAGTGATAGTGGGCAGTGCGCTGGTTGCGGCGGGCGCGGTGACTGCCGGACTCGGGCGGAACACGGGCATGGCAGCGCAACTGCCGCCTCCGGAGCCGTTGCAGGATAGCCGGATCACATTTGTAACTACGACGGAGGTAAATGCGTGGCAGAATAGCGCGCTCTTCAAGCCGACGTTTCGCTGGGACATGCTTAACCTGAACGTCGATCCAGCAGAGAGTCGTACTGCACAGACGATGGAGGGTTTCGGAGGGTGCTTCAATGAGCTTGGCTGGACATCGCTTAAGGCGCTCAGCGAGCAAGACCGCGAGAGCGTGCTGCACGAACTCTTCGACCCGGTTGCCGGAGCGCGCTTTACTTACTGCCGCATGCCGATTGGCGCGAACGATTTCGCGACCGAAGCTTATAGCTACGACGAAACGGACGGCGATTTCGATCTGAAGCATTTCAGCATTGAGCACGACAGGCAGACGCTGATCCCGTTTATTCATGCGGCGCAGCGCTATCAGCCGAAGCTGCGGCTCTGGGCTTCGCCGTGGACTCCGCCGAGTTGGATGAAGCGGAATCATTTTTATGCGGAGGCGAAGGCGTATCCGGGGATGAAGGACAACGGGATTCGCGCTGACCAGATCGGGCATGAGGGCGAGGATATGTTCATCCAGGAGCCGCGCTACTTCGATGCCTATGCGAGATACTTTGGGCGCTTCATCGACGCGTATCAGGCGGAGGGTATTCGGGTGGGCATGGTGATGCCGCAGAACGAGTTCAACTCGGCGCAGAATTTTCCGAGTTGCACTTGGACGCCTGAGGGACTGGCGCGATTCCTGCATTCCCTAGGGCCGGAGATGCAGAAGCGTGACGTTGATGTTTTCTTTGGCACGCTCGAACGGGGCAATCCGAAATTGGTGGAAACAGTGATGGCCGATAATGAAGCGGCGCGCTTCATCAAAGGCGTAGGCGTGCAATGGGCAGGCAAGAATGCGCTGCCGGCGATTCCGCGAGAGTTTCCAGCGCTCATGATCTACCAGTCGGAACAGGAGTGCGGCGACGGCAAGAATGAGTGGAGCTATACAGGCTACTGCTGGCAGCTGATGAAACACTATTTCCGCAGCGGCGCACGCGCTTACATGTACTGGAACATTTCGACTGAGCAGGGCGGACTGAGCACGTGGGGATGGGCGCAGAATTCTCTGGTGAGCGTGAACAGGGCGGGGAAAAGCTTCCACTACAACCACGATTACTACCTGCTGAAACACCTTACGCACTTTGTCGATGTGGGGGCGAAGTGTGTGGAGGCGACGGGCACATGCGACGACGCGCTCGCCTTCCGAAATCCCGACGGCACGATCGTTCTGCTGATACGCAATGAGCTGTCCCACGCACAGATGGTGCAGGTACAGGTGCGGGAGCGTGCTGTTGCGGTGGAGTTGCCGCCGGATTCAGTCGGGACGCTTGCCATGAAGCCTGTATAAGGGCACGGCAAGAATGATGGGAACTGTTCGCGATCCTCTTCCGTATCGGGCTACATGGCACACGACCTGCGGTTTGCCCTGCGCATGATCCTTTCCCATCGCCTCTTTTCCGCCGCTGTGGTGGCAACGCTGGCGCTGGGCATCGGCCTCAACACGATGGTCTTTACGCTGATCAACGCAGTGCTGTTCAAGCCTGTGCCTGTGCCGGGCGGTGCGCAACTGGTGGGCATTCGCAACCAAAACGTGACGCAGAGCGACGACTCGATGCGAGTCTCCTATCCAGACTTTCGCGAATACAAGTCACAAACGTCTTCTCTGGCAGCTGTGGAAGCAGCGAGCGACGAAGAAGGGGTTTTGAGCGAGACCGGCAACCCTCCGCAGGCATACCATATGGAGTGGGCATCGGCCGGTATTTTTGAAATGCTGCATATGCAGCCAATACTTGGCCGCGGGTTTGTTCCTACGGATGACCAGGCGGGTGCCGTGCCTGTTCTCGTTCTCGGATATGGCGTCTGGAAAGATCGTTACGGCAGTTCTCCCAGCGCGGTTGGGCGGCAGGTGCGCGTCAACGAGAAGCCGGCGACGATTATTGGCGTCATGCCGAAGGGATTTCGATTCCCGACCAATGTGGACATGTGGATGCCGCTGGTTCCTACGACGGAGTTGGAAAAGCGCACCAATCGGCCGCTTCAGGTGTTTGGAATGCTCAAGCCGGGGACGAGCATAGTTCAGGCCAATGTCGATTTGAATGGAATTGCGCGGCGTCTTGCCACGCAGTATCCGGATACAGACAAAGATATCGGCGTTCTCGTTCTGACTTTTCACGAGATGTATAACGGCGGAGGGATCCGTCTGATTTTTCTGCTGATGCTCGCGGCTGTGGGATTTGTGCTGCTGATCGCGTGTGCTAATGTCGCGAACATGATGCTGAGCCGGGCGCTGGCTCGTCAGCGCGAAATCTCGATCCGCTCGGCTCTCGGGGCTTCACGGTGGCGCGTCGTTCGTCAACTGCTGATCGAGAGCGTGCTGCTGAGCATATTTGGCGGCGTGCTCGGCCTAGGTCTGGCTGCGCTCGGAGTCCACTGGTTCGATCTTTCAACGCAGAATGTCGGCAAGCCTTACTGGATCCAGTTCACCATGGATTACACGGTCTTCGGATATTTCGCGGCGCTCTGTATCTTCAGTGGTCTGCTCTTCGGCACGGCGCCGGCGATGCGGTTCTCGCGCGTGGATCTGAACGAAGTGCTCAAGGAAGGCGCGCGAAGTGCTGGCAAGCATCGCGGGGGAAGGCTTGCTGGCCTGCTGGTGATCTTCCAGTTTGCACTCACGCTGGTGCTGCTGACGGGAGCAGGAGTTTTTGTGCACAGCTTGCTCGAAAATCTTTCCGCCAATCGATCGGTGCCTTCGGAACAGATCATGACGGCGCGCATTGACCTCCCTGAGGATCGTTATAAAGACACCGATACGCGGCAACGCTTTTACGATCAGCTTTTGCCGAGGCTCAAGGCGATTCCGGGCGTAACGCATGTGGCTCTTGGATCGGATCTTCCGGGTCTCGGCGCTGCAACATCGCAAGTCGAGATCGAGCATTCCTCCGTTCAGGATGCCGCGCATCGTCCCTCGGTGTCTTATGTGGTGCAGTCTCCGGGATACCTGGAGGCAATCAATCTGCCAATCTTGCTCGGCCGCGATTTCAATGAGACGGACGGTACCGCCAATCACAAAGTCACTATCCTGACCCGCGCATGCGCCGAGCATTTCTGGCCGAATCAATCCTCCATCGGCAAGCGGTTGCGCTTTTATGACGACAAGAACAAGCCCGGTGATTGGGTCACGGTGATAGGTATTTCAGCGAACATCGTGCAGCAGTTCGACGAGAAGTCGGCGAAGCCATTGCTCTTTGTGCCCTTCCGTCAGGAAGGCTGGAGTGGCATGGCTCTTCTGGTTCGATCGAGCGACAATCCCACGTCTGCAGTGCGCGCCGCGTTGCAGAGCCTCGACTCGAACCTGCCGCTGCGCGACGTGTACATGCTGCCCCAGGCAATTGAGCACCGGCAGTGGTATCTGCATCTGTTCAGCAAGCTCTTTTCCGGATTTGCACTGATCGCGCTGCTGATGGCTTCTGTTGGCATCTATGCAGTTCTTGCGCAGGCGACAAACAGCCGCACACAGGAGATCGGCGTGCGCATGGCCCTGGGAGCGGATGCGCGCAACATTGTCCTGTTGGTGATGAGGCGCGGTCTGTGGCAGATCGTTGCTGGACTTGCGCTGGGTGTGGCGGCGGCATGGCCTGCTTCGCGCCTTATGGCGAGCCTTCCGCTGAGCGTTTCCTCATCGGATCCGGTAGTGTTCATCATCGTCGCAACGCTGCTGGCTATTGTCGGCCTGTTTGCCTGCTGGATTCCGGCGCGCAGAGCTGCAGCACTGGATCCAGTGAAGGCTATTCGTTACGAGTAATGGCCAAAAGAGAAAGAAGCCTATCACTCGTGACTGAGGCCGAGGTACCGTTCCATATTGTCCAGGCGAGCGCGACCTTTTTCTGAGCCTTCTGTCAGCTTCTGAACGTATTGGAATAGTTCCGGAAGGCTGCTTTTTTGTCGGAACTCTTCGATGTAACGGCGTATCTTGGCGAACTGGAAGTACATTTCCGGGCAACCATCGTAGACCAGGTCTTCGTCGAGGGCTCCGTGAAAAACCATGGTGGAGACCATGTCCCAGTATCCGTAGACCTGCAATACATAGGAAGTATTCTGGTCGCTTGCGGACATGATTGACAGAAAGTCTTCCAGAGAGCGAGGCAAGAATTCGCCGCCGCCAACATAACTGCGGGCTGAGCGCATTACCGGTTCTCTTCTAAGTTCGTATAACTTGATGAGTAACTCGGCCTGCCTGATGGCTATCTCAGGGTCTTTCATGGATTCTCCTGTTATCTGATTCAGTAGATTTGCAACTGGTCAAGCGGAAGCAGGACCTGAAAACAAGTAGCGTTTGGAGCGGATTGCATCGAAACCGAGCCGAAGTGCTTGCTTACGATTCGCCGCACCGCGTCGAGACCGAGGCCCAGACCTTGCCCGAGTGGTTTGGTGGTGAAGAATGGCTCGAAGATGCGTGAGGAAAGAGCAGGATCGATTCCTACGCCGTCATCCCAAATCTCGATGAAAGCCATTTCTCCTTTCAATCCGACGCTTACTTTCAGAGTGCCTCGTCCTTGAGTGGCGTCAACCGCGTTTTCTATCAGCGCTGTCCATATCTGATTGAGCTCTGCGCCGTACGCGGTGATGGTAGGCAAAGACGGATCGTAGTCCCGCAGAACAGTCATCTCCTGCAATCGCGGATGGAGGACGGCCAGCGTGTTCTCCACAGACTGAACCAGATCGACATCCTGAATCGGAGCCTGATCCATGTAGGAATAATCCTTCATGGCGCTTACGATGCTGAAGATGCGTCCTGACGAATCGGAAATAGCATCGACCATGCAGCGGGCGTCGAGCGAGGTCGCGAAGCTGGTAAGAGCGGCGGGAAGGGCGTCGGGATTGATCTTCGAGGCCAGATTATCAAGCAGGTTAAGCGGCAGATTCGCTCGCGCCAGCGCAGGCGCCACGGTCCACGCGGCGGGAACCTTGTGTGTCTCCAGCCAGTCGACGATCCGCTCCTCAAGGTCGCTCTCCGACAAAGAGTCCTGGGCAGGGGTGTCCGCAGCTTTCTTCCTGATTACTTCCAGGGAGACGTCGGTCCAGTCGAGATAGCTTGCCAGCTCTTCATCTGAACTGAAGAGGCGGCCCAGGCTGCACAATTCCTGAATCCTGTCGATTTTTGATGACAAGCTGTGCGCCGCTCGTTGAGCTGCAGAGGCGGGATTGTTGAGTTCGTGGGAGAGATTCGCGGCGAGTTTTCCCAATGCCAGGAGCTTTTCCGCCTGCAGGTCGGCGCGGGTGAAGTCGCGCACTCGATCAAGCAGGATGGAGACGCAAAGCTGTGCGAGCGAAGGAATTGCGAGGAGCATTGCGGGGAATTCGTCCTGATGGATATCGAGTACCCACAGAGACCCCGAGCAGAAACCTTCTGCGCCCCACGCTGTCAGCCGGGAAAATGGGAGTTTTCCGGTGATCTGGCCCGTGCGGCCGATGAACAGGTTGATGGAGCCCGAATTGCGGCGATGGACATAGATTTCGCCTTTAAGGACGATGCTGAGGTGGCGAGCCGGTTCGTTTTCGCGGAAGACAATGGCCCGGTCGGGTGCAACTCGCTCAGTGCAGTGGGAGGCGAGCCAGTGATATTCATGGTCCGCGAGTCCGTGAAGCTCGTCGACGCCGCGAAGCGCTGCGACGATATCGGCTGTTGGCGTAGGAGTCGCTGGCGGAGCGGCGTATTGCGGGCTGCTCGTGTTGAGAGGCGCTGCCCGCTCGGCAGCGTCTTCAGGAGCGCTCGCAACGTTCTCACTTGCGCCCTCGATGTGGCTCGCCATCATGCACTCCTTCACATTCTTCTTTGAAGACCCATCCTACAACGGCGTCTTCCTTTTCGGGGCGAGTGAGGCTATTTGTCGTCTGGCTGGTCTGATTAGGGCTGGCTGTGCAATGAAGAAGTTAGATTCAGGTGAGTCTTCAGAAATTTTCTGGCGCCCATTTTGCGCGATCGCTAGGAAGCCTTTTCGACCGAACCAGTGTTTTTGTGCTTGTAGAGGCCGGAATACAGTCGCTTCGTGACCTGATAGCAGTCGCAGGCCGCATCTTCCAGATTCTCCCGGCTCACGATTCTTACGTGACCGCGGCGATATTCGATCAGGCCGCTCACCTGCAAAGTGCCTGCGACCATGGTGACGGTTGTGCGCTGCGCCCCCAGCATTTCGGCCATGAACTCCTGAGTGAGATTGAGGGTGTCGGATTCGATACGGTCGCGCACCATGAGCAGCCACCGCGCCAACCGTTCTTCGGCTCCGTGGAGTCGATTGCATGCGGCGATCTGGCTGACAGAGAGAGACTGGTGCTGCACAAACTCAAGGACGCGATCGCGGATCTCTTCCGAGGACCTGAAAGCTTCGCGGAACTGAGACAACGGAATCCTGAGCGCCGAGCCCGACAATTGCATGAAACATCGCGTCTGATCGGGTGCTGACCCGAGGATATGCATGCTCCCGACGATTCCTTCAGAGCCGATGATTGCAACTTCCGCGGATTCTCCCTGGGCCATGGTTGTTACGACCGACGCCATCCCGGAGGTCATGAAATAGGCGAAGTCCGGCGCGCGATCCGCTTCGTAGAGTACCGTTCGAAGGGGTAACGAGACAGCCGTTGAGCGGTTGTGCAGATGATCGTGGCTTTCCGGAGTGAGCGAAGCCAGAAAAAGATTCCTGGATGGGGATGACATAATCACGTCCTTTGCTTTCAGTTCGCAAAGGACGACCGTCTCGCACTAACGGCAGCGATTTACGTCTCTGACCAGATTGCGCTAATGGCCCCACGCATGCTTTGAATATAGTCCTAAAAAAAATAGAAAGTCTGTCGGCAAGACGACAGACATCAGAGAATAACTGGCGTTAGTCTCTGAAACGAGTCAGCCCTCCCATGCCCTCCCCCGGTTCCATTCTTATCTATGGGTACGACAATGACTTACTTCATACTCGTAGACTGGTCCTGCAACAAGCAGGGTTCAACGTTGAGGTCTTGACTCGTCTGAAGGACGTTGAGGAGATCGCCGCTACTCACGAGGCCGATCTCCTGATTCTTTGTC
>DATGAD010000139.1:0-3728 GCA_035313725.1 Alloacidobacterium sp. | reverse complement strand
ATGGAAATCTGCCCTGTACGACGCGAGAGCATCCACTGCTCAAGATCACTCTCCAGGAATCGCCACAGCCGCCGCTTACCCTCACCTATCGGGTAGGCTGGGAGATAGTGGTTGAATGAATTGACGAGATTCGCGCTCCTGGTGTCCAGAAATCCGGAGCAATTTCGGCGTCATGGTGTCCACACTCATGCGAAATCCGTACCAAGCGATTGACTGGGTTGATTAGGCTGAAGGGATTGAAAAAAGTGAAAGCTTCGTGTATTCAATGGATAGCGGTATCTTGTTGAAACGGAAAGAGCTGCCGATATCCAAGGGTTCGAGTCCCTTCTTCGGCACCAATCTAAAAAGCTCATCGTCATTCTAGGCGGCGGCTGACGCTCTTCGCTTATTTTCCCAGGACATATATTCGTTGTTAACCTCGCCGAGCCGGTACATGGTGTTGAGAGTTTCGACCGTACCTTGATTTAAATCGATACTCACAATAGGCGAGGTATAGACAAGCTGCGCATTCGGAATTTGTTCGTGGCCAGAGACATAACCTACTAAACGGTTTCCTGGGTGCAATTCCTCAAAGCCCTGAGAGCTGACGCTTTTCACTACTGCCCACTTCTCAATTGAGACCATCGATTTCGGCATACTCTTTAGCTCCTGAAATCCGTACAGCTTGTTAGAAGGCAGAAGGAAGGCCAAAGTTGTAGACAGAAAATACAGGGTTTATCGCTGATGCTATTCTCGGATGGGGGATTTTTTACTGCCTGCAAGGGAATTCTGACGATAATCGAGCACTTGGCGATCACTGGAGAGCAGCGTAAGTGGTTGAACCGGAGGGCGGCATGCCAGAGCTTGCGAGGCGTAGCCAAGGCACAAACACCGACGGCGCAAGCGACGTAACTGCTGGGATAGCCAAGGCATAGCCTGGAGATCTTTCCCAAAAGCTATACTAGACAGGTAGCTTTTCGATTGGGATTTGGCTGTGCATCTGGAACGTATTCTTGCGAAAACCCGGGAAACGGTGGCCGAGCGCAAAGAGCGCGTACCGGTTCGCGATCTTGAACGGCAGGCCACACTGCACTCGCCGCGAGGATTTGCCCGGGCTCTACATGCAAGATCACTTGAAGCTCCGGCGGTGATCGCCGAACTGAAGAAAGCATCGCCATCGAAAGGGCTTATCCGGCCGACATTCGACGTGCGCAGCCTGGCTTCTGAGCTGGCCGATGCGGGCGCAGCCGCTCTGTCTGTACTAACCGACGAGCCATTCTTTCAGGGTAGTTTGGAGAATCTGGAAATCGCCTCCGCCACGGTTACGATCCCCTGCCTGCGCAAGGACTTCATGGTGGATGAATACCAGATCCTGGAAGCGCGAGCGCATGGCGCGGACGCAATCCTGCTGATCGTAGCTGCGCTGACGGATTCCGAACTAGGCAACCTGAAAGACGCCGCGCATCGCTACGAACTCGACGTGCTGTGCGAGGTGCATTCGGCGGAAGAGCTGGCGCGCGCGCGGGACCTCGGCTGCGAAGCATACGGCGTAAACAATCGCAACCTCAAGACCTTTGAAGTACGGTTGGAAAACGCGCTTGATCTGGTCGAGCAGCTTCCTGCCGGAGCAGTACACGTGGCCGAGAGCGGAATTCACACGATCGATGACATTCAACGCCTGCGCGCCGCCGGATATCACGCATTTCTCATCGGCGAATCACTGATGCGGCAACCATCTCCCGGCGCGGCTCTTACGCAGCTGTTGCAGCCCGCCGCGACGCGAGTGTAACGCCATGTGGATCAAAATCTGCGGTAATACGAATCTCGAAGACGCGCAGCTTGCGGTTGAAGCCGGGGCAGATGCGGTAGGTTTTGTCTTCGCCGAGAGCCCGCGGCGCGTCAGTGCGGCAGAAGTGAGTGCGATTACGCTTCACCTGTCGGATGCGACCGAGAAATGCGGCGTATTCGTCGATTCGAGCTTTGAGGAAATTGTCCGGACCGTTCAGGAGAGCGGCCTGACCGGAGTGCAACTGCACGTATCGAGAGACCCGAAGTTAGCATCCCGGCTCTGCGAGCACTTTGGACCATCGCTGCGTATTCTGCAGGTTATCCACTACGCGCAGGACCTCGAAAGCCAGTTGAATGCTCTGCGCAACGAAAATGCAATCGATGCGCTGCTTATCGACTCCCGCACGGCAACTGCGGTGGGAGGCACTGGGATTCGCTTCGACTGGCAGGCTGCGAGCGATAGTTTCCTGCATTCCCGTTTACGCCTCATCGCTGCCGGTGGGCTGAGGCCTGAAAATGTCGCTGAGGCCATCCACACCCTGCAACCATGGGGCGTGGACGTGTCGAGTGGTGTCGAATCGGTGCCGGGGAGGAAAGATCCGGCGCGTGTGAGGGCATTCGTAGCCGCCGCGAAGGCTGCTGCGGAAGAACTCGCAGCCGCGCCCCGGTGATGGCGTAATCTGAAAAGAGAGGAACCGTTCATGAGCACGGCGACACGTCCTGCAACGAAAGTAATTGGCCGCTTCGGCGCTTACGGCGGACGCTATGTGCCAGAGACGCTGATGGCCGCGCTCGAAGAACTGGAACACGCCTACGCAGAAGCCCAGGCTGATCCCGCCTTTCATGCGGAGTTGGACCTTCTGCTGCGCGACTATGCCGGACGCCCCACGCCTCTCTATTTCGCCTCTCGCCTGACCGAACAGCTTGGCGGCGCAAAGATCTATCTCAAGCGCGAAGATTTGCTGCACACCGGGGCGCACAAGATCAACAACTGTATCGGCCAGGGCCTGCTCGCCAAGCGCATGGGCAAGAAGCGCATCATCGCCGAGACCGGCGCAGGCCAGCACGGCGTCGGGACGGCGACCGTCTGCGCCCTCTTCGGACTCGAATGCGTTATCTACATGGGCGAAGAAGACATGCGGCGGCAGGAACTGAATGTCTACCGCATGCGGCTTCTGGGCGCTGAAGTGCGCGGCGTCAGCTCCGGCTCGCGCACGCTGAAAGACGCCATCAACGAGGCCATGCGCGACTGGGTGACGAACGTCCGCACCACCCACTATCTTCTGGGCAGCGTGCTGGGCGCGCATCCGTATCCGATGATGGTGCGCGACTTCCACCGCGTCATCGGCAAAGAGGCGCGCCAACAGATTCTCGAAAAAGAAGGCTGCTTGCCAAGCGCGATCATTGCCTGTGTCGGCGGTGGGTCAAACGCCATCGGCGTGTTCTACGAATTTATCGCTGACAAAGATGTTCGCCTGATCGGCGTCGAAGCAGGCGGCCGAGGATCGGAATTAGGCGAACATGCCGCGCGTTTTCAGGGCGGGTCACCGGGCGTGCTGCAGGGAACGTATTCCTACGTTCTGCAGGATGACGCCGGACAGATCGCGCTCACCCACTCCGTCTCCGCCGGACTCGATTACGCATCGATCGGTCCGGAACACGCCATGCTCCATGACTCCGGCCGCGCCGAGTACACATCCGCAACCGATGAAGAAGCGCTGAAGGCAACCGTGACGCTCGCTCGCACAGAAGGCATTCTGCCAGCGCTTGAAAGCGCGCACGCTGTTGCCGAGTGCATCCGGCTTGCGCCCACGTTATCGCGGCATGACATACTAATAATCAACCTCTCAGGGCGCGGCGACAAAGACATGGGTATCCTTTCGCGCGAGCTGAAGCTCAAGGGCGCCTGACGGAGCCGATAGACCATGCCGATTCGTTTCAGCAAGCCGGGACTCGTCGTA
>DATGAD010000138.1:0-10643 GCA_035313725.1 Alloacidobacterium sp. | reverse complement strand
GCTCTCATACCGAACCAGCAGAGTCGTCGGCCCAAACACTTCGTGCGACAGGTCAGGGTCAGCGAGGAAATCCTCCATATCCGATTCAAAGAGAGCGGCAGTGGTGCCTGCGGCAGAGCCGGCAAGAAGACGCGCCTCCCTGCCTCCGATCCTTTGCTCAACTCCGCGCCGGTACTGTGCGGCAATGCCATGCGTAAGCATCGCGAACCCGGGCAGTTCGCCCGCGCGCCTGCGCAGTTCCTCAATGAGATTGTGGGATTCTTCCAGCGGAGGCAGGAAGACGAGGCCCGGCTTGGTGCACTGCTGGCCCGCGAAAACCGTATACGAGTTAGTAAGGTCGGCAGCAATCTTGTCGTGTTGTTTGATCGCGCCGGGCAGCACAAATACAGGATTGGTGCTGCCCATTTCCGCGAAACAGGGAATCGGCTCCGGACGGCTTGCGCAAAGATCCATAAGCGCCCGGCCTGCTTTCTGAGAGCCGGTGAATCCGACTGCTTTGATGAGGGGGTGCTTCACCAGCTGCGTCCCGGCCTCAATACCCGAATCGAAAATCAACGAAAAAACACCCTCGTGCAGGTTGCTGGCCTTTACGCACTCCACGATCACGTTGCCGACTAACTCGCTTGTTCCCGGATGCGCCGGATGTGCCTTTACGACAACCGTGTTGCCTGCGGCAAGTGCCGACGCCGTGTCTCCACCTGCTACAGAGAAGGCAAGAGGAAAATTACTCGCGCCAAAAACCGCGACCGGCCCGAGCGGAAGCAGCATGGAACGAATGTCGGGCTTCGGCAGAGGTTTGCGTTCGGGATTGGCCGTGTCTATGCGCGCATTCACCCATGAGCCCTCTTCTATGACGTGCGCAAATAGCCGTAACTGGTTGACGGTGCGACCCGTCTCAGCTTGCAGGCGTGGCTTGGGCAGCGCTGTTTCAAGGTGAGCCCGCTCAACTACCTCATCCGTGATCGCCTGCAGCGCATCGGCAATACTGCGCAAAAATGCTGCGCGCTCGCGGCTCGAAATCTGGCAGTAGCTGACAAAAGCTTCCTCTGCCAGCCTTGCGGCTGAGTCGACCTCTTCCGGCGAAGCCGAAAAGTATTCCGGCTGCAGCTTCTCATCGTTAACGGGATTGATACCGTGAAAGCGTGCTCCAGCCGTTGTGCCGCGCGATGCACCGAGAATGGAAATGCCTTTAAGCATGATGGGGCCTTTGAAAGAGAACTTGCCTTCCGACTCTACTCTAACCAACCTCGGCAGTGAACGCAGCCTCTGCGAGTCGCGGACGGTCCTTCAACGCAACGGTGACCGTTCGCCTCACTTCGGCCAATTCTTCACCCGTGATCTCAAGCCGCGGAGGTCGAACGCGGGCGTTGCCGACGCCAACTTCCTGCTGCACGAACTTGATGAGCTGGATGAACTTAGGCACGGTGTCCATGCGCAGCAATGGCAGGAACCAGCGATAAAGCGCGAAGGCTTCATCCGATTTGCCTTCCATGGCGGAATTGAAGAGAGCAACCGACTCGGCAGGGAAAGCATTGACAAGCCCGGCGACCCATCCCGTTGCCCCCGCAGCGATGCCTTCGACGATGGCGTCATCGACGCCAACAAAAATCTTCAGTCGATTACCGAGAATTGCCCGGATCGCCGTAATACGGCGCACGTCCGTACTCGATTCCTTAACTGCGTGGAAGTTATCGTGCTCACTAGCCAGCTCGGCGATCTGATCGGGAATAAAGTCGGTCCCATAAGCAACAGGATTGTTGTAGAGCATGCAGGAAAGAGGCGTGGCCTTGAAAATTGCGGCAATGTGCGCTTTCGTCTCCCGCCAGTCACCGCGATAGACATACGGAGGCAACACCATCAGTCCAGAACAGCCTGCATCTGCGGAGGCTTTGGCCAGTGAGACTGCATCGGCAGTCGAAAGAGCGGAAATGGCAGCAACGACGGGCACTTTGCCATCCACCGTTGCAACTGCGTTTTCGAGGATTGCGACCTTTTCTTCGAAGGTGAGCGTGGCCGCTTCGCCAAGCGACCCGAGCATGATGAGTCCTGTACAACCGTTTTCGAGCATCCATTGTGCGTGCCGTCGCATGAATGTGTGATCGATCTCCAACTCTTCATCGAACGCGGTAGTCAAGGCAGGCATCACGCCGAACCAGTTCATGGTCTTTCCTTTATGTGGATCAGACATTGGCACTCTTCCTGGCAAAACGTAGGGGCAGATATGGATCGATCGGAATCGGCGATGCACGATCAATCAAATGATCGGTGAGCAGTCGCGCTGTGGCAAACGACGTGGTGATGCCGAGGCCCTCGTGTCCGGTTGCAAGAAAGACGGTGGGGTCTTCCGTCGGACCGATCAGTGGTAGTTTGTCCGGTGTCGCTGCCCGAAAGCCTGTCCGCACATGGAAATCGGAAAGCGAGGAAAGCGCAGGCATGTACTCTGAAGCCCGGGCAAGCATGGAAGCCAGGATCGTCACATCAACGTCAGCGCTCTCCTGATCAAATTGACGCGATGAACCAATCAGCAGTTTTCCGCTGCGTCGTGGTTGCACGTTAAAGGCAACCGAGTCGCTCTCCATAGCGTGTGCGCTCTTGAGGTATCCGAGTTCAACAATCTGGTGGTGGGCAAAGTTCGGATAGTCATCGGTGATGACGACATGGCCTTTGCGTTTTCTTATCTGCAACTGCGGCAAAAGCTCTGCGGCACTTGCTCCCGTGGCATGGATGATCTGCGCTGTAGAAATAGAAGAGCCATCGGCCAGCAGAACGTTTCCTCCCTTTGCACTCTCGACTCTGCTTCCAAGGTATAGCGTCGCGCCAGCCTCCTGAGCCTGCGCAATAAGGTATGCGGCAGCACCGGGCGCATGGAGAACAGCATCAGAGGGAACGCGCAATGCTCCGGTTAGGGGACGGCGTAGATTCGGCTCCGCATCGGCGAGAGATTGCGGGTCCAGGATTTCCGCTCCGATCCCGCTTGAAGTGAAGCGAGCACATTTGCGATAAACCTCCTGCATCTCGTCTTCGTCCGCTGCGATCCAGAGGGTACCGCAGCGATCGTACTCGGCGTCAGCGGGTAACTGCGGCGCGAGCTCCGTCCATAGCGACTGCGAATATCGCGTAAGGGCAAACTGCGCGGGCGAGTCATCCATGATGACAACGTGTCCCATGCCCGCTGCTGTAGCCCCGCCACCGACAATTCCTTCTTCGATAATGGCGGTGCGCATCCCGGCTTGCGCCAGTTCCCACGCGCATGCAGCGCCGACAATGCCCGCGCCGATGACCACGGCATCATAGGACATGCTCATGACGTGATACCCATGCGAAAGGGATCGTTTTCATCCAGAATCAGTGCGGATTCCGCTGTAACATATGCCGAGCCAGTAATGCTGGGCATCACCAGACCCTCGCGCAATTCAATCGATCCTTCGAAGACGGTCCCCAGAATCCCTTCCTGTCGCCAGATTTCTCCCGGAGCAAGTGTCCCGTCTGCGTGCAGGCATGCCATCTTGGCGCTGGTTCCGGTGCCGCAGGGAGAGCGGTCATATGCCTTACCCGGGCAAAGTACAAAGTTGCGGCTATCCGCGCTTCCATTCGATGGCGGTCCGAACAATTCGATATGGTCGATTTCAGCGCCGCTGTCTCCGGTAATACCATTGGCTGCCAGCGCCTTCCTGACAGCCCAGGTAAAGTCAGTCAGCGTATCGACATTCTTGAGCGTGAGCGGCACATCCTTGTGTTCGACAAGATAGAACCAATTGCCTCCCCACGCGATGTCGCCTCGCACATCTCCGAATCCCGGAACATGGACGGCCACACCCGCACGGATGCGATGGCTGGCGACATTCGCAATCGTCACATGGCCTGACGAATGCAGCGTAGCCCCTACAACTCCCACGGGAGTTTCAATGCGAAGCACTCCCGGCGTGATCTTGCCAAGATGAGCCAGACTCGTGACCACACCGATACTGCCATGCCCGCACATGCCCAGGTATCCAACGTTATTGCAGAAAATGACGCCGACATCGCAGGTTGAATCAAATGGCTCACACAGCAACGCCCCAACAAGAACATCGGAACCGCGTGGTTCTTTCACAACTGCCGAGCGGAACGCGTCGTGCTGTGAACGAAAACGCTCAAGACGCTCAGCAAGCGGCCCATTGCCGAGGTCGGGCCCTCCGGAGAGGACGAGCCGCGTGGGCTCGCCGGCCGTGTGTGAATCGATGACCTGAATTCTGTGAAATCGCCCTTTGGCTAGCATAGAGAGAGATATACGCAATACCACGATATCGATGTAGCTGAAAGAGGGCAATGCGAAGCATCCTGCTAGAATGACCGCACCTTTTTGCACCCGGAGTTTTGCATGCTTCCTTCTCGTGCCTCAGTTCTGCTTTTGTGTCTCATCGCGATTCCAGGTCTGGCAGCTTGGTCTCAGCAGGAGCCTCTCCCTCCAACCAAAGCAACACCCACGCCGCAGGTTCCGGCGAGCGGGCACGCATTGGAAGCAACAGATCTCCAGGCTTTCTTTGACGGAATCATCCCTATGCAGCTTGAGCGCAGCGACATTGCGGGCGCATCTGTGCTGGTCATTAAAGATGGGAGCGTCCTGCTGCAGAAAGGCTACGGCTATGCGGATGAAAAGGCGAAAAAACCAGTCGATCCCAACACGACGATCTTCCGACTGGCGTCGATTTCGAAGCTCTTCACATGGGTTTCCGTCATGCAACTCGAAGAGCAGGGAAAGCTCGACATCGACACAGATGTGAACCGCTATCTCGACTTCGAAATCAAACCGGCATTCGGCAAGCCAATCACTCTGCGCAATTTGATGACACATACTGGCGGCTTTGAAGAAGAGAATCGAGACATCATCATCACCGATCCGAAGTGGGCAATCTCGCTCCGTGATTTTGAGATCCAGAACCAGCCGAAGCGATTGTTCCCTCCTGGAATCATCCCCGGCTATTCGAACTACGGAGTCGGACTTGCCAGCTACATCGTGCAACGCGTGAGCGGAGAACCGTTTGAGCAATATGTCGAGGAACACGTTTTCTCACCGCTAGGGATGACGCATTCCACCTTCTACCAGCCGCCACCCAAAGGATTCACAGCCACACCTTCGGAGGGTTATCGCGACAGTACAGAGAAACCTCCAGTGGGCTTTGAGGTTTTCAATCCGGTCGGCGCGGGTGGACTTTCTTCCACGGCTTCCGATATGGGCCGCTTTGGCATGGCTCTACTCAATGGCGGCGAGCTCGACGGGCACCGTATTCTCAAACAGGAAACACTGGCGGCCATGTGGACACCGCAATTTAGCGCCAGCGATCAGCTGCCTCCGCTGTGTATGGGCTTCTATCAGACATGGCGTAATGATCTGCATTGGATCGGTCACGAAGGCGACCTGATCGCATTTCATAGCCTCTTCTTCGTCGAGCCGAATCAGAAATTGGTTCTTTTCGTCTCTTATAACTCCGCAGGCGGCGGAGACAAGCCGCGGCCGGAGATCATCGACATGTTTTCCGACCGCTATTTCCCGAGCGACAAAAAGCAGGCGTTCATTAGTCTGACGCGCAACGAACTCGACGCGATTGCGGGAACGTATCAGTCAACCCGGCGGGCAGACAGCACAAGGCTAAGGCTCGGAAACCTCTTCTATCAACGCACCGCGAAAGTAGATAAAGATGGCGTCTTACATGTCGAGAACGTCAAGGATCTTCGTGGTCATCCGATCAAGTGGAAGCCGATCGCTAAGGACTTATGGCAGGAAGTGGACGGCCAAAGCCGGCTCTTTGCAATTCGTGATGGACAGGGGAAAGTGATTCGGCTCGCATACGATTTCCCCGGAGTGCAGGCCCAGCGCGTGCCATGGTATGAGAATGGGAAGCTTGTTTTAACGGCCGCGGGAGCCAGTCTCGCCGTTCTCGCAGCAGTGGTGCTCGCGTCTCTGAGCAGGCTTTGCCGAAGGATTTTCCTAAGGAAGCGAGGCCGCCCGTCGCCGCAGCCGGGAACCAAATGGCTTCCCTTTTTCTCGCAGGCTGCGGCATGGGTATGGGTCGCGATGATATCGGCGATTCTCATCTTTTTTGCAGCGAAAGGTGATGACCTTTTGCCGCCTACGCCCGCCTGGGATAAATACTTATTCCTCATCGACGTAGTGACTCTACTGGCTTTATTTCTGAGCTTATTCGCGATCTTCTCGGGAATTCGTGTCTGGAGGCGTCATGATCTGCGCCGAATCACACGAGTAAAGTTTACTGTCGTTGCGATTGCTTGCCTTATATTGTGCTGGCTTTCGATTCATTGGAACCTGCTCGGACCGATACGGCGCATCTAATCAGAGAAGCCGTCTCGGCGACCCCATGATCCGGACTATTTCTTGCTGCAGTATGAAAGACGTGCTACAAACAAATTCACCTTAAGCTGTGAAACAGCCTGGGACGCAGATTGGGTTCCGCACATTTCGACTGAAAGTTTGAGAACGGTTCGATCGAAACGTAAGGACAGCGTATTTCAGGCAACGGCACGTTCAAGGGTGTTGATGAGCACAACGCTTCCGCAAGGGCATTCGCAAAACCCGCTGCTACGCGAGTATGGCCTTGATCGCGCGTATGACGAGATGTTCGGGGCAGATGGTGAAATCCGCCCACAGTACGAAGCGCTGCTGAAGGTCCTTACCTCGCTGCCTCCGGAAGAGTTGCAACGGCGCAAACATTATGCCGATGTCTCCTTCCTCATGCAGGGCATTACCTTCACTGTTTACGGACAGGAGGAGGGCACGGAAAGAATTTTCCCTTACGACCTTCTTCCGAGACTCATTAGCGCCGAAGAGTGGGACCGGATTGAACGCGGCCTGACGCAGCGCATCACCGCGCTCAATCTCTTTCTCCACGACGTCTATCACGAAGGAAAGATCCTCGCAGAAGGCGTCATCCCGCGAGAAATTGTATACAGTTGCCAGCACTTCCGCCGCCAGATGCGAGGGCTGCAGGTACCGCGTAATGTCTATGTCGCGGTTGCCGGAACCGACCTGCTGCGCATGGAGAACGGCGAGTACGTAGTGCTCGAAGATAACTTGCGCGTACCGAGCGGCGTCTCGTACATGCTGAACAACCGGCGTGTGCTCAAGCGCACGCTGCCGCATCTCTTCCGCAGCTATGGTGTGCGCCCGATCGAGAACTACACTCAGGCTTTGCTGGGAACGTTGCGTTCGCTCGCGCCTGAAGGCCGGCCAGAGCCTTCGATTGTGCTCCTAACGCCAGGCGTCTATAACTCGGCTTATTTCGAACACACCTACCTTGCGCGCCAGATGGGGATTGAGCTTGTAGAAGGCCGTGATCTGGTGGTTCACGACAACATCGTCTATATGCGGACGACGGGCGGCCTGAAGCGGGTGGACGTGATTTACCGCCGCGTGGATGACGACTTCATCGATCCGCTGTCATTCCGTCCGGATACTATTCTTGGTGCGCCGGGATTGTTCAACGCATACCGCGCCGGCAACGTCACTTTGGCGAATGCCTTCGGCACGGGAGTAGCCGACGACAAAGCGCTGTACGCATATGTGCCGCAGATTATCCGTTTCTATCTCGATCAGGACCCGATCCTGAATAACGTGGAGACATATATCCTTGCCGATGCAAAGCACCGGCAGCATGCGCTGGCGAACCTGGACAAGCTAGTGGTCAAGGCAGTCGGTGAATCCGGTGGCTACGGCATGTTGATCGGCCCACACAGCACCAAGGAGGAGCGCGAGGAGTTCAGGCAGCGCATCGAAGCGAATCCTCGAAACTATATTGCACAACCCACACTGGCGTTTTCGCGTGCCCCGTGTTTTCAGGAAGATGGCAGCATCGAGCCGCGCCACGTGGATCTGCGTCCATACATCTTGTTTGGCGACAAGGTGACAATCGTGCCCGGCGGCCTCACGCGAGTCGCGCTTCGTAAAGGATCGCTCGTGGTGAATTCATCGCAGGGCGGTGGCAGCAAGGATACCTGGGTATTGAGGCAATAAGAGTATGCTTTCACGAGTTGCCGAGAGTCTGTATTGGACGAGTCGCTACCTGGAGCGCGCCGAGCATACCGTGCGCCTGCTCGATATCAATCTGGGCCTCATGCTGGATAAATCCCATACCAGCGCAGAGCGCCGCTGGCTGCTAGTGCTTGCAGCGCTTGGGAACCCGCCGCACATCAAATGGGAGGGCGATGCCTATAGGCTTGTGCAGGATCTCTGCTTTGATGCGACGAGCCAGGCTTCGGTTGTGAACTGTATTATCGCCGCCCGCGAAAATGCGCGGCAGGTGCGAGAAGAGATCAGTACGGATCAATGGCAGCGACTGAACCGCCTGTTCCATGACGTTTCGCGTGCTCGCGCCGAACGATATTCCGACCTTCAGTTTGCCGAGTTCCTGCCAACAGTAATAGACGGCGTGCATCTCTTCCAGGGTGTAACGGATTCAACCCTGAGCCACAGGGAAGGCTGGGAGTTTCTACAGGTGGGGCGCTTTCTGGAGCGCGCGTCGGCAACGGCTATGCTTCTTGACGTCTACCACCGCGAGGTTGTGCGCTCTCCGGAGGAGTCGGTCGATGCTTATGAGTACCTGGAGTGGGTAGGAATGCTCCGCAGCTGCACCGCCTTTGAAGCCTATTGCAAGGTCTACACTGCAGACTTGACTTATGAGCGGATGCTCGAATTTCTTCTGCTGAACTCGAATTTCCCTCATTCGATCCGCTACTCGGTTGACCAGCTGCATCGGTCACTCACCTCGGTTCAGCAGCAAAGTCACCAGCTGAATGTCGATGAGTTGATGCGTGTATCGGGAAAGCTGCGTACGCTGCTTGGGTACGATCAAATCTCCGATGTATTCGCAGCCGGGCCCGGCAACTATCTACGGCGCATTCTGCAGGAGTGCCATCGCATTCACGACCTGATCTACGAAGTCTACATCCAGTATTCAGTGCAGACAGCGCTGGCGCTGTAGCAAAGAGGAGCAGTCATGCCGTTCTATTCCGTGCGGCACCTTACGAAGTTCGTCTACAGCAATCCCGTAAGCGAGAGCGTGAGCGAGGTGCGCATGCATCCGCGCAACGACTCGAACCAGCGTTGCCTCAGTTTCGCGCTCTCTGTAAGCCCCCGTTGCCGCGTGTTTTCGTATCGCGATCACCTCGGGAATCAAGTCCATCACTTCGACATACCCGGGCAGCATGAGCAGTTGGTGATGATCAGCGAGTCCCTGGTAGAGCACCAGCCCTTGTCGAATATCCCATCTTTCCTCGCGCCCGATGCCTGGAAGGAACTGGATGCTCTGGTTGCGGAAGGCGACTACTGGGAGATGCTGCTGCCGAGCGAATTCGCCCAACCTACGTCCGCCTTGCTGGAGTTGGCGAAGAAGCTGAATGTCGAGAGGCGCGATGATCCTCTGATGCTGTTGCATGAGCTGAACGCGAAACTCTATGACTATTTCACCTATGTCCCGCGCAGCACGAGCGTCGATTCGCCCATCGATGAGGCGCTGACGACACGCGAAGGCGTATGCCAGGACTTTGCACACGTGATGATCGCACTGGTGCGAAGGCTCGGCATTCCCTGCCGCTATGTCAGCGGATATCTCCATCACCGCAAGCAGGACCAGGATCGCTCTACGCATGACGCAACGCACGCATGGGTAGAAGCCTTTCTGCCGCACCTTGGGTGGGTAGGTTTTGACCCTACGAACCATCTGATCGCCAGCGACCGTCATATCCGCACTGCTTTGGGTCGCGACTACGCCGATGTGCCGCCGAGCAAAGGCATTTATCGCGGACGCGCTAATAGTCAGCTATTTGTAGCTGTGCGCGTAGAGGCTTCCGAGCGTCTCCCGGCCCTGGATCAAGAGATGCCAATCCCGGAAGACTGGACGATGCTTGTGGAAAAAGCTCAGGCTCCGCCCCCACCACCCGCGGAGCCGTTGCTGCTCATCCAGGCACAGCAACAGCAACAACAATAGACACCGTACCGCTATACGGGAATAACAGTTGGCCCGCGCCCTTACACTGACAATTGGCGTTGAAGCTGCATATTCCTGTCTCGCGGAGATGAAGATAGATGCGTGTTCGCCCGTGCCTGAAGTGTCTTGCCGGTTGGCTGCTTTCGATAGCGGTGCTTTCTCTAAGCAGCACTCTTTATGCGCAGCATTTGCCCACGCCTCAGGAGCAACAGCGCATCGATGAAGCGATAGCGAACCATATCGGTGATATTCCCGACAATGCTGGACCGTTGGCTAAACACCTGTCGCCCAAATTGACGCCAAAAGCAATCGAAGCAGCTATCCGTAAGGTAGGGGATTGGGAACTGCAGCGGTCACAGCCCTACTTCGGCAACGAATGGACCTGGAGCGTGCTCTATACCGGGTTTATGGCGGCATCAAATGCCACCGGAGACAGCAAATACAGCGATGCCATGCTTGAGGTCGGCAAGAAGTTCAACTGGCAGCTGCGCTCGCATCTTCCCAATGCCGACGACCAGAGCATCGGGCAAACCTACACTGAGCTCTATATGCAGAAGCAGTATCCGCAGATGATCGCCGGAACGCGAACAGAACTCGACGATCTCATCGCGCATGAGAACGATCCAGCACCCAGGATCCCCTGGTGGTGGTGCGATGCACTGT
>DATGAD010000137.1:0-2231 GCA_035313725.1 Alloacidobacterium sp. | reverse complement strand
GCTGCCGTGGTTTCTGCGCCGCATGATTTTCTTCACCGTAACGCTTTTGAACGATTTTCACCGATACATCGGCTGAGCGATGGAAGAGATTTTCACACGCGGCAATCTGGATTGGAGCCATTACCTCTCGGCGCTGGTGCTGGCCATGGTGCGCCTGAGCTGCATGATGGTCTCGGCCCCATTTTTCTCATCGCAGGCCATTCCCAAACAGATTAAAGCTGTCTTTGTCTTTGCCGTCTCTGTCCTGCTGGCTCCCGTAGTCGCATCGCTTCCGATGGCGCAGGTTGAGTTGGGTGTGCTTCCACTGCTGGGCGAGGTCGGCGCGGGCCTGGTCTTCGGTTTTTCGCTGAGTCTATTGAATGAAGTTCTCCTCTTTGCAGGTCAGGTGCTCGGCGTGCAATTCAGCTTTTCGCTGGCGAATCTGCTTGACCCCAACTCTGAAGTGCAGACACCGCTGTTGGCACAGATGTTCTCGCTGATGGGGACGACGGTGCTTTTGGTGTCCGGGCTCGACCGGACAATGCTGGCTGCCTTGATTCGCAGTTTCGCTGAAGCTCCTCTGGGTGGATTCTTTCTCGATGGGCAACACGCGCTCGTCCTGGTGCAGATGGCAAGCGGCATCTTTTTCGCTGCTCTGCAACTGGCCGCTCCGGCGATGGCGGCGACCATGCTTGTAGAAGTCGCTGTGGCGCTGGTGGGGAAGATGTCTCCTCAGCTTCCGGTGATGGCGATCACGGTTCCAGCCAAGACGATTACCGGCTACGTGATTCTGCTGGGGTCGCTCGCGCTCTGGCCGCGATTTATCGAGAGCCATTTCAGCCGCCTGCTTGAGGTTGCCGAAGGCATGCTGCGGCACGGAGCTGCGCACGCATGAGCGGAGAGCGCACAGAACGGGCGACACCGCGGCGCCGGCAGAAGGCGCAGCAGCAGGGCGATCGCGTACGCAGCCGCGAACTTACAGCGGCATTCGGGATGCTGGCTGGTGTGCTGGTCTTGGGCGGCGTTGCCTCGCATTGGTCTTCGATGTGGAGCGGGTTGGTCACGCAGGTGCTTGCTCTGGGTTTTCCCTCCGTGTGGCAAGACGATCAGGTCATGCAGACGGCGCTGGCGTTGCGCCATGTTGCGCTGACTGCTCTCTCGCCGCTGCTGCTCGTGGCGCTGGCCGTCACCGGGGCCGCATTCCTGGTTGCCGTAGCTCAAGGTGGAGGCGTGCAATTCTCTGCGGAGGCCCTGCAGCCAAAGTTTTCGCGCCTCAACCCCGCCACCAATATCAAGAACATCTTCTCGCTGCAAGGCGCGTCGCGCCTGGCCAAATCGCTGTTACCCGCCGGGGTGATCGTCATCCTGGGGATCCAGAAAGTGAGGAGCCAGACGGGTCTGCCGCCGCTGAGCGTCGCGCACCTGCCGCTGATGTTTTCATCGGCCTACGATCTGCTGCTCGATACGGCATGGATTCTCGTTGCCTGGTCGGCGATCGACTACATCGTGCAATGGCGAAGCTGGGAAGGCCGCATGCGGATGAGCAAGCAGGAGATTCGCGAAGAGATGAAGGAGAGCGAAGGCAGTCCGCAGGTGCGCAGCCGCATTCGCGGCCTGCAGCGCCAGATGCGCCGCCGCAAATTGAAGGCGGACGTAAGGCGCGCCACGGTCGTCATTACCAACCCTACCCACTACGCCGTTGCGCTGAGTTTTGATTTTGAAACGATGGAGCCGCCCAAGGTTCTGGCCAAGGGGCGCAATCTGTTGGCCGAACAGATCAAGGGTGAAGCGCGCTGGGCTGGTGTACCGATTGTCGAGAATCCGCCGCTGGCGCGTTCTCTTTATCGGTCGGTTGCCGAAGGACAGTCGATTCCGGTCGACCTCTATGCCGCGGTTGCGGCGATTCTCGCCTATCTCTACCGCAAGCAGGTGGAAGAGAAGGTCCGCCGCCAGCGCGCAGCCGAACAGGCGCAGCGTGAGAAGAGCAGGAAAAGCGCCATATCCGCTAAACAGAATTCGACACCCACCAGGGAGATTCCATGAGTTCTACTGCTGTAGTACCCGTATCCTCAGTAGCGGCAGAAGGCCTTGCCAGCCGGTTGCTGAAGATCGGCAAAGACCTGTCGCTGCCGGTTGGAGCGATCAGCGTCATCTTCGTGATGCTGATCCCTGTGCCGTCGTTCGTGCTTGATCTTCTGCTTGCATGTTCTTTCTCCGCCTCGGTGCTCGTCTTTCTTTCAGCTGTGCAGGTG
>DATGAD010000136.1:0-7716 GCA_035313725.1 Alloacidobacterium sp. | reverse complement strand
GATGTGGAAGCTCTCAAAGTGCTGCCACATCGCAGGTGTAGGATTTGCCAGCCTGCCCGACGCAAAGGTGTCAGCCGCGAGCAGAAAGCTGAAATCATCCGGGTAAAACGGATGTGGAACAGGAACCAGAGGCAGAATGGCGAGGCGCAACAGTACTGCAGTGATGCCAACGACGATCGTTGCCAGGCCTTGCTTTCGCGCGAGCCGTCCGAAGAGATTCTCCACGCGAGAGAAATACCTGGCGCCAATTCTGGGCCAGCAGAATGCCACTCCAATCGCAATCGCGGTGAGACCACCTTCGATCATGATCAGTGAAGTGCCACGTTCTGGAACCAGAGCAGAGTTCATATTCTCGAAAACTCAAATGTCAGAATTAATCAATGCAAGGCCGAGAGGATCTGTACCTTGCGAGCGTCGAACCAGACGGTACAGATCCGCTCGGCTAGTGGCGACGTTCTCTACTTCCGTCGCAACAGGATAGAGAGACTGTCTTCGTCTCCCAAATTTGCCTGCTTCACAGATCTCCAAGTAATGAATAAGGGGGGAGGTGTTCTATCCTGACCTCTATTTGTTCGGATCAGGCGGTGTAGGTGTTAAGCATGTTGCCGATACCGCTGAAGGCAGTATTGATACCGCTCGCCAGGCTGTTCATACCAGCTGTGGCAGCGAAAGCGATCAAAGCGACAACCAGTGCGTACTCAATCAGGTCCTGACCATCTTCAAGCGTGATCAGCGTCTGAATTTTGGCGTAGAAATTCGATATTAGAACTTGCATGGCGAATAATCTCCGCTTCGCTACTGTTGGCCCATCTTCCCTGGAAGGGGAGAGCACGCTTGTTGCTTTGGCTGCTCTCACGTATCTCTCCCAACAAGGAACAAGGGGAGTTGTTGTTTGGTTCAGACCCGTGGTCGTTCTGAACTATGCAGTGTAGGTGTTGAGGGTGTTACCGATGGTCGCGAAAGCAGTGTTGATGCTGCCAGCCAGCGACTTCATGCCGGCTGTCGCCGCGAAGGCGATAAGAGCAACAACGAGAGCATACTCGATCAGATCCTGACCTTCTTCACGCATCAGGCTCTTTACTTTGACAGACAACTTCAGAAATGCATTCTTCATTTTGAATTCCCCTTATAAGATTTTTTTCCCGGCCCTGGCCGAGCAACCTCTACAAAAGCAAATCGAGAACCATTTCATCTGAAGGTGTTTTTCCATGGAAAATCAACAACTTACGGAAGCAAATCAGGCTGAAGGTGTGAACACTTGTATACAAGACCGAAAGCACAGACGTGGCGCGTATACAGAGTTCTCACCTGATTCCTTTTTTGGGACAGCTGAATCCGGATAAGGACTGTCGGACACGACGAATAAGCTTCCATCGACGAACGGGCGAAACCTTGCTTCAACAGCAAAGGTTTCGCCCGTACATCGTCACATCTAAGGTTTTAGGAATTGATTGCAGATTACGGCGGCTATGCGCCGTGGGCTATAGATCCGCAGCAGAGAATTCAAGCCGGTCGCCTGGCTTGGTCTGCGTCTCGATGATCGTGCCGGATGCCAGCTCGATCACTGAATGCGCGGAGAGACACCCGGATAAGCGGAAGGGAGGGACGCCGCTCCTGGTCTTTCTCACGCGATTGTTACGATCCAGGTAAATCAGATCAATCGGGAACTGCATGCCGAAGGTGTGGACCGCTTCACAAGGAAGGATCCACAGACCTTCTCCGGCAGGAAGATGATCGCGCCCCAACAGCCCTTTCCTGCGCTTGGCCCCGTGATCCGCCACCTCTACGCAGCTGGCGATGACAGCCTGACGCGTGAGGTTGGAGATCTTCAGCCGGAGATCAGGCTTGGGCTGTTTTTTTCGCGCGCCGCTTGCAGTCAAGCGGCGGATCCATTGAACAATGACCGTCATTGCTGTTGTTGTTGAGGCGCTGCAGCGCTCGCTGGTATTGGCAGCGTAGTGCCACCGGAACTCATACTGCTGTCGATTGTCAGCGGGGACTCAGGTTTCATGCTCTGAACCAGCTTCTCAACCGGCACAGAAGGTGCGGAGGCCGCGAGCGGCTTCGCTCCCGTCACTTCCGGTCCAGGATTCATCATCGGAATACCCGAATTCGGCGGCAGGAATTTGTCCGTATACTTCAACTCCGGCAACGCACCGCCAGCCGGTATCGGAGCAACAATCTCCGGCGTCACAATCACGATCAGTTCCGTGTTTGTTCTCGTGGTCGCAATCGACTGGAAGAATTTACCCAGTATTGGAACATCACCGAGAAACGGAATCTTATCGAGAGTTTTGGTTGTGCGATTGTCGAGCAGGCCGCCGATGACAAAGCTCTGTCCTTCGTTCAATTCAACCTCAGTGTTCACTCTGCGAACGTTAATGCCAGGGACTGTGAATCCTGAAATCGTCACACCGTTCGCATAATCCAGAGAGCTGACTTCCGGAGCAACCTGAAGCCGGATGGTATTGCGCGGAGTAATGGTGGGAATGAAGTTCAGACGAACGCCGAACTCTTTGAAGGAGATCGTAATCGCCCCTACTCCCCCGGAACCTGAAGTTCCCTGCACTGTCGGGTATGGGAACTGTCCGCCTGCGAGAAAGCTGCCCTGTTTTCCGTTTTCAACTAACAAATTAGGCTCAGCCAGAACCTGAAGCACATTGTTTGCCTCAAGGGCTTGAATGGTGGCGCCCAGATCGATATCTGGCCGGAAGACAAATAGGTTGAGCAAGTTCGATAACGCTGCGGTAGCGGCTGCGGCAGTACTCCCAGAACCACTCCCCTGGGTGATCGACGGCGGGGAAAATTGCTGCGTCGAGACAGAGCCGATGGTATTTGCCGCGCCCAGACTGAACAGATTGATGCCCAGCGATTTGTTCAACGTCCGGTCATAGCTGGCAAAACGCACCTTGAGGAGAATCTGCGTCTCGGGAGGCGGAACATTGACATAGAGAAGGTTCACAACCTTGCCCACAGTCGACGCGATCTGAACCGCGCGGTCTGAGCTGGGGAGGTCTTTCACCGTTCCACGCAGGAAGAGGACGCCGTTTTCGGCGCTGACCTGTATGGGCTGTCCCGGAAACTCGGACCTGAGCTCGCGACGAAGGCCTTCGATGCGTTCGTTTGAAGCTTCAGAGCCGCCCCGAACTCTTACATTGAAGAACTGCCTGCCGCCGCCCGTTTCCCAGATGATCAGGCTTGTCTCGCCGGCTGTCTTGCCGTTCACCATGATCTCCGACCGGCTCACAGCCGCGGCTTCGGCGACGTCGCCGGAGGCAACGGCAACCCGCGTAATCGGCCGCTCGGTGTCCAGCAGCACTGTCTTGCCGACGGCGACGAACAGCTCGTTCGAAGAATCTTGGGTTGCGGCTTCGATCGCCCGAACGGGAGGAGCCGGAACCTGGGCCTGGAGGAACGAGTCCGCCTGAAAGCCCAACGACCAAACACTAAAACCAAGAATTGCAATACCAGTTCGCGTTCTCACTGTTTTTCCTCGCCAGCGCTAAATTTCTGTTCGCTCCGCTTGTTGCCATTTAGAACCTCGATCACGTAGACGTTCGTCGCGGCTTTGTGCGACACGGTCGCAGGCCGGGCTTTCGGCGCCGGATTCGTATCCGTAAAGAGGCTGGCCATAGCGACTCCCGGCGGATGAGCCTCCTGCGTGTCCAATGGATTGCGCAACACAAGCTGAATGCGTGTCTGGTTGCTGGCCAGGCTCAGGAGTTCCGCCTGTTCGGGCGTCACCAGCAGGTTGACAACCTGCACCTGCTGCGGCTTGCCCTCGTTGTCTTTCTGTATATCCGTACCGGCTGAGAGGACCTGTATGTTCTGGAGCAGCGTCTTCGTCTTCGGCCCTTCGTTGTTATTCGCAGCCCCGGTGGGAGTACCCGAGATCAGAACATCCACGCGCATTCCCGGGGTAACGAAACCGGCCACGCCGACCACTTCGTCTACCCTGACTGCGCATGCTCTCATGCCCCGTTGAATGGTTGCCGCGAGGCCGCCTCCCGAACCGGGTGCCGCCAGCCGACTGTCAATCACCGGCTCGCCCTGATAAAGATCCGAGACCACGCCGCGGCCCACTGCGTCTTCCTTCTTGACAATGGCGCCTTTGGGCAACGGGCCGACCATTTGCGTCGTCGTAAGGTCGGTAGCTTGAAGAATGCTTCCGATTTTCACGTCGTTGGCAGCCACGATCACGTTCGCGCCTCTTGGCTGCGCGACCGCCATAAGACGATTGCCGACCAAGCGATACACAATGAAGCTGCACCCCAGGGCAATCGCAAAAGCGATCAGAAGAATTGTCAGTAACCTTCGATTCATTAGGACACCTACTTGACCCAACTATCCGCTGGGTCAGCCTCCGGGGGATTTCCGTATGGCGTAATGGCAATTGCGGTGCCAAAGAAAAAATAGGCACTTTTCAACACGAAATCAGCGGTTTAGAGGGTAAGGCCCGAAAGTAACAGTGAACGTCTGTATACCACCGGAAACGCAGGTGTAGCCCCGGAGACACGCCCAGCGCCACCGGCCAGCTCTTTTCAGTGACTTACAGCCACAGTAGTTGGCCTAAGAATTGCAACCCATAGAAAACAGAATCTCTTGCCCGGAATAGCAACCGTGGTTTCCAGCGTTCTTCTGTTACCCCCGGCATGAGATCGAGCGCTACAGCGAGCCAAAGGAGCCAACGGTGATCAGCATAGGGGAGATTACGCGATGATGAGGTCTTCCCAGACCATCACCCTGTTTGGTGAGGAGCAGCCAGCGCGCTGGAGACCTTCTGGCCCGGTGATGTCGATGCTCGTGCATGGCGTGGCCATGGTGGGCTTGTATGCCGGCCTGAAGCACATGCCCAAGGTCGTCGACCCCTGGTCTGAGCGCTATACGGTTCGCATTCTGAACCTGCACAGGCCCGCGCCCAAGATCCAGTATGCCGCTCTACGAGGCGCTGCTCATCCGATTCTGAAAACCGTGAATCATACGGTGGCCCGCGGAGGCGGCCATCCGGCGCCGCCATCGGCATCTCGACACCTCGCGCAGCTGGTCGCTGCCCCGCAGACTCTGGTTCAGCCGGATCTGCCACCGAATCTCGTGCTGCCGCAGGAAACTCCTGTCCCACTCGCGTTGATGTGGTCGACGGAAAACAACCCAACGCAGAAGATCATTCCTCCGCCGCCGCAAGAGGCCACGAATGCCAACGTTGAGCCTTCTCTCGAGACGCCCAACCAGGAAGTGAAGCTGGCCGACCTCAAGATTTCAGCGACTCCGTTTACGACGGAGATGCCGATGCCGGCTCCCAGCACCACATCGCCCCTGACCGTCCGCCGGCCTGACGCGCCAAACCAGGTCCCGCAGACGGGATCGCAGTCGACTACACCGCCAACTCCGGCCAGAGTGATGTCCCTGTCCGATGTGCTCCTGCAGCAGGGCGCAGTTCCCTTGCCCATGGTGAATGAAACGGTGCCTACGTCTGCATCGAATTCGCTCGCAGCCGAGCGACCGGCGACCTTGCCCCAGGATGGCAATGGAGTCACGCCGACCAATCAGGCGGGCACGGGTAGCGGAGAGACTTCTGGCAATCAGGGAAACGCGGTCGCCGCGAATGGAGAAGCTGGACAGAATGGTTCCAGCCTCGACAATGCTCAGGAAGTGACTCGCATCAGCCTGCCGAAAGATGGGCATTTCGGGGTAGTCGTCGTGGGTTCTTCACCGACCGAGGAATATCCTGAAGCGTCAGGAGTATGGACGGACCGTCTCGCCTATACCGTCTACCTGCACGTTGGCCTCGCCAAGAGCTGGATCCTTCAGTATTGCCTGCCGCGGAATGTCGAAGCAGCATCAGCGGGTACCGTTACCCGCCCGGACGCGCCGTGGCCCTACGTTGTTGTGCGGCCGCATCTCGCCGAGAGCGACACCAATGGAGACGCCATCATGGTGCACGGCATTATCAATGCCAAAGGTCAGTTTGAGCACCTGGCCGTCGTCTTCCCGCAGCAGTTTCCGCAGAGTCAGTTCGTGCTGAGCGCGCTGCAGCAGTGGCAATTCCGTCCAGCCGCCCAGAATGGTGAGCTTACCACCGTCGAAGTATTGCTGATCATTCCCCGCGAATCGTAGTCACAGAGGTTCCTGCAAGTCCGCTTTCCGTCGTGCTCCTTGTCCGTCGGGTGGGGTACATTGGACGTCGGAGGCCATCACCGCCTGCGTGAGCATTTTGCTACAAGATGTGCGGCACGCTCTTCGTGCACTGGCCGCTGCACCTGCCTTCACAGTAGCGGCCATACTCTCGCTGGCCATCGGAATCGGCGCGAATACCGCAATCTTCAGCATCGTAGATGGGCTTTTGCTTCGTCCTCTTCCGTATGCAGATGCTGAACGGCTCGTCATACTCTGGAACCGCTCACCTGGCCTGAACATAACGGAAGACTGGTTTTCAACTGCACAATACTTCGACATCAGGAACGGTCACCATGGCTTTGAGCAGGTCGCGATAGCAATCGGTGGCAACTACAACCTCACGGGCTGGGGCGAACCGGAGCGCATTGGGACGATCCGGGTCTCGTCGAGTTTGCTATCCATGCTGGGGCAGCGGGCCGCTCTCGGGCGCTTGTTTGTTCCCGACGAGGACCTGCCAGGCCGAACAGCCACCGCCGTGCTCAGTTACGGAACGTGGGCGCGGCGTTTTGGTTCCGATCCCGGCGTTCTCGGCAAGAAAATCATTCTGAACGGCGTGCCGTATGAAATTGTCGGAGTCATGCCACGCTCGTTTTCGTTGCCTCGCGAAGTGATGCCGACGCTGGACGGCGCGGAACAGGCCGAGATATTGCTGCCGCTTCCCTTGCCTGCCAACGCCGCCCAGAACCGCGACCGCGAAGACTACAACATCATGGGCAAGCTGAAGGCAGGGGTTTCCGTACAACAGGCACAGGCCGAAATGAACACCATTACGGCGCGCCTGCGACATCAATTTCCCGAAGTGTATCCGCCCAACGGCGGTCTGACGTTCGGTATCGTGCCGCTCCTCGAACAAGTGGTAGGCAACGTTCGGCGCACGTTGTACCTGTTGCTCGGAGCGGTTGGCCTTGTCCTGCTGATCGCGTGCGTGAACCTGGCGAACCTGCAACTGTCGCGCGGAGTCGCGCGCCAAAAAGAAATAGCCGTGCGCACCGCGCTGGGTGCAACCCGAGCGCGGATCGTTCGGCAGCTGCTGACCGAAAGCGTGTTGCTTGCATTCGCCGGTGGCGCATTGGGCATCGCTCTGGCATTTCTTGCCTTGCACGGGGTACAGCTGCTTGGTCCGCAGAGCGTGCCAAGAGTGAACGATGTCGGCATCGGTCTCGCCGCTCTTGCGTTCACGTTCACCGTTTGTATCTTGTCGGCGATTCTCTTTGGACTGGCGCCGGCGCTGCGCGCTTCCCGGCTCGACGTGCAAACCACTCTGCGGGACACGAGCCGCACCTCGGCCGGCGTAAGCGCGATTTGGGGACGAGGAAACAATCTTCGCCGTTCGCTGGTGATCGCGGAGATTGCGCTTTGCGCGATGCTGTTGATTGGCGCCGGCCTGCTCATTCGCAGCTTTGTTCGTGTACGCGGGGTAAATCCCGGCTTCAATCCCCACAATGTTCTCACCCTTGAACTGACCATGACGGGCGAGCGATACAAAGACAAGGAAGCGGTTCTCGCTGCTTATCATGAACTGTGGCAGCGGCTGGAAAGCTT
>DATGAD010000135.1:0-12797 GCA_035313725.1 Alloacidobacterium sp. | reverse complement strand
GCTTCCCATCGGCAATTTCTTCGATCACCTTCTTAATAAACGCCGGGAGATCATCCGGCTTCCTGCTCGTGATGAAATTCCCATCGAGCACCACTTCCTTGTCCACCCAGTTGGCCCCGGCATTCTTCAAATCCGTCTTCAATGATGGCCACGAGGTCAGCGTATGCCCTTTCACAACTCCAGCTTCGATCAATGTCCAGGGCCCATGACAAATCGCCGCAACCGGCTTGCCCGATTGCGCCAACTCCTTCACGAAGCTCACGGCTTTCTCATCCATACGAAGGTTGTCAGGATTCGCGACGCCTCCCGGCAGTACTAGGGCGTCATAATCACCTGGTCTGGCATTCGCTAAAGTCTTGTCGACCTTCACCGAGTCGCCCCATTCCTTGAATTTCCAGCCTTTGATTTCCCCGGACTTCGGTGCAATGACTTCTGTCACCGCGCCTGCCTGTTCGAGCGCTTTCTTCGGTTCGGTAAGTTCAACCTGTTCAAAGCCATCCGTGGCCAGAATTGCAACTCTCTTACCTTTCAGGGTTTGTTGCATGCCTACTACCTCCACTTCTTTGGCATACCATTTTGAAGTTACGTGCTCTACTCAGTAAGAGGACGCCTCCAACCGAAGCGTTGCCAGATCGGCCCGTGCAAAAACCTCGAAAACGAAATATAAATTTCCGTTAAAAAAATCTTACGGAGGGCATCCGTCAAAGCTGATGCAAACAACAAATTCAAGAGGAGGGATTCAAGTGCGGAACTTCACCATGACCCATAAGCTGGCCGCAGCGGCCGTCGCAGTTATCCTGGTTGGCGTTGCCGGATGCAACTCAGGCGGCTCTGAAAATGTCCAGCTCTCCGGAGCTGGCAGCACCTTCGTTTATCCAGTCATGACGCGCTGGATTCAGGACTTCTCCAAAGTTCATACAAATGTCCAGATCAATTACCAGTCCATCGGGTCGGGCGGGGGCATCCAGCAGGTGAAGTCCGGCACCGTCGACTTTGGCGCATCCGATGCCGCGCTCAGCGACCAGCAACTCGGTGAAATGAAGCCCGTCATCCAGATCCCGGAATCCGCCGGCCCCGTCTGCATCACCTACAATCTGCCCGATCTGAACCAGCCGCTGCAGCTTTCGCCCGAAGCCCTCGCCGGCATCTTCCTCGGCAACATCAAAACGTGGCAGGACTCGGTCATCGCCAAGGACAATCCGGGAGTGAAGTTCCCCAATCAGCCCGTAGTCGTAGCACACCGCGCCGAAGGCAGCGGCACGACGAACATCTTTACGACCTACCTCGCAGCAATTAGTCCCGAATGGCAAGCGAAGGTAGGCAAAGGCAATTCGGTCAGTTGGCCCGTCGGAATCGGAGGCAAAGGCAGTGAGGGTGTCACAGGACAAATCCGCCAGTCTCCCGGCGCCATCGGCTACGTTGAGCTGACCTACGCCGAGCAGAACCACCTGCCCGTAGCAAAGATCAAGAACCAGGCCGGCCAGTACATCGCGGCTACAGCCGCAGCGACAACCGCAGCCATCAACGCCTTCAGCGGACAGCTCTCGCAGGACCCACGCCTACCCATCGTGAACCCGCCAGCTTCAGCCGCCGATGCCTACCCCATCTCCGGCCTGACCTTCCTCATCATCCCGAAAGATGGCCCAGGCAAAGCCAAGCGCACGGCATTGAAAAACTTCGTGCAGTACATCATCACCGACGGACAAGCGGTAGCAGGCTCCCTGAACTACGCTCCCCTGCCGGATGGCGTAAAGCAATATAACCAGCAGCAATTGCAGCAGCTAACCGCCGACGGCCAACCTCTGCAGTAATCGAGGCCACAGCACCGTGTGCCCCAGGTTCCCCTGAGCGTAGTCGAAGGGTAACCTGGGGTTTTCTTATCAATGGAGAAGGTCTCTCTGGGAGAGCTACATCGCTTCCGGCGCGCCAATTCCCAACCACGCCAGCGAACGAATCAGCTCACGCTGGGTAATCGCAGCTGTAGCCAAAAGAAACTTCTTACGCTCCGGATCGGCTTCCGTCAGAATGTGGTGCTTGCGATAGAAGTTGCTGAACTCCTGGGCAAGCTGAAAAGCATGCTTCGCCAGATACGCAGGCTCAGCTGTAGCGATGCACTGGTCAAGCAGCAGAGTCGTTTTCGCGGCCCGCAGCCAGACCTGCCAGATACCGTCTCCCTCTTCGCCAGCAAGATAGGGCGAAGCATCAACGTCAGCAAAATCAGCCAGCGCCTGTTCCGCAGTCAGACCGGCCTTGCGAAAGATGCTGCGCGTGCGGACGACCGCATACTGAATATAAGGCCCGGTCTCACCCTCAAAACTCAGCGCATCCTTGAAATCGAAGGCAATGACAGTATTCCGTGTGTACTTGAGCATGAAGTAGCGCAGCGCGCCGACCGCTATCTCTTTCGCAATCTGCCCACGCTCTGCTTCACTCAGTTCAGGATGACGGCTGTCAACCTCTGACTTCGTAGCCACAATCAGCCTGTCGATCAGGTCGTCGGCTTTCACGCCAAAACCCTTGCGCCCCGAGACTTCGATGTAAGGCCGCGCACGATCTTCTTCCGAGACTTCGTACCCAAGCTCTTCAGCACAGCGCGGAGTCAACGCGACCATCTCATAGGAGAAGTGCGTGTAATGCGCCGCCTGATCCGCGTTGCCAAGCCCGCGTAGAGCCTCAATGACGTTCGCCTGCGGATCAGACTGCCGCGAATCAATCACGTTATAAATCGCCTGTGCGCCCCCAAAATGCGGATGGTCCGGCTCACCCTGTTCCGCAGAAATCCAGCAGGTGTGATTGGGATACTCGAAGAATTTCCGGTAAGCAAAGTCGCGACCAAGCAAACCGAACTTCCACAGATGGTACGCAATGTCCTTGCCGACATACGTCACGGTCCCGTTCGAGCGCACGATGACCTTCGCATCCTCATCCGGACCGTCAGCCCCTTCCGCCTTAGCAGTTCCCGCACGGCGCATCACCCAGCAGCCCTTATTCTTGCCTTCGGTCTCGAAATAGAGCACGCCCTTAGCCTTCAACTGCTCAAAGGCCAGATCCCAGAAGTGCAAATGAAGAATCTCGCTCTCGCGCGGCAACAGATCGTACTCGATATCCAGCCGCAGCATCGTCTCCAGATGTCGCCGCAGCACAGCAGTCGAAATGATCTCGCCAATTTGCGCAGCGTCATTGCCACCGTGCTCAATCGCATGAAGTGTATCGAGTCGAATCTGTTTCCGCGCCTGCTTCTGCGATTCGTCCGCCTCATACCACTGCGAAACACGTGCGTACAAATCCCAGCAGTAGTAGTCGATGCGCTCGCCGTTCGCAGCAAGCTCCGCCATCAACGCCTGCACATCCGCAAGCGAAAGCCCTTCAAGATGCGTCAGCCCAACAACAATGTCAGCCACCTGCACGCCGGTGTTGTCGATGTAGTTCTGCACATCGACCTTCTGTCCCGCAGCCCGCAGCAGCCTAACAAAGCTATCGCCGAGAATCGCATTCCGCAGATGCCCGACGTGCGCTGCCTTATTAGGATTGATGCTCGTATGCTCCACCAGTGAGTGCAGCCCTGACTCAGCACCTTCGACATCCCCACCAGCAGCAACCGCGCGCACAGCTGCACCACGATCAAGACGCGCATTGATATATCCCGCGCCCGCAACTTCAAAGCCCGCAAAGCCTTCCAGTGGCGACAACCCCGCGACAATCTCCTCCGCGATCTTGCGCGGAGCCTTCTTAAACTTGCGCGCCAGCTCAAAGGCAACCGGCAGCGCATATTCGCCAAACTTGATCTCGGGCGGCTGCTCAATCGAAATCGTGTCCAGCTCAATCTGGAATTTTTCGCGCAGCACCGCGCGCAGGCGTTCAAGCAGCTTCTTCTGTTCTCTTAAATACACGTGGATTCACCGGGAAAAACGCGAGCGGAAATTCCGTAACGCTTTGTCAAATACCTGATTTTATTGCTCGATTCTATCAGGCAAGCTGGTTTGACGCTGCTCCGGCGCACCCCTAAGATGAAAAGAGCACCACCAACAATCTTTGCGCATGTCGAACCCCGAAAAGTTTTACCTGACCACCCCGATCTACTACGTCAACGCGCGCCCGCACATCGGCCATGCGTACACCACCATCGTGGCCGACGCCATCGCACGCCGCAAGCGTGCCCTCGGCTTCGACACCTGGTTCCTCACCGGAACCGACGAGCACGGTCAGAAGATCGAGCGCTCCGCCAAACAAGCCGGAATCGACCCGCAGCACTTCACCGACAAAGTGTCCGCTGAGTTCCGCAGCCTGTGGGACCGCATGGGCCTCACCTACGACGACTTCATCCGCACCACCGAGCCGCGCCACAAGCAGGCCGTGCAGAAATTCTTTACCCTGCTCCAGGAACGCGGCTTCATCTACAAGAGCACCTACACGGGCCAGTACTGCGTCTCCGACGAAGCATTTGTCGACGTTCCTCCGGGAGCCCCCTGTCCTGATTGCGGGCGCATCACCGAAACCCTCAGCGAAGAAAATTACTTCTTCAAGCTCTCGGCCTTTGAGCGCAAGCTGCTTGAGTTCTACGACGCCAACCCCGACTTCATCCGCCCGGAAGCGCGCCGCAACGAAGTCATCTCCTTCGTGCGCAGCGGCCTCAAAGACCTCTCAGTAAGCCGCACCAGCATCAAGTGGGGCATCCCCGTTCCCGGTGATGAGAAGCACGTCATCTATGTCTGGCTCGACGCGCTCGCCAACTACATCACGGCGCTCGGCTACGGCAGCAGTGACACGTCAAAGTTTGACCGCTACTGGCCCGCCGATCTGCAGATTGTCGGTAAAGAGATCAGCCGCTTTCACTGCGTCTACTGGCCCGCTTTCCTCATGGCCGCAGGCTTGCCGACGCCGAAGAGTATCGTCGCCCACGGCTGGCTGCTCTTTGAAGAAAGCAAAATGTCGAAATCGCGCGGCAACATCGTGCGCACGGAAACCATCCTCGATGTCCTCGGAGCCGACGCGCTGCGCTACTTCCTGCTGCGCGAAATCGTCTTCGGACAAGACGGCGCCTTCTCCTTCGATGCATTAGTCCAGCGCTACAACAGCGATCTTGCCAACGGTTATGGTAATCTTGCCAGCCGCACACTAGCGATGATTCAGAAGTATTTTGACGGAGTCGTGCCGGACGCACCAAATTTAACCAGAGTAGATGACCTTCTAATAGGCGGCAGTGAATATTCGGGCTCGGTTGCATGGTTTGCGAACTTGACTATTAAGTACGTAAATCGAGCTTTAGATGATCTCAATTTCTCGCATGCGCTTGGATCAACAAAAATACCAAACAAGACCGACTCTGATGAAGAAAGCGACTTCGGCCAACCTGGAATGATTTGGGTTTTTGTTGCTGCTGTCGATGGCTATATCTCGTCGAAAGCACCATGGAAACTCGGCTCTCTCAATGATGACGAGAGTCGTGCGAAGCTAGCCGAAATTCTCTATAACTGCGCCGAGTCACTCCGCATAATTACCGCTCTTTCGTATCCCATCATTCCCGACGCAGCCGCAAAGGTATGGGCACAACTCGGCCTGGACGACATCAAGAAAGCCGATCTGAAAAATCTCAAATGGGGAGACCTCAAACCCGGCACTAAGCTCGGCGAACTCGGCCCCGTTTTCCCCCGCGCAGAAAAGGACGCAATCAAACGTATGCAAGACATCGAACAGCAGAACAACACGCCAAAACCAGACGAGACGCCTGCAGCAGTCCCCGCGCCAGCCGAAGTAGCAGGCGCAGCCACAGCAGCGGGCCAGGACGGATCGGACGCCGCCCCGGCACACCACACTTCCAGGCTGGCGTCCATCGTGGAGGGCCTGGCCGTCGCCATCTCCGAATCCACCAGCGAAAGCAGCACGGTTGCGGCATTCGCAGATGCGATCAAGAATGACATCACCGGCCGATCACAGGCGCCTCCAACTGCACCACAGCCTCCGGCAGCTTCGGAAAAGATCACCATCGACGACTTCGCCAAAATCGAGTTGCGCGTAGCCCAGGTAAAAGTTGCCGAGCGCGTCCCCAAGGCCGACAAGCTCCTGCGACTCGAAGTCGATCTCGGCTACGAAACCCGCCAGATCCTCGCCGGAATCGCTGAAGCCTACGAGCCGGAATCGCTGATTGGCCGCAAGGTCGTCATCGTCGCCAACCTCGCACCCCGCAAGCTCCGTGGGCTCGAATCGAACGGCATGATCGTCGCCGCATCGCTCGGCGAAAAGGGCAAGCCCGTACTCGCCGGATTCCTTGAAGATGTAGAAATCGGCGCGCGCCTGAAATAGTTCGTGGTAGGGGGCCTCATCGTGCCAGCTACAAATATTTCCAGTTGCTGTCATCCTGAGCGAAGCGAAGGATCTGCTTTCCTTTGCCAGTCCAAATTTTGATGACTACAAAAACAAATAATCCTGGCACGGTTAGGCGAAAAAAGCAGATCCTTCGCTTCGCTCAGGATGACAATTTGAGAATTAGCCAGTTGAATGATTGAGGAACCAGTGCTCATCGATTCCCACGCGCACCTCGACAGCCCTCGCTACGACGAAGACCGCGACGCCCTGCTCACGCGCGCGTGGCAAGCGGGCGTGCGCACCGTGCTCTCCATCGGCATTGGCGACGGCCCGGAGACGATGCACCGCGCCCTCGAACTGAGTCGAGAATACGCAAGCAAGCCCGAGACGCCGCGCATCTTCGCCAGCGCCGGGGTCCATCCGCACGAGGCACAACTCTGCGATGAGGCCGCCCTGACCAAACTCAATGATTTATTGCAGGAACCAGAAGTCATCGCCTGCGGCGAAATCGGTCTCGACTACTTCTACGACCACTCCCCGCGAGAGATGCAGAAAACCGTCTTCCGCCAGCAGATGGAAATCGCCGCCGCCCACAAGAAGCCCATCATCATCCACTGTCGCCCCTCGGACAACAGCACCAACGCATGGGACGACACGCTCGACATGATCGAATCCGAATGGGCGTCCAAAGGCCTCGGCGGCATCCTGCACTGCTTCACCGGCGAATGGGACCACGCCCGGCGCGCCATGGACTGCGGCTTCCTTATCTCCTTTGCCGGCAACATCACATTCCCGAAAGCGCAGCCCATCCGCGATGTCGCCGTGCAGGTCCCGCTCGACCGCATGCTGGTCGAAACCGACGCCCCATTCCTCGCTCCTGTGCCCAATCGCGGCAAGCGCAACGAGCCTGCCTGGGTCGCCGGAGTCGCCGAAAAGCTCGCCGAAATCCGCAACCTGACGGCTGACGAAGTAGCTTCCCATACCACGGAAAACTTTCACCGATTTTTCAGTATCACAGCGGGCATGGCACACTGAGGTTAGCGGTTTGTGCGAATAATCTGAAGTAGAGAGAAGTGTTATGGCAGCAGACAACTCCTTCGACATCGTAAGTAAAGTGGACATACAGGAAGTGCGCAACGCCATCGAGCAGGCCATCAAGGAAGTGCGCGCGCGCTTCGACCTGAAGGACTCGCACTCTGAAATCAAGCTCGAAGGCGACGACGCCATCCAGCTCGCCTCCGCCGACGAGTACAAGCTGGAAGCCGTGAAGGAAATCCTGTCTCACAAGCTGGTTAAGCGTGGCATCTCGCTCAAAGCGCTCACTTATGGCAAACTTGAGCCTGCCACTGGATCGAGCGTGCGCCAGAAGATCAACCTCCAGCAGGGCATTCCGACCGAGAAGGCCAAAGAGATCGTCCGCATACTTAAAGACTCCAAAAAGAAGGCCCAGGCATCCATACAGGGTGATACCGTTCGTGTGAGCAGCAAAGATCGCGATACTCTACAGGAAGTGATTGCGTTGCTGAAGGGGAAAGACCTCGGCATCGACATGCAGTTTACGAACTACCGGTCGTAAGGAAGAGCGGGACCTAGTTTTTGAGTACGAGCGAAGAGCCAGTGAGCACAACGACCATAGCGACGGCAAAAGAGGTCTTCGACCTCCTCCACGACGACCTGCGCGCCATCGAGCGCGAGTTCGGTGACGACGCCGTCTCCACCGTCAAAGCCATCACGGAAATCTCCGACTACCTGCGCGAGGGCGGCGGCAAGCGCATCCGCCCGTCGCTCCTGCTGCTCTCCGCCAAGTCTCAGGGCTATGCCGGAAGCGGCATGGTCCGTCTGGGCGCGGTCGTCGAGATGGTACACACGGCCACGCTCGTCCACGACGACATCATTGACGCCGCCGACATTCGCCGCGGCCGCCCCTCAGCCAACACCACCTGGGGCAACGCAAAATGCGTCCTCGCCGGCGACTGGCTCTACATGCAGGCCTTCCGCGTCGCTCTTGAAGAGCGCAACTTCCGCGTCCTTGACCTGCTGATCAGCCTCACGCAGCAAATGGTCGAAGGCGAGCTGCTGCAAATGGAAACGCTGGGCCGCCCGGTCACCGAGCAGGAATACAACGACCTCATCTACCGTAAGACCGCCTGCCTCTTTGAGGTCTCGATGCGCCTCGGCTCGGTGCTCGCCAAGGTCAACGGCAAAGCCGAAGCAGCGATGGGCGAATACGGCCACGCGCTCGGCATCGCCTTCCAGATCGTCGACGACGTCCTCGACCTCACAGCCAGCGAAGAAGTCCTAGGCAAGCCCGTCGCCAGCGACCTGCGCGAAGGCAAGGCCACGTTAGCCGTTATCCACTCGCTTGAAAACGGTACGCCGACCGACCGCGAAGCAATTCTCACCGTGCTCACCGATCAGAACTTCAACCGCGTCACCCACGATGAGATCCTGGGCGTTCTCTCCCGCAACCGGTCCGTCGACTACGCGATGAAGATTGCCTTCCAGCACGCCGAGAGAGCACGCACCGCCCTATCCGCCCTTCCCGAATCCGACTTCAAGCGAGCTCTGCTCTGGGTGCCGGATTTCGTCGTAGCACGCGACAAGTAAGCTCCCGCTCAACACGTAAGTAAGATTTGTCATCCCGACCGGAGCGCGCAGCGCGGGGCGGAGGGACCTGCAGTTCTCAAATCATCGATAAGCGCCGAGCCCTTTAGATCGCCTGTGCTATCCTTGCGAGTTCATGTCTCAAGAACGCACCACTCCCATTCGCGTACTCGTAGCCAAGCCCGGCCTTGACGGCCACGATCGCGGCGCGAAGGTCATCGCCCGCGCTCTGCGCGACGCCGGAATGGAAGTCATCTACACCGGCCTGCGCCAGACGCCGGAGATGATCGTCAACGCGGCTATTCAGGAAGATGTGGACTGCGTCGGGCTCAGCATTCTCTCAGGAGCCCACAACGCCATCGTGCCCCGCGTCACTTCCCTGCTCAAAGAACGCGGAGCATCAGACATTCTCGTAGTCCTCGGCGGAACCATCCCCGAACAGGACGCAGAATTTCTGAAATCGCAAGGGGTAGCAGCCATCTTCGGCCCCGGCACGCCGCTCGAAACTACCGTCACCTTCATCCGCGAAAACGTGAAGCCGCACAGCGTAACCGCCTGAAGAAGCCAGCTACAACTGCCGCTCGAAAGGATCCTTCTTCGCCACCCACGGAGGCGCAGGACGCCCTTCTTCGGCTCCAACACTCTTCCGAGCCTCGCTGTCGTTCATCGGCTGCAAACCATCGGGACCGGCCGCAGTTGGCGATCCCGGAACCGGAGGCTGCCCTGTAGCTGGAGCGGCCTTCGAAAGGTCGGGCTTGCCGGTCGTGCCTTCATCAGAAAGCATCTGCCACGACGCGTGAACCTTGTTGGTGCGGGTAGTCTCGCAGCCGGTGACGAGGAGCAGAGCAGTTGAAGTGAAAAGAAGCACGCGAGCAATGGTCATGCAAATCCTCCGCTGTCGATTTGGATGCAGAGATCAGCCGGAGGCAGTTATACCACCGTTTGCAATCCAAAGAACAGCGCCGCAGCCTCAAGCCAGCTGCGCGCGGATCACCGAACCATATTTCTCCGGCAAGACGCGCTTCTGCATTCTGCCGTCCACAACGATGTGCGTCGTCTGCGCCTCGGCCAGAAGCTGAGGCTCTTCGCCGCGCAGCAGACGATAGGCAAACTTGATCACCCCCGACCGCAACGCAACAATGCGCGTCTCGATCGTCAGAATCTCGTCATAGCGCGCGGGAGCCTTGTAGCGGCAGGTAGCTTCCACCACAGGAAGATGGCAGTCATCGGCAAGCTCCATCTGCTTGTAGTCAAAACCAAGCTGTCGCAGGCACTCCACACGCCCCATCTCAAACCAGACAAAATAATTGGAGTGGTAGACCACGCCCATCTGGTCGGTCTCGGCATAGCGCACGCGCACGGTAATGGTCGAAGGCTCTTGCATGCAGACTTGAGTGTAACTACTGAAACTGGCACGACAGCGGATCCAACGAAAAACCCCACCCTGACTGCGTCAGGATGGGGCACCCGCTGTATGGATCAAATTATGGCTTCAGCTTCGAAAAGATATTGAACTTCGAAACGTCGTTGAACATTACGAAGACGGCAAACAGCACCAGCACCACAAACGCAACCTGATAAATGCGCTCCTTGAACTGCTGATTCAGATCGCGGCGAATCGTCCCCTCAATCATCAGCAGCAGAATCATGCCGCCGTCAAGAATCGGAATCGGAAGCAGATTGAAGATGCCGAGGTTCAGGCTGATGAGCGCCATCAGAGTGATAATCGGCTGCCATCCCGGCATAGTGATCGCTTCACCGGTATCGCGTGCAATGCCGATCGGACCGCTCAGTTGCTGCACATTCGAGCGCCGCGTGATGAGCCGGTGCAGAACATCAAGGATGTACCCCGAATTGTGAAGATTGAAGCTGACCGAGTGTCTGACTGCTGCCGGAAGCGGCAACTGCTCTACGCGGAAAGGCGGCAGATTGGCCTTGAATCCGAGACGATAAGCCTGCTGACCAGTCCCGTTATCCGCCAGCACCGGCTGAACATGCAACGTGAGCACTTGGCCACCGCGCTCCACATCCAAAGCCACAGGCTGGCCATTCTGCTGCTGCAGAAACGCCATGACTGCTGGCACCGAATGCAGCGGCTGGCCATTGATCGACTGGATGACGTCGCCGGCCTTCAAACCCGCCTTGTCGGCCGGGAAACCGGGCTCAACATCATGCACCTTCAACGGATCGGTCTGGTATCGAGGAATCAGACCAAGCGTCTCAATCTCGAAATCCTGCCCCTTGGTGGTGTCGAGCAAGTACAGCTCGTTTGAAAACTGCTTCGTCTGCCCATCCACATTCCGCTCGACAGTAAACGGCACATTGGAATTGGCATCGAGCACCGACCGAATGCGCACGTTCTCCCACGTCGGATTGTGGTCTTTATCGAATCGAATGATCCGGTCGCCCGCCTGGAGCCCCGCGCGCGCTGCGGCTGAATTCTGCGGAACAAAATCTACGATTGCCGGGCCGTACAGGTATTGCTCCACTTCGTTGTGCATCATGTAGTAACCGGTCATGAGCACAAAAGCGAGCAGGAAATTAGCCACCGGACCTGCCAGTCCAATGAGGATACGCTGCCATCGTGGATGCGAAGCAAACTCGCCCGGATCGCCCGTCCGCTCTTCACCTGGATTTTCGCCCGCCATCTTGACGTAGCCGCCGAGGGGCAAAAGGCTCAGCCGGTAATCGGTGTCGCCGCGGCGAAAGCCGAAAAGACGCGTCCCGAAACCAACCGAAAAGACCTCGACGCGAACGCCGAAGAACTTGGCCACGGCAAAGTGACCGAACTCGTGCACGAGCACCATGATGCCGAGCACGACGAGCATGGAGAAAATAGCAGTTAGAGCAAATGGCATGTCTGTATCAAGAAAACCTGTCAGCGGGCATTAAGACCTGGGGGCAGCAACTTCGTGACCGGCCCTAATCAGAACCTCCCGAGCCATTTCTCGTGCCTGCCTGTCGCAGGCCAGCACTTCACGGATGGACCCAGGATGGCTCTCGGGGGTAGCCTGCAATACTGCCTCTATTGTACGCGCTATACCCGGAAAAGGGATGCGTCTTTCGAGAAACGCTTCCACGGCGATTTCATCCGCGGAATTAAGTGCAATGCAATGAGCGCCGCCCCGTTCCGCCGCCTCATACGCCAGGCGAAGACAGGGAAATCGGGCAAAGTCCGGCGGCTCAAAACTCAGCTGCCCCAGCGCCGCCATATCGAAGGTCAGATCCGACTCGACCCGCTCGGGATAGCTCATGGCATAGAGAATCGGCAGCCGCATGTCAGTGACTGAAATCTGCGCCAGGATGCTGCCGTCAATATATTCCACCAGCGAGTGAACAGTCGATTGCGGATGCACCGTCACCTTCACCGCCGACGGCGGGATATCAAACAGCCGGCACGCCTCAATAATCTCCAGCCCTTTATTCAGCATGGTGGCCGAATCAATCGTGATCCGCCGCCCCATCACCCACGTGGGATGCTTGAGCGCCTCCTCGACCGTAATGGATTCAAACGCGTTGAGAGGCAAGGTTCGGAACGGGCCGCCGGAGGCCGTCAGCCAGATGCGCCTTACCTCATCCTTCGCCCCGGCCCGCATGCACTGGTGAACAGCGTTGTGCTCGGAATCGATCGGCAGCAGCGGTACATTCTTCGCCCGCGCCGCAGCCGTCAGGATCTCCCCCGCCGCTACCATCGCCTCTTTGTTTGCGAGACCGATGCCCTTCCCAGCCTTCACTGCGGCATAAGTAGCTTCGAGCCCGGCCACGCCGACAATCGCGGAGACCACAAAATCAACCTCAGGCAGCGTGGCCACGTGCACCGTGCCCTCAGTTCCGTAAACAACTTCAACCCCGCTCACGCCAGCAGCCTTCAACCGCTGCGTGAGGTTCGC
>DATGAD010000134.1:0-10603 GCA_035313725.1 Alloacidobacterium sp. | reverse complement strand
CGCGGCTTCGTGACGCTCGACTTCGGTGTTATCCTCAATGGTTATTGTTCTGATATGACGCGCACTGTCCACATGGGCAAGCCGGGCCGGGAGGAACAGTTCGCGTATGATGCCGTACTGGAGGCGCAGGAGGCTGCAGTTGCCGTAGTAAAGCCGGGCGTGACGTGCGGCGAAGTAGACGAGGCTGCCCGCAGCGTGCTGCGTGCGGCGAAACTGGACAAGTATTTTACGCATTCAACCGGGCATGGCGTGGGGATTGAGATTCACGAATCGCCGCGGGTGGCGGCGGGCCAGGAACAGGTGCTTGCGCCGGGAATGGTGATTACGATTGAGCCGGGTATTTATATCGAAGGGAAGTTTGGCATTCGCATTGAGGACATGGTCGCGGTGACCGAGAACGGCGGACAGATCCTGACGCCTGCGCCGAAGGCGATGATCCAGTTATAACGAGACATTTCAAGATGAATCCAGAAGAGATGAGAGAACTCAAGGAACTGATTGAGTTCCTGAAAGAAAACAAAATTGGCGAATTTGACCTGGAGCGCGGCGACCTGAAGGTCCGCATCAAGTTTGCTCAGGAAGGTGCTACGGCTGATCTGGCGAGTTTGAGCCGGTTGCTGGCGGCTGCGCCCGCTGCCGCGGTTGCCGCTCCGGTTACGCTGCCTGCGGTGCAGGCTGCTGCTCCGCCCACAGGGGCTGCTCCGGCTCCTGCTGCTGAGAGCGACGATGCTTCATTGCATATTGTGAAGTCGCCGATTGTCGGGACGTTTTATGAGGCGCCGGGGCCTGGCACACCTGCTTTCGTGAAGATCGGCGATGTAGTGGAGCATGGGCAGGTCCTCTGCATCATCGAGGCGATGAAGCTGATGAACGAGATCGAGTCCGATGCGTCGGGCGAGATTGTGAAGCGCTTTGTTCAGAACGGCCAGCCGGTTGAATACGGCCAGCAACTCTTTGCGGTACGTCCGCTCTAGGTTTCTATGTTTCGTAAGGTTTTGATCGCCAATCGTGGCGAAATTGCGCTGCGTGTGATTTGTGCCTGCAAGGAATTGGGCGTGCGCACGGTGGCGGTGTATTCCGAGGCGGATCGCAACTCGCTGCATGTGCGCTTTGCAGATGAGGCGATTTGCATCGGGCCTCCGCGCTCGGCGGAGAGCTATCTCAACGTTCCCGCAGTAATCAGCGCGGCTGAGATCGCAGATGTCGACGCGATTCATCCGGGCTACGGGCTGCTGAGCGAGAATGCGAATTTCGCCGAAGTGTGCCGCGCTTCAAATATCAAGTTCATCGGGCCCCCGCCAGAAGTGACGCGGCTGATGGGCGAAAAAGAAAAAGCTCGCCAGGCGATGAAAAGAGCCAAGGTGCCGATTCTTCCGGGCTCGGATGGCGTGATCGAGAGCGAAGACGAGGCGCTGGAGTGGGCGAAGTCGGTTGGGTTTCCTGTGATTCTGAAAGCGACTGCCGGCGGCGGAGGACGCGGCATGCGCGTTGTGCGCTCCGCTGACGAGCTGCCGGGGCTCTTTCAGGCGGCGAGCAGCGAGGCCGCGAATGCCTTCGGCAACGGATCGCTTTACATGGAGAAGTTCATCGAGAGACCGCGGCACATTGAGTTTCAGATTCTGGCCGATGAGCACGGCAATGTGATTTCGCTGGGCGAGCGCGAGTGCTCGATTCAGCGGCGGCATCAGAAGCTGATTGAAGAGGCTCCGTCGCTGCAAGTAACGCAGAAGATGCGTGACGACATTGCGAAGACACTGAAGCGATCGCTGGAAGGCGTTGGCTACCAGAATGCCGGCACGATCGAATTTCTGATGGATGAGGACGGCAAGCTCTATTTCATCGAAATGAACACACGCATTCAGGTCGAGCATCCGGTAACGGAGATGGTGACGGGCATCGATCTGGTGAAGGCGCAGCTTCGCATTGCTTCGGGTGAGAAGCTGTCGAGCATTCTGCCCGAGCCAACAGTGATTCGCGGCCACGCGATAGAGTGCCGCGTGAATGCCGAGCATCCGGAGAAGTTCACGCCGTCGGCGGGGAAGATTACGGTGTTCAATATTCCCGGTGGCAATGGCGTTCGCGTGGATACGGCACAGTATGCGGAAGGCGTTGTGCCTCCGTATTACGATTCGCTGATTGCCAAGTTGATTGCGCACGGCAAGGACCGCAACGAGGCGATGGCTCGGATGCAGCGTGCGTTGGATATGTTTGTCGTCGAGGGAATTCACACGACGATTCCGCTGCACCGCGGGATTTTTCAGGACGAAGAATTTCGCGAAGGCAAGTTCGATACGAAGTTCATGGAGCGGTACTTCGAGCGGGAGAAAGAGCGCAAGGAAGCGGAGCTGGGGGTTTAGGCAGGCGTCAGGCTTTGAATAGCTCCAGCGGAATGCACTTTCTATACCGCCGAAAGTCTTCGTCGAGAGTGAAAATCTCCCATTTGCGCCGCGTGGCTACAGCCGAGATTAAGAAGTCAACTGGATTTCCAGCTATTCCTGCAGCCCGGCAGCGATTTGCAATGCTCGCTGCCTCTTCGTGATCTTCGGTTGTGATGACGACATCGTTGAAAGCGCGCAATGTCTGGCGCAATTTTTCGAACTGTTGTTGATGACGGATTCCGCTGAGCAGCTCCTGCCGAATAACGCCCATCAACTGCGCCCGGCCTTCCATCACTAACTCTTCCAATGCACGACGAAGCCTCAGCTGCTGACTGTTCAAATTTTCCTGCTGGCGCCGAAGAGCTAAAGACCACACAGAGGTATCGACGAGTACGATCACTGTTTACGCGAAGACCTCTCCGCCTTGTAGTTATAGGAGGGATCGAAGTCAATTTTGCCAAAAAGGCGGATGACCTCAAGCTGTTTGTGCCGCTGAATATACTCTTCGAGCGCAGCTGTAACGGCAGCCTTCTTGGACTTATGCCCTCCGATCAGGCGGGCTTCGTTGATCAATTCGTCATCGAGAGCGAGATTGGTAGACATGTGTAGATTATTACACATCTGTATGTGCAAACGCTGGATCGAGGCTGCTCATTTCTCAACCTCTTGGCTTTTCATCTTCGGACCAATACCACGTCGGCTCAGCGTAGCTTCCTTGCTTTTCCAGCCACTTGTCGATTATGGGACTCACGGGCACATGGCGCGGCGGAAGTTTTGCGCCGGCTGCAATCAGCGCTGCGAAGATTTCGATGTAGCGTTCCGGGTTGCCTCCGTGGGCAGCCGACCATAAAGCCTGACCGAGCACTGTTCCTCCGTAGATGTTCTTTGTCTCGAGCGGCGGATTGCGTTTCAGCAAGAGCTCGACCGTATCCACATAGCCGCCGATGACGGCGCAGTGCAGGCCGGTTTGGCCGTCGCCTCCGTGGGTTGCGGGCTCGACGCCTTTGTCGAGCAGGAATTCGACCACCTTTGTTTGGCCGTAGCCACAGGCGTATAGAAATCCTGATTCCAGCTGTTTCTTCGTTGCGGTGGGTTTGAGTGTGCCGTCGACGTTGAAGTAATTCCGGACTAGATCGAGACGGCCGATGCCTGCGGCGGATTCGAGCGTGAGCCCTGCGCCGTGCTCTGCAAGAAAAACCGCAGCTTTCAAGCGGCCGTTTGCCAGACAGCCCAGTACCGCCGGGTCGTTGTTGCCAGCGCTGCGTGGCTGGTCAATGGTTGCGTTGTGGTTGAGCAGAGTCTGGAGAAGCTGTTCCTGTACTCCGGCAAGCTCGGGATGAACGCTGGTTGCAGCGAGACCGAGTGTTGTAGCTCCGCCGCCATACATATTTGCGGCTGCATCGATTTCCGCGCCAGCCTCAAGCAGCAGATTCGTGATCTGCACGATGTTCTTCGGTGTTTTCTGTCGGTAATTTTCGACGCCGTTTGCCGCGACATAATGCAGCAGCATGGCCTGATGCTCGCGCGTTGAGCGCATATGGATGAGTTGCGGCTCTTCGCGCAGGAGGCGTCTTAGCACGGCTATTTTTCCGGTGATGATGGCATCGGCGGCGGCTTCAAACCTTGCGATGGAGGAGTTTTTCTGCGCGAGGGCTTCAAGATGGCGGCCAAATTTTGGCCAGCTCTCGAAGCCGTGCGAGCGTGCGATGACAAACTGCGCGTTCGAAAGCGTACATTTTTCTACGAGTTTTTCCCGGGCGAAGGGCTCGGTCAGATTCGCATTGCGCGTTTTTTCTGCGGGTGAGAGCTTGCCGCCAGCGTGTCGTGCCAGTGTTTCTATCCAGTGATTCGTCCACTCGCTGATGGCGTTCGCGTCGTGAGATTTTCCGGCCTTGACGAGTTCTTTGGCGAGCTTTCTGTAGCGTTCGAGACTGGGGCGCGGCGGGAGGGGCAGAACATCCTGCGGATTGGGCATACGAATCTCCTTTCATTGCATGCCTGGAGTCCGCACGAGTCAGGCTGAAAGAAGGTTCGCGACCTTCAGTTGTGAATTCGCTGGGTGGGCAAAGCCCTTTCCGCGGACCGGATGCGTCCCTAACGCTGTACTTCTCATATCACAGCAGCGGAAGGGGAGGCAATTTGGTGGCGATTGTCCTGTTTCATTTACGCTTAGGGCATGTCTTTTTCTCTACCACCGCTTTACCCAATTCTGGATGCTTCGTTTTTGCCCGACTTTGAGCGGGGCTCATATTTGGTGCGAGTCGTCGTTGAGTTGGAGGAGGCGGGCGTCACGTTGTTGCAGTACCGGAACAAGCAGAACGAAGACCATATCCCGCATGATGCGAAGGTCATGAAAATAGGCGCTACGAGCGCGCTCAAGCTCATTATGAATGACCATCCGCAGCTTGCCGTCGAGGCAGATTTCGGCGGCGTACATGTCGGGCAGACGGATGTTTCTCCGACTGAGGCCCGCAGGCTTGTGGGGCCGGAGAGAATTGTTGGCGTGTCGACGCACAATCGCGCACAGCTTGAGGCTGCTGACGCGATGCCGGTCGATTACATTGCTTTTGGGCCTGTGTTTGCTACGTCTTCGAAGCTGCATCCTGATCCTGTAGTGGGCCTGGAAGGCCTACGCGAGGCGCGCGCATTGACTACGAAGCCGCTGGTGGCGATTGGCGGGATCACGCTTGAGAATGCGCGCTCAGTGCTCGATGCGGGCGCTGATTCCGTCGCGATGATTTCAGCGATGTTTGGATCAGGTAAAGATTCTGCGAAAATAGCGAAAGACTTTCTCCGTAATTTCCGGTAGAACAATCAACAAGTGACCACGACTACACCACCCTCTCCAACACAGGCAGATGCTGCGAGCCTGCACGAGAATCCGCATCTGGTGCAGCGGCTTGGCCTGTTCAGCTCGACGGCGATTGTTGTCGGGTCGATGATCGGTTCGGGCATTTTTGTTGTTCCGGCGGAGATCAGTCGCGGCGTCGGGTCGCCTGCGCTGCTGATTGGTGCATGGCTGGTTACGGCGGTGATGACGATCATCGGCGCGCTCAGCTACGGTGAGCTGGCGGCGATGATGCCAAAGGCGGGCGGACAATATGTTTATCTGAGAGAAGCACTCGGCCCCATGTGGGGCTTTCTTTTTGGGTGGACGCTTTTCCTTGTCATCCAGACGGGGACGATTGCCGCGGTTGCCGTTGCATTCGGCAAGTTTCTTGGCGTCTTTTTTCCCGTGATTTCGTCCTCGCACTGGCTGTTGCACTTCGGGCACGTTCCGCCGATCAAGCTTGGACCGATGGTGCTGGGGAATATGGACATTGGCCTGAATACGGCTAATCTGACGGGCATCATTATTGTGCTGGTGCTGACGGGGATCAATATTCTCGGCGTACGGCTGGGAGCGCTGGTACAGAACGTTTTCACCACGGCGAAGACGGCGGCGCTGCTGGGGCTGGTGGTTGTGGGGTTCCTGTTTGGGCGGAATCCGGCGGCGATGGCTGCGAATTTCGGTCACAACTTCTGGCAGGGCGCTTCATGGCATGCGCTGCATCCGGTGCAGGTGGGCGTGGGCGGGCCGATCGCGATGGTTGGATTGCTTGCAGTGCTAGCCGTGGTGCAGACGGGATCGCTGTTCTCTGCCGATGCGTGGAACAACGTGACGTTCACAGCAGGCGAGATCAAGAATCCCAAGCGCAATTTGCCGCTCTCACTGGTGCTGGGCACGGTGATCGTGATTTCGCTGTTTGTTGCGGCGAATTTTGTCTATTTGATGGTACTGCCGCTGCAGGGCGATCCGCATGGCGCAACGGTGCTTGCGCGCGGGATTCAATATGCGGCGGAAGATCGCGTGGCGACGGCGGTGCTGGAGCAGATTTTTAAGAATGCGGGCGCGTTCCTGATGGCGGGCGCGATTCTCATTTCGACTTTTGGCTGCGCGAATGGATTGATTCTGGCAGGTGCTCGCGTGTATTACGCGATGAGCCGCGACGGGCTGTTCTTCAAGTCGACGAGCAAGCTGCATCCGCGCTACAAGACGCCGGTAGCGGCGCTGGTGATTCAGGCGGTTTGGACCTGCGTTCTCTGCCTGACGGGCTCTTACAGCCAACTGCTGGACTACATTATCTGCACGGAGCTGATCTTCTACATTTTGACGATTGCCTGCCTGTTTGTGCTGCGCAGGCGGCAGCCGGATGCCGAACGTCCTTATCGTGCGGTAGGATATCCGGTTCTGCCGGCGATTTATATCGGTATGGCGGCGTGGATATGTGTCGTATTATTGCGCTACAAGCCGCAATTCACGTGGCCGGGGCTGTTGATTGTGCTGCTCGGGATTCCGGTATTCGCCGTATGGTCGCGTCGTGGGCAGGCGGTGGCAGATTGATTTCAGAACCGATTTTCCCTGGAAGGAAAAAGCTCGTACATGGCTAATTTGTTGGCAGTGAAACATATCTCCACGCTGAAAGAAGAAGCCGGCGAAGAAGGAGAACACACACTCAGGCGGTCGCTTGGACCGGTGAACCTGATTACGCTGGGTGTGGGAGCCGTGATCGGCGCTGGGATCTTCGTGCTGACAGGGCAGGCGGCCGCACTGCATGCCGGGCCAGCCATTGCTCTGAGCTTTATTCTTGCAGGTATTACGTGCGCCTTTGCCGGGCTTTGCTATGCCGAGTTCGCCTCGCTGATTCCGATTGCCGGGTCGGCCTACACATATGGATATGCAACCCTGGGCGAACTGGTGGCGTGGATCATCGGCTGGTGCCTGTGCCTGGAATATGCCTTTGGCGCGGCGACGGTGGCTTCGGGCTGGTCTGGATATTTTCTCAGCCTGCTCGAACAGATAGGCCTGACGCCGTCGGCTTCGCTGGCGCGGTTTACTACGACGTACGGCAATGTGCTGTATCTCTACAACGGCCGCTGGCTGCCGTTTATGTCGCTTCCGATGGGAGTCACCGATACATCGGGCATGCAGCATGTGACGGGCGTTTTCAACCTTGTTGCCTTTGCTGCAATTGGGGTGGTGACGGTGGTGCTGGTGCGCGGCATTAAGGAATCGGCCAATCTCAATTCCGCGATTGTGTTCGTGAAGGTGGGAGTTGTCTTTATCTTTCTCTTTCTGGGCATCGGATTTCTGCTGCAGCATCCTGACATTGCGCGGATGAACTGGCATCCTTTTATTCCACCGAAGATCGGGCCGGGCCAGTTCGGCATCAGTGGCATTGCCGCGGGTGCGGCTTCTGTCTTCTTTGCTTACATCGGATTCGACGCTGTATCGACGGCGGCGCAAGAGGCGAAGAATCCACAGCGCGACATGCCGATTGGCATTCTCGGATCGCTGGTGATCTGCACGATCCTCTATATCGCTGTCTCGCTGACGCTAACGGGTCTGGTGAGCTACAAGGCGCTGAACGTAGCTGAGCCGGTTGCAATCGGCATTGATGCTACGGGCGTGAGGTGGGGCAGCCTGCTGGTGAAGATCGGCGCGGTCTTCGGTCTTGGCACGGTCATGCTGGTGATGTTGCTGGGGCAGTCGCGTGTGTTCTATTCGATGTCGCGTGATGGGCTGCTGCCGAAGTGGGCGAGCGTTATCCATCCTAAGTTTCGTACTCCGTGGATTTCGAATATTGTCGTGGGTTCGATTGTCGCGTTCCTTCCGGCGCTGCTCCCAATTGATAAGCTGAGCGCGATGGTAAATATGGGCACGCTGCTGGCGTTCGCTATCGTCTCGGCTGGCGTTTGGATTCTGCGCGTGCGGCATCCTGAGATGCATCGGCCATTCAAGACGCCGCTGGTTCCGCTGGTTCCGATCTGCGGCATTATCAGCGCGCTTTACCTGATCCTGAACCTTCCTACGCTGACGTGGATTGTGGTTGGCATCTGGCTTGTCGTTGGGCTGGTAATTTACTTCAGCTATTCGACGAAGCACAGCAAGGTGCAAAAGCTGGAAGCGCAGGCGGCTACGTCCAAGAGCTGAAACGCCCATACATCGATTGCACTCGCCAATCCGAGGGCTGGTATGATGCCTTCGGCGGCAGAGTGCTCCAAGCATGATATGAATCGGGCCTTCGGGTCCGGTTCGTTCTCTTCGGGGTTACCCCGAGGTACGGTGAAGAACTGGCATTTCGTCACGTGTGCGACACTGCGCGATTGCGCAGAACTGCACACGCAGAGTCAGACTCGTTGGAGCACTCCGCCCGCTTTTTGCCATGCTGAACCGATCGCTTCCAATTGCTCTGGCTGCGGCCTTTCTCGCTGGTGAGGCGAGCGTCGATGGAATAGCGGCGCGTGTCACTGTGACAGTCGGAAGTGACTTGCGCTGGATTCGTCCGCTGGCGCGACGATATGTCAGAGCTTTTGCCGGGAAGGTCCGTCCCCGGCACCGCGATGTAGTGCGGTTTCTGCTAAATGATGCTGTGTTTCAGCGGTATTCTCGCAAATTGCTCGTCAGACATTGGCTGACAGAGCCACAGCACATGCAGCCGGTTGCGGCAGCTGTTGGCTGGGAGCTTCCTGCAATTGAGTCGGTTGGAGATCTTTGCGACCGTCTCCAGCTTGAACTGGGAGAGCTGGAATGGTTCGCTGATCTGCGCGGACTGGGTTATAGGCAAAGCGATCTGCGCCTGCAGCATTATCACTATAAGGCGTTGGCGAAGCGCTCAGGCGATCTTCGGTTGATTGAAGCGCCTAAGCAGCGCCTGAAGGAAATGCAGCGGCGGATTCTGATTGAAATTCTGGAAAGAATTCCGGTCCATGCGGCGGTGCAGGGTTTTCGCAGATGGCATTCGATCAAAACGTTTGTTGCGCTGCATGTTGGGCAGCCGGTTGTGCTGCGAATGGACGTGCGGGATTTCTTCCCTTCCTTTCATGGGCCGCGCATTCAGGCATTTTTCCGCACCGCAGGCTATCCGGAACGGGTTGCGGATCTGCTCGGCGGCATCTGCACAAACGCGGTGCCGCGCGGCGTGTGGGGCAACTCCTATTTCGATTTCAGCCCGGAGCAGTTGCGCGAGGCGCGATCTCTTTATGGCCGCTCGCATCTGCCGCAGGGCGCGCCCACGTCTCCAATGCTCGCGAATCTGTGCGGTTACAGGATTGACTGCCGACTTGCGGGGCTGGCAGCCTCGGCAGGCGCACAATACACGCGTTACGCGGATGATCTTGCGTTTTCCGGAGACGAGAGATTCAGCAGGGATGCGCAGCGGTTTTCTGAACATGTGGCGGCGGTTCTGCTGGAGGAAGGTTTCAGCGTCCATCATCGCAAGACCCGCATCATGCGTAGCGGACGGCGGCAATACCTGGCAGGGCTTGTCACCAACGAAAAAGTGAATGTTGTGCGCCGTGATTTCGACCTGCTGAAGGCGATTCTGACGAACTGCGTTCGTTTCGGCGCTGAGAGCCAGAACCGCGAGCAGCATCCTTCGTTTCGGGCGCATCTGGAGGGGCGCATCAGCTTTGTGGAAATGATTCACGCCGAGAAGGGAGCGCGTCTGCGCGGTCTTCTCGGGCAGATTCAGTGGTAGTGGATTAGGTTGACGCAGTTTGATGGCGCTGCATGCGTTTTTCCAGATTTGCTTTTATCTCGGGCCATTCTTCGTCGATGATGCTGTACCAGTAGCTGTGGCGCGTGCTGCCATCGGGCATGATGACGTGGTTGCGGAAGATGCCTTCGTGCTTCGCGCCGAGCGCCTGGATTGCGGTTTGCGACTTGAGATTGTGGTGATGTGTTTTGAAGGCCACGCGGCGCGCGCCCAGGACTTCAAAGGCATGGCGAAGCTGCATGTATTTCGCTTCCACATTGATGCCGCTGCGCTGATAGTCGGGGAGCATCCAGGTCCAGCCGATCTCGAGCGTGCGGTGCGCGGATTGAATGTCTGCGAAGCGGGTTGAGCCGACGATGCGGTTGTCTCTCTTCGAACGCGTCGCCCATGGCAGAGCAGCGCCTGTGGCTGCGGCGTCGACTCCTGCCTGTATGTAGCGGCGGAGGTCGTCTTCCGATTGCATGCGGTCGCTCATCCAGCGCCACATTTCCGCGTTGAATGCGATTTCGGCGAGAGCAGGGAAGTGTTCCATGCTGAGTGGTTCGAGACGAACGAGATTGCCTTCGAGCGTGACGGGCTCAACTTGCATGAGAGTAGTGTAACGATTCGCGGCCGATTCCCAGCGGTCTGCCTTTTGCAACGTGCCGTTCGCCCTGTAGTTATGCGATTGAGCCTGTGTCTCCATAT
>DATGAD010000133.1:0-3769 GCA_035313725.1 Alloacidobacterium sp. | reverse complement strand
TCAGTGCCTGTGGCTCGCAGGATGAGGAAGTCACCGCCGCCCGCGCGCTGGCACATCCAGCGAAATGCGGCGTCAAGATCCTTGCCACCGCCCATGAGCGCGAATCCCGCCTGTGTTTTGGTGGTTACATCGTTCGCGTTCCCTGCTCTGAAATAGCGGTACGGAGCGGTTTGCGCATGTATGGGCAGAAAGTGAGCTGCGAGCATTGCAGCGGCGAGTGTGAGCACGCCGCATTGTACGCATCGGGACGAAAGAGAAAGCATCAGGCCTCCGGGCCGGAATCTGTTGCATTCAGCTTATCGTCCCGAAGATTTATTGCTTGCTGTCCGTGATGTTGATATCGCGCTGGTGGACGCTGGCCTGCAGCTCCGGCACGACGCCGTCGTTCACGATGACCTCGGTTGGCAGGCCCTGCACCAGCATGCGGTGCGTCACCTTTGACCGCGCCGGAATCTGTACGCGCGCCGTTTGCTTTGCCGACTGGGAGTGCACGGTTACGGGCACCTCGGCGGCAGCATAGCCGTCGTTCGCGATGTCAATGGCAACGAGATACTGACCCGCCTGCGATGATTTCGACGGGTTGACGGCGGCGATGGAGAGATCGGGCAGGCCCTTGTCGTGATAGACCCAGTCGTCGAAGAACCACTTCAGGTCTTTGCCGCTGGCCTGTTCTAGAATGTGCTCAAAATATTCCGGCGTGGTGTCCTGCTTCGGGTCGTAGGTGCGCAATGCGGCGGAGAGAGCTTTATCGCCGACGAGATCGCGCAGCATCCAGAGCACATAGGTGGATTTGTTGCGATAGTAGACGGCATCGGATGTTTCAATGAGCGGTTGGCCGGTGCTTTCGCCGGGGCTTGGCGGTTCTCCGAGCGCCAGTGCTCCGCGCGATGCTTCGAGGTGTTCGAGCGCGGATTCGCGGCCTGCTGTCTGCTCGATCCAGAGCGTGCCGATGAAGTTGGCGACGCCTTCGTTCAGCCACTCGCGCGGCGATTGGAAATAGGCGTGCGCTAGACCGTGGCTCAGGGCGTTGGCCAACTCCTGTGGTTCGAGCGCCTGCAGACCAGTCGCGGTCACTGCACCCTCCTCGAAGCCGGCGTCATGTTTGTCGGGCAGATCGAAGATCGTCAGCGGCTCTTTCGGCTTGCTGCCCAGCCACTGTTCGATGAGCGGCTGCACCATGGTTGCCGCCGTTAGATAGCCCTGGACATTTGGTTCGTCGTAGTCGGCGGAGAGGACGCGCATGCCATTCGCCTCATGTGCGATCCGAGTGGCAAGAAAGAGGTTGAGCGTTCCGAAGCCCAGGCGCGCGGCGGGCAGCGAGAAGGTCACTACTCCGGGAAACGGTGCTGTTGGGGTGGCTGATGGAGCCGGGACCGCGATGAAATGGCCATTGATGACGGCGGCGTTCGGTACCGTGCCTATATATTCGGCGGTGACACGGACGGAAACCTGCGCATTCTGCTGGCGCAACTTCTGGCGTCCAATTTCGGTGAAGAGCTTTGCGCCCTCGCCGAGAAACTGCGGCACAGACGACACCGGATACCAGACGACGTCGCCGAAGCCGCGTAGGCCGGTGAAGTCCTCGGAGATCTGGTCCCAGTCGGATTGCTGCGCGAGATCGACAGGCGTGCCGATGTCTTCCAGTCTCTTCGTTGAGGCTGGAATCGCGCCGCTGTAGACGATATCGAGCGTCAGCTCTGATTTAGGGACAAGTGGCTTTGGCAGAACGGCGACAGCTTCGCGCAGCTGGCCGGTGTGGTCGGCGTCGCTATTGATGATCTGCTGCGTGAAGGCTAACTTCTGGCCTTCGATGCTGATGGTTTCGAATTTGAGCGATGACGAGAGCTGCAGCGGAAGACGCGCCAGGGGCTGGCTGCTGTCGTTGCGGAGCGTCACGTGGGCGCGCGCGGCGATTGCCTGGTCCTTGAGCATCAGGTGCACGTCGAGATCGTAGGCAGTGAAGGTCAGCGCGGATCGCTCGGCGTCGCTCAACTTCACGTCTGCGGCTTGCGGCTCTTTTGTGTCGGGCTGCTGCGCATCCTTCGACGAGCGGGAGAAGAGAACTTTCCCCCGGGGCGGAGGAAGCTGGTCTTCCTGCGTCTGGTCCTGTGAAGATGGCTGCGACTGGCTTTGCGTTGCTGATTGCTTCGTCTGAGTTTGCGTTGGGCTTTGTTGCGCGAAGGCAACTGCACTGCATACGACCGCCGCTAAAAGCGGCCTTACTACCATCATGAACCTAAACCTTTTTGTACTTTCTTTTTGGGTGTCGCTACTGCCTTTGGCTGCTCCTGCGCAGCACGCCGCTGCCTCGCCGCTTCGTAGAGGACGACCGCTCCGGCTACCGACACATTCAGCGAAGCCACTTTGCCTGCCATCGGGATGCTGAGGAGATGATCGCAGTGCCGTCGCACCAGATCGTGGAGGCCCGCGCCCTCTCGTCCAAGAACCAACACACAGTTAGACGTGAAATCGAACTCGTCGTAAGACATAGTCCCGCGCTCGTCGAGGCCCACGCACCAAAGATTGTGCTCCTTTAGCTCTTCCAGCGCGCGACTAAGATTCACGACGCGTGCGATCGGCACGTGCTCGGCTGCCCCGGCGGAGGCTTTGATTGCCACCGGGCTCAGGGGGGCGGAGCGACGCTCGGTGAGGATGACACCGTCGGCTCCGACTCCGTCGGCAGTGCGCAGCAGCGCGCCGAGATTCTGCGGATCTTCAACACCATCCAGCGCAAGCAATAGACGCGGCTCGGGGCTCTTGAGCAGGTCTTCAAGCTCAAGCATGGCCTTGGCTCGGACGACTGCTACGACCCCTTGATGCCCCGGAGTTTTGGCTAATTTGGTCAGGTGCTCACGCGGCTCGAAGCGCAGGCGGACACCGGTCTCGCGGCAGGCATCGATGATGCGCTGCAGGCGCTGGTCATGCCGCTCGCGAGCGACGCAGACGTGGTCAAACTGGCGGCTTCCGGCGCGCAGGGCTTCCTCGACCGGATGCAAGCCGTAGAGAACTTCCATCCTGTTTAGTGTATCGCTTGCCGCATCCTACCTATCTGCTGGATAATGAAAGTGTTAGCGGATCGCTCCTCACGCTGCGCCAGATGGTCTTTTCCGCCGAAGGAATTTGTCATGAGTCCGATTGAAAAAGTGCAGAATTTTCTCTCCAAGAGAGTCTTTGGCGATTCAGACTCCGTCTCTCAACCTAGCATGAGCACAGCTTCTATCTCGTTGACGACGCAGTCGCGACAGGAAAATGTCCTGATTGCGCAGGGACTGAAACGGCATGACGAAGGCTTGCTGGATGAGCTGATTGTGCAGTACCAGCATCGACTGCTGCGGTACCTGCTCTACCTGACGGGAAATCGCGAGCAGGCGGAAGACCTGTTTCAGGAAACGTGGATGCGCGTGCTGATGCGCGGCGCGCAATACAACGGCAACGCCCGCTTCGATACATGGCTGTTTACGATTGCACGCAATCTCGTGATTGATATGCGGCGCAAGCGGACCATGATGAGCCTGGAAGAGCTGTGCGAAAACGCTGAAGATGAGCGCAGGTTCGAGGTTCCCAGTAATGGACCGAATCCGTTCGAGCTTTACCAGGGATATGAGAATGGCCAGCTTGTCGCCAAGCTGCTTTTGACGCTCGATCCGCTGCATCGTGAAGTGCTGGTGCTGCGCTTCCACGAAGAGCTTTCGCTCGATGAGATCGCCCATGTGACTGCGGCCCCCTTGTCCACTGTGAAATCGCGTCTGTATCGCGGGCTGGCTTCGCT
>DATGAD010000132.1:0-2025 GCA_035313725.1 Alloacidobacterium sp. | reverse complement strand
GGAGATTTCCGCGCGTGGACGCCGCGTGCTGCCTCTGCAGATGGAGATGACCAACCTTGCGCAGATCGCAAGCGCCGTTGACGAGACCGTAAAACATTTTGGACGGCTCGATATTCTTGTGAACAATGCGGGCGTGGCTCCAAGCAATCCTGCTGAGAATGTCGTCGAAAAAGATTTTGACTACACGCTCGCCGTCAACCTCAAAGGAACGTTCTTTGCGAGCCAGGCTGCTGGCCGCGTAATGATCGAGCAGAAATATGGGCGCATCATCAACATGGGCTCGCAGGCTGGATTCGCGGCGCTGCCGACTGAGTCCATCTATTGCATGACGAAAGCAGGCATTGCGCACCTGACCAAATGTCTCGCCGTCGAGTGGGGCAAATACAACATCAACGTCAACGCAGTCGCGCCGACCTTCATTCGTACCGACGGAACGCAGCCCGTCCTCTCCGATCCTGAGTTCTACGCCGACACCGTCGAGCGCATCGCCGCTCTGCACCGCATCGGCGAGCCGATGGAAGTCGCTGGCGCAGTCGTTTTTCTTGCGTCGCCCGCCGCGTCGCTCATCACTGGCCACACGCTGTTGATCGACGGCGGCTGGACCGCCCGCTAAATGTCCGGACAACAGGCGCGTGCTCTCCGCGCAGGCATACTCGCATTGCTCGTCGCTGGCGGCATCGTCAACTTCCTCGACCGCAGCGCCCTCTCCATCGCCAACACGACCATGCGCGCGAACCTGCACCTCTCGGCTACGCAGATCGGCGCATTGCTCTCGGCCTTTTCGCTGGCTTATGGATTCGCCCAGATCCCCGCAGGCTGGCTGCTTGACCGCGTTGGCCCGAGATCGATCCTGAGTGTGGGGATGCTGCTCTGGTCCGTCGCACAAACAGCTACCGGATTAGTTTCAAGCTTTGCCGCGCTCATCGCCACGCGCATCGGCCTCGGTATCGGAGAAGCGCCTTTTCTGCCCGGAGGCGTGAAGGTCATCCGCGACTGGTACGACGCGCCGGAGCGCGGGCTGCCGATGGGTATTCTCAATGCGTCAACGACGCTCGGACAAGCCTTCGCGCCACCGCTGCTCACGCTACTGTTGCTGAGCTATGGCTGGCGCAGCATGTTCGTCTGGATCGGATTGCTCGGCGTTGTCGTCGCCGTCGCATGGTATCCCCTATACCGGGAGCCGCACGAAAACAAAGAAATGCAGGAGAAGATCTCAGCCGGCACATGGAAGCAGCTCTTTCGCCATCGCACCATGTGGGGCATGATGCTCGGCTTCAGTGGCGTGAACTACACGGCGTGGCTCTATCTCGCGTGGCTCCCCGGATATCTCGAAAGCGCGCATCACGTCAGTCTCGCAAAAACCGGCTGGCTCGCGGCGATTCCTTTTCTGATGGGCTCCATTGGAATGCTCGTCAGCGGAGTCGTGGCCGACAAGCTTGTGCAGCGCGGCGCCAATCCCATCCGCAGCCGCAAGCTACTGATCGTTGTGGGCATGATCTGCTCCGCCGCGTGCACTCTTCTTGTGACACATGCGGAGACAAGCGCAGGCGCGGTCGCCATCATCGGCATGGCACTGTTCTTCATCCATTTCGCCGGAACTTCGGCCTGGGGCCTTGTGCAGGCTGCGGTGCCCGCGCAGCTTGTCGGTTCAGCCGGAGCCACGCAGAATTTCTGCAGCTTTCTCTTCGCGTCGGTCGCACCGGTGCTGACCGGATGGTTCCTCGACCGCACGCATTCTTTTCACATCGCACTTACCATCTGTGCGTGCGTTACATTTCTCGGAGCGATGGCGTATCTGACGCTGGTACAGAAGCCGATTGAATCTCCGCTCTCCGCAAAATGACGAGTTTGATAGTAGGCTGGTTGGCATGAAAGTAGGCGTCTTCACTCCACTGCTCTCGCAGCTCCCGCTCGATCAGGTTTTGAAAAAACTCAAAGCCCTCGGCATCGACACGGTCGAACTCGGCACCGGCAACTATCCCGGCGACGCGCACTGCAAGCTCTCCATGCTCGACGACGCAGCAG
>DATGAD010000131.1:0-11681 GCA_035313725.1 Alloacidobacterium sp. | reverse complement strand
CCGTACGGCTCGGCGGAAGAGAATTTCGGGCTGATTCTCAAGAAAGATTTCCGCGATCTGCGCGATGAGCTGATCATTTCGTCGAAGGCCGGGTGGGACATGTGGCCGGGACCTTACGGCATTGGCGGTTCGCGGAAATATCTGATCGCATCGCTCGATCAGAGCCTCAAGCGCATGGGCCTCGACTACGTGGACATCTTCTACTCGCATCGGCCATGGGACAATGTGCCGCTTGAAGAGACGATGGGCGCTCTCGCGCAGATCGTGCGGCAGGGCAAGGCTCTGTATGTGGGCATTTCGTCGTACGGGCCGGAGCGGACGCGGCGCGCGTATGAGATTCTGCGGTCGGAAGGCGTGCCGCTGTTGATTCATCAGCCTTCGTATTCCATGCTGAATCGCTGGATTGAGGATGGGCTGCTCGACACGCTCGATACGCTCGGCGTTGGCTGCATCGCTTTCTCGCCGCTGGCGCAGGGACTGCTGACGAACAAGTACCTGAACGGCGTACCGGAGAATTCGCGCGCACAGCTTGAGGGCAGCAGCCTTGGCAAGAATTTGCTGTCGGAAGAAAACCTCGGACGTGTTCGGGCGCTGCACAAGATTGCTGAGTCGCGTGGCCAGAGCCTTGCGCAGATGGCGATAGCCTGGGTGTTGCGGGATGATCGCGTGACTTCGGCGCTGATCGGCGCTCGCAATGTGGCGCAGCTGGATGATTCTCTGGATTCACTGAAGAAGATCGAGTTTTCTGAGCAGGAATTGAAAGAGATTGATAGGCACGCGCTGGAAGGCGGGATTGATCTTTGGCGTTCGGTTTCGGTGGAGTAAGTTACCTTCAGGTTTGCCGGTCAACCAGTATGCTTAGGCAGGAAACTCTCGGTGTGCGCGGTCGAGAAGGAATCGATTGTTACGAACGTGAGCCCATCCCAAACTGAAGCAGAGTAAGAATAGGGCGGCATCGAAAGGCGTAGCTCCTTTCCTGTCCCGCATATTCCACCAGTCAGGTAAGTGTGGACGGACTGCCAGCACTGCGGTTTGAAGGGCGAAAAGCACAACGAGAAAGCCAAGATGACGCCAAAGAAGATGCAGAATTCGCGGCTTGACGGCTGGGCATGTGAACTTGTAACCGGGGACATTGCCTCCGGAGGGTCCATTACCCGTTGTTGCAAACGTAAAGAACACCTCAAAAAGCGTGTAGGCGATTATTGACGCCTCTTGCAGTCCGTATGGCCTACTTATCAGAAGCAGGAAGAGAGGCAAGCTGCCAACGGTCATGCACAGGAAGATCACTGACATCAAGAGGAGGCGTGAATGCGAGCTTCTGTGTCGGCACGGGTCAGAGAATGGCCACTGCTCCATTAAGTGGAGTTGCGGCTCGAATGAAACAATCCGGTGGAGTGGAATGGCGCGATGGGTCCGATGGCCGTTCCGAGAAAGGTTATCTAAAGAGATCACTTCGACAGAGAGTCGACCTCCCTCCTCGTTCAGCCCGGCAACTTCTGCAGTAATCCGCTCGCCGTTCTCAAGCACGAGCGCACCGACTGTGCCCACGGCTGCTTTATCAAGCCATTGAGGAGCAAAGTATCGCTTTGCCTCATCGGACGTGAGGTTGCGTCGTGCGAGTTCCTTGCGGAGCACCTGTTCGGCTTGGTCAGTGAGGCCGCCTCCCGCCGCGAGTTTGAAGAGTTCCTCGTTGCTAAGGGTCTTATAGTGTTCGTCAAGCGATTTTGTGGTTGGCATTAAGTTGAGCCGATTATAGAGCTTGCCGAATTCTATCTAGTCTTTTGGCGGTTCCGACCGGATGGTCGGCGATTCGGAAGTAATCTCCCCAGCTTCGGCATTCGAAGCATTTATGAGAGAGACTCTAGCCTCCGGCCAGCTTCGCTTTCACGATCTCGCTTACCTGGCGGCCATCGGCGCGCAGTCCTGACGCCTGAATTTTTGCCTGAACGGCCTTCATCGCCGTACCCATATCTTTGGGGCCAAGATTCTGCCCGGTCAACGCCTCGTCCACCAACTTTTTGATGTCTTCTTCGCTGGCGGCTTTGGGCATGTAGCCTTCGATCAGCGCGATTTCTGCCTGCTCCTTCGCAGCCAGTTCCGGGCGGTTGCCTTTGGTGAACTGCTCGACGGATTCGCGCCGCTGCTTAATCAGCGTGGTGAGAATTTGCTGTGCTTCGGCCTCCGTCAGCGGTTCGCGCTTCTCGATCTCCTTGTTTTTGAAGGCGGTTTTGACCATGCGCAGGGTAGAGAGGCGCTCGGTTTCGCGGGCTTTCATTGCGGTAATGATGTCTTTTTCAATCTGCTGGGTGAGGCTCACTGTGTCTCTCGCTCCGTAAATGTGGGCGTGGAGTGCCCAAACTCTTCATTATAGAAAGAAACGCATTCCCTGGCCTGTCGCTACAATGGTTGTGAGGATTTCGAGACCATGATTCGCAAAACGCGCCTGTTCACGCCCGGCCCAACGCCCCTGCTTCCCGCAGCCCAGTTTGCCATGGCGGCCGCCGATATTCATCACCGCACGCCTGAGTTTCGCGCCCTTTATTTGCGGGTACTCGATCAGCTGAAGACCTTCGTCGGCACCAAGAACGACGTGCTCCTGCTTGCCTCGTCCGGAACCGGCGCGATGGAGGCGGCGGTTTCGAATCTGACCTCGCCCGGCGACCGGGTGCTGGTGCTCTCGGCGGGTAAATTCGGCGAGCGCTGGGAGGCGCTGGCCAAGGCTTTCGGCTGCGCTGTCGATGTGGTCAAGGTTCCCTATGGGCAGACCTTCTCGCTCGATGAAGTGCGCAAGGCGTTGAAGATTGAAACTCGGGCTGTGCTCATGCAGGCGACTGAGTCATCGACGGGCGTGCGGCACGACGTGCAGGGTGTGGCTGCGCTGCTGAAAGACGCGAACAGCGATGCGCTGCTTGTAGTCGATGCCATCACCGGACTGGGCACGACGCACTTCGACGTCGATGGCTGGGGCGTGGATGTGATGATCGGGGGCTCGCAGAAGGCGGTCATGATTCCGCCGGGGCTTTCGTATCTCTCCGTGAGCCAGCGCGCGTGGGAGGCGATGGAGATCTCGCTCAATCCGCGCTACTACTTTGATCTGCGCAAGGAGCGCAAGAACGCGAAGAATGGCGAGTCGGCTTACACGCCGGCGGTGGCGTTGATTGCGGCTCTGGGCGCGGCTCTCGATTACATCGCCGCGCAGGGCGGAGGCGATCTCGCTGCTGGACGCAAGGCTCTCGTTGATAACGCCGAAACCTGCGCTGCGATGACGCGCGCTGCTGTCGAAGCGCTGGGACTGAAGCTTTTCGGACCAGATGCGCCTGCTGCTGCAGCCACAGCCGTTCTGCCGCCTGCGGGCATCGATTCGGGCGTAGTCGTGAAGGAATTGAAGAGCCGTTTTGCGGCCATCATCACGAACGGGCAGGGCGAGATGAAGGGACAGATCTTCCGCATTGCCCACATCGGTTTCTTCGATTACATGGATACGATTGCGATCATCGGCGCGCTGGAGCAGGTGGCGGCATCGTCGCTCAAGCTACCCGGGTTTGAGTTCGGACAGGCGCTGATAGCCGCGCAGAAGGTCTATGTCGAGCGGACATCGAAGGCTGCGGCAGAAAAGTTGGATGCAGTCGCCGCGCGATAAAGAATCTCCTCCCCTGGAAAGGGCGCGGCTGAAGCGCCCTTTCAAAATACAGCCCGTACATAAACAGGAGTCAGGAGCAAGATGAAGATCGTTCTCGCCGAAAAAGTTTCTCCCGCCACGCTTGCCGTCTTTAAGTCGGAGCCCGACTGGCAAATTCTCACGCATGATCAGATCACGAACCTGCCGGAAACGCTTGCCGATGCCGACGGCCTTGTCGTGCGCTCGGCTGTGCAAGTAGATGACGCACTGCTCGCTTCCGCACCCAAGCTGCGCGTGATTGGCCGCGCCGGAGTTGGCGTGGACAACATCGACGCGGATGCCGCGACGCGACGCGGCATTGTGGTGATGAACACGCCTGGGGCCAATGCTGTGGCCGTTGCCGAGCTGACAATCGCGCTGATGCTTGCGCTGGGACGCATGCTGCCCAAGGCCAATGCAACCATGCACGCGGGTAAGTGGGAGAAGAAATCGCTGCAGGGGACGGAACTGCGCGGCAAGAAATTCGGCATCCTCGGACTCGGGCGCATCGGGCTGGAAGTGGCGCGGCGGGCTCGCAGCTTCGGGATGGAACTGATCGGGCACGATCCGTTTGTCTCGGCCGCTGTTGCACGCGAGAACGCAATCCGGCTCGTCACGGTTGAAGAGCTTTTCCGTGAATCGGATTATCTGACGCTGCACGTCGGTCTCACGCCGCAGACTGCGGGCATCATCAACGAAAAGACACTCGCCACGATGAAGAAGGGTGTGCGCATCATCAATTGCGCTCGCGGCGAGCTGATCATCGAAGAGGCTCTTGCAGAAGCGCTGAAGAGCGGCCATGTGGCCGGGGCAGCGCTCGATGTCTTCCATCAGGAACCGCTCAAAGACTCGCCGTTCTTCCCTCTGGAAAATGTCATCCTTACGCCGCACATCGCTGGATCTACCGCAGAAGCGCAGGAGGCGGTCGGCATCCAGATCGCGCTGCAGGTGCGCGAATATCTGAAGCTGGGTGTCGTGCAGAACGCCGTCAATCTGCCGTCGCTCTCACACGAGGAGTATCTCGAAGTTGCGCCATATATCGAGATGGCGGGGCAGCTTGGAACTTTTCTCGCGCAGTTTCCTGAAAGCGGCATCGAGAGCATTGAACTCTCTTACAGCGGACGCGTTGCCGAAGGTAAGACGGAGCTGATTCGCAACAGCGCCATCGCTGGAATCCTCGGGCATTCGGAGAGTGTCAATCGCATCAACGCGGCTGCCATCGCGGCTGAGCGCGGCATTCGCATCCACGAAGAGAAGAAGGAAGCTGCCAATGGGGGCGCCGGAAGCGTGCTGAAGCTTACGCTGCACACGCCTAACTCGGATTTCTCGGCCAGTGCAACGGTGTTGCACGGAACGTCGGCGCGTTTGCTGAGCCTCGACGGAATCGACATCGAAGCGCCGCTGCAGGGCGCGCTGCTTACCATTCACAACCGCGACGTGCCCGGCGTGATTGGGCGCGTGGGCACGATCCTTGGCGATCACCGGGTGAACATCGCTAACTTCGCTCTTGGCCGCTCTGTGCGAAGCCAGCGTGTGCCGCAGGGCAATGCTCTGGCTGTAGTGCAGATCGATGGAAGCGTTACGGATGAGGTTCTGGAAGCGCTGCGATCAGTCGATGCGATTCTTCAAGTGCATCTGGTGAATCTGAACGGGGACAAATAGCAGAGAAGGAAAAGAAAAGCCCGCTGCGTGCGGGCTCTTCTTATTGCTGGGGCTGTTGCTGAGCTTGTTGAGGCTGCTGCTGAGCCGTCTGCGGATCAGTCGTTGCGGGCGCCTGCTGTTGTGGTTTCGTCGAGTCAGCGCCCTTGAAGAGGAAGGGCACATGGAAGGGCAGGTCGGCATTGCTCTTCTTCGCAGTTTTCTGCTTCGCTCCTGATTCTTCGGCCACCAGCGTGCGCTGTGAGTTGATGCAGAGCCAGTTCGAGCGCACACGCTGGTAAACATGCGTGAAGATGCCGCGCTCCTCGAGCGAATTGCTGCCGTCCTTTCGGCGCGTGATATAGGTTCCGTTGACGACGGCGACATCGCCCAGCATGCGCGCGCTGATCACGCGCTGCTCCATGGTGAGCGGGTCCGTTGTTTTCTGGTAGAGCAGGGCGATCTGCTGGTTACGCGTGGTCACTTCGCCGTTTGCGGAAATGCCGACATACAACGGAGAGAGCAGCAGCTCAAGCCCGTACTGATCGCGCTTGACGATGGCGTCGCTCCACTGGTCTTCCAGCTTTTGCATCTCTTTGATCTCGACCGCTTGCGAAGCGTTCGCAGTGGCAGGGGTGACGGCGACCGAGCTTTGCGCGAAGGACAAACCAGCGAAAGTGCAAAGTGCAAGGAAGGACAACGAAATCCGGGTAAGCATATATTTCATAGCTGCAATTGCGACAACTCCCTTATGATATCGTCTCGCACTCATTAGACGAAGCGATTGCATGGAATTCGAGTCATTTCTGCGAAAAATTGCACAGAAAGGACCGTTTTTCAACTGTATACACAGCGGTATTCGCGGTCACTCAACTGGCCTAAACTAGAGCTTCATGGCCACAACTCCCGATATTGCTTTTGAGCGCGGACTGCCCGCGAGTATCGACGCCGAGCGCTCAATCCTGGGCGCGATCCTGCTTGACAATCATTCTTATAACGAAGCGGCGGAAAAGCTGAATGCGGATGACTTTGCGCTCGATTCGCATCGCCGCATCTTCGGCCGCATGGCCGAGCTCATCGACGCGGGCCGCGCCGTCGATATCGTTACGCTCGCCGAAGAACTGGCCAAGCGCAAGGAAGTCGAAGCGGTCGGCGGCGTCGCCTACCTTGCGTCTTTGACAGAGGGTCTGCCGCGCCGCCTCTCGATTGAAGAGTATGTCCGCATCGTCAAGGACAAGTCGCTGCTGCGGCAGTTGATCAACATCTGCTCGACGGCGATTACCCGCGCGGCCGACCAGGGCGAAGAAGCGCTCGAAGTGCTGAACGCCGCCGAGAGCGGGTTGCTCGAAGTTACCGAGCGCGGCATTACGCGCGGCTTTGCCAGCATTCCCGAGATCGTTCGCAATTCCTTCGGGACGATCGACAACCTTTACAAAGAGGGTCGCGAAGTTACCGGCCTGGCCACGCACTTCGTCGACTTCGACCGGATGACAAGCGGATTGCAGGCTTCGGAGCTGATCATTATCGCGGCGCGCCCGTCGATGGGCAAAACCGCCTGGGCGATCAACATTGCGCAGAATGCGGCGGTGCAGAGCGGGAAGGTCGTTGCCATTTTTTCGCTCGAGATGTCGAAGGAGTCGCTGCTGCGACGCATGCTGGCATCGCAGGCGCTGGTTGATTCGCAAAAGATTCAGAAGGGGTTCCTGTTGCGCGAAGACCAGCAGAAGCTTACGCATGCGCTGGAACAGCTTGCCGAGTCGAAGATGTTCATCGACGACACGCCCGGCATCTCGCTGACGGAAATGCGAGCGAAGGCGCGTCGCCTGCGCCAGCTGAATGGGTCTTTGGATTTGATTGTTGTCGATTATCTTCAGCTGATGACGGCCAGCTCTTTCGGGCCGGGAACGAAGCGGTATGAGAACCGCACGCAGGAAGTCTCCGCGATCTCGCGCGGATTGAAAGCGCTGGCGAAAGAATTGAGTGTTCCCGTCATCGCGCTGTCGCAGCTAAGCCGTGCTTCCGAGCAGCGTGGAGGCGACAAGAAGCCGATGCTCTCCGACCTGCGCGAATCGGGCTCCATCGAGCAGGACGCTGACGTCGTTGCATTCATTCATCGCGAGGCTTACTACAACCGTGATGAGAATGGTCAGCCCGATCCGGACACCGAGAACAAAGCTGAGATCATCATCGCCAAGCAGCGCAACGGCCCAACCGGATCCGTTCATCTCGCGTATCTATCGAAGTGCACGCGCTTTGAGAACCTCGCCTACGGTCAGGACGGCGGGGATTACTAGACATCTGTTCTTAGTTTGTCATCCTGAGCGTAGCGCAGGATCTGCTTGTTCTTCGCTATGTCCCGAATGGCCAGGTCGCTCACCCTTATAAAAACAGATCCTTCGCTCCGCTCAGGATGACATCACTTGTGTAAGGCTTTCAGTAGTGAGGACACCGGTTCAATATGAATTTCTTCGGTGGCGGCATCATCGGGTTCTTCTTCGGTTTTGGCTTCGGCGTAGGCTGCGCGCTGGCTGTGATGTATTCGATCTTCCTCGGCGGCTATCGCAAGGCCATTGAAGATTCGTTGCGCGAAGAGAAATCTGACCGCTACCGGCACTGGTTACCAAAAATCCAGGCAAAGCTGGCAAAAGAGCGATTTAAAGCTTGATTTTCTAATCTGCGGCATGGGATTATCTCCAGTCCCCCAAGAAGGCATGGGATAAAAATTATCAATACGTTGATGATGGCAGCGGTTATCAACAATTAATTTCCTTCTTTCGCCGCATCTAAAGAGAAACAACACACGGTGTCGAAACACCATTGCCTTTGAAGGAGATACACATGCAGGTTTTTTGCCTGGCCACTTTTGAATCAGCTGATGTCCAGTGCAAGGTCTGCGGACAGCATTACGCGCTTTACTTCGAGTGCAAGTCCCACGAAGAACGCCAGAAGGCATTGCAGATGGTCGTAGAGACATTGGACCAGCATCACGCAGACGGCATTGAGCCGACCGTTCATCCGGAGAAAGCCTTTAACGTGCCCGCATGGCACGGCCTTGCCCACATGTCAGGCGCGGCCATTCTCGGCGGCGCTCCGCCCTGGGCCGCGTAATGCAATAACAAGATGTTGTCATGCCTGAATGAATCAGGCTAAAACAGAAACGCCACCCGAAGGTGGCGTTTTGTATTTGTGCTTGAGAGCGGCTTACTGTTCGCGCTTCCAGTTCACCAGGTCGCCGAGCGTTGTCGTCGAGCTTGAAACCGGCTGCTTGTAGGCTTCCACCTCGGAGCGGCTGGCTTCTTCGCCTACGGCGCGGAGGCTGAGTCCGACCTTCTTCTCATCCTGATTCATCTTGATGATCTTGAAGTCGTGCTCCTGGCCTGCTTCGAGCTTGACCGGGGCGCCATGCGCATCGGTGGCTTCAGAAACGTGGCACAGACCCTCAACACCTTCGGCGATCTCAACGAACGAGCCGAACTGTGCCGACCGCAGCACCTTGCCGCGAACAACGTCGCCCACGCGATGCTGGGCAAAGAACGTCTCCCATACATCGGGCTGAAGCTGCTTGATGCCAAGCGAGAGGCGGCGATTTTCCGGCTCAACACCGAGCACTACCGCTTTGACCTTTTCACCCTTCTTCAGAACTTCCGAAGGATGCTTGACGCGCTTGGTCCAGCTCAGGTTCGAGACGTGCACCAGACCGTCGATGCCGTCTTCGATCTCAATGAAAGCGCCAAAGTCGGTCAGGTTGCGAACGCGACCTTCGACATTGGTTCCTGCCGGATAGCGCTCGACCAGATGCTCCCATGGATTCTCGAGCAGCTGCTTCATGCCCAGCGAAATGCGGCGATCGCCTGGGTTGACAGCCAGGATGATCGTCTCAACCTCGTCACCGGGCTTGACCAGCTTCGACGGATGCTTCATCCGCTTCGACCAGGTCATCTCCGAAACGTGAACGAGTCCTTCGATGCCCTGCTCCAGCTCGACGAATGCGCCGTAGTCGGTCACGCTGAGAACGCGGCCACGCACGCGGGCGCCGATGGGGTAGCGCTCCACGGCATCAAGCCACGGATCAGGCGTGAGCTGCTTGAAGCCGAGCGAAACGCGCTGCTTATCCTTGTCGAACTTCAGGACCTTGACCTGAATCTCGTCGGCGACGTTGACCAGATCGCGCGGGTGCGTCAGGCGGCCCCACGACATATCAGTGATATGCAGCAGGCCGTCGATGCCGCCGAGGTCGACGAATGCGCCGTAGTCGGTCAGGTTCTTGACGGTTCCGGTGAGGATGCTGCCCTCTTCGAGGTGCTCCAGCGTCTTCGAGCGCTTCGAGGTCTGCTCTTCTTCCAGAATCTCCTTGCGGGAGACGACCACGTTGCCGCGCTTCTTGTTCAGCTTGATGACGCGGATCTCGATCTGCTGGCCGATGTAAGCGTCCAGATTGCGAACGGGCCGGATTTCGAGCTGCGAGCCGGGCAAGAACGCCTTGATGCCGATGTCGACAGTCAGACCGCCCTTCACGCGTCCGAGAACCGTACCCGTCAGGATGGTCTTCTCGTTGGCAGCTTTCTCGATGACGTCCCATACGCGGTGCCGCTGGGCCTTTTCATAACTCAGCAGGTAGCCACCTTCGGCTTCTTCACGCTCGATGACGACTTCAACAGGGTCGCCGGGCTGCAGCTTCGGCTGACCGTTGTGGTCAACCACCTGCTCGAGGGGAATCAGGCCTTCCGACTTCAGACCGACATCGACGACGACATGCTTGTCGGTCAGCTTGATTACTGTGCCGGACACGACGTGGCTGTCATCAAACGCCTGGGCTGCTGCTTCAGCAGCTTGCTCGCGGTCAAACGACTCGAGCACGGCGGCAAAATCTTCCATGCTGTTCAGGTCGGCTTCGTCTTCAATGGAATGGAGGACGGGCTCGGACGCGACAGGATGTTCGGTGTCTAAGGCGGTTTCAACGGAAGTGGCTTCCGGGTTGTGGGTGGTTTCGATGGACGGCTCAACGTGCTCCGTCGCTGCTTCCAGCGTTGGGGTTTCAAGTTCGGTGTTCAGAGGGTTGCTCTCGGTTTGTTCAGGATTTAGGACGTCTGCCATAACAGCCAGCTCAAAAATGGGACCCAGGGTCGGCGGCCCCGAAGTTCCGCCCCTGCGTGTTGCAGGCATCTTCGCTCATAGCTTTAGATTCAGGCTGATCGGCGAAGATTCGGGAATCGTCGCAGCGCATGACGGGCGCTGTGCGGAAGATCTCAAGGGGAGACGCATGAGTGATCGAACGACTCAGTCTCCGATTTGGGAACATCCGCCAGGCAGGAACATGCAGGAGCGGCGATTACAGGTCTACGCATGAATCCCGCGCACATAGACCCATGAGAACAGCTTAGAACTATCAGCTAAGCATGTCAATTCATTCCCCTTAGATTCACAGAGTTGCAATGCGGCTGTAACGAACTTGGATGGAATTGCACTGAGATCAGGGCAATTCTCTGAGTTTAGGAGGCTGAAAGCTTTATTCCGCGCAGATTGCACAGACTGCGGCACCGAACTTCGCCACTTTCGCAGGCCCGATGCCATCCACGGCGAGCAGATCTTCTTCGCGACGCGGTCGTTCAGCCGCAATGGCGCGCAGCGTCTTGTCGGAGAAGACAAAGAAAGCAGGCTGGCCCAGCTTGCCGGATTCTTCGCGCCGCCATGCACGCAGTCTTTCTTCGAGGGCAGCAGCTTCGGCGGAAAGGGGAAGCTCCGGCTTTGGCTCCTTACGCTTTCGCTCCCGCTTGGCAGGCTGCTGCGTAGCGTTTTCGCTGGTGTCGCGCATGACGACGGTGGTGATGTCGCCTTCGTTTAGATCTTCGCCATCGCGCGTCAGGCTGGCCTTGCGATAGGCAATACTGCGTCCGTCTTTTTCGAAGCTCGCATCTTCGATCGCGAGCAGCCCAGCACCATTCATCGCTCCGAGGAGGTCCTCAAAGTGGTCGCGGCTTATTCCGTTGCTCGCGCACAGTTCCTGATGTAGCTTGCCGGTCGATTTCGCTCCGCCGAAACCCAGGGCTCGCGCGACGGCAAGTACCAGCTCGGCTTCGCTTTTATCCAGCGGGCGAAAGCGCTGGGCAACAGCACGTTCAGGCGAGCAGACATCGCATTGTCCGCAGGCGTGGCGGCCATCGGCTTCGTCGCCGAAGTGCCGGACAAGCTGTGCCATACGGCACTGGTGCGACTCGGCATAACGCATGACGCGGTCAAGCTGCGCCATGCGCTGGTTCGACTGCGAAAGATAAGGCTGCCGCCAGGCCGCGTCGCCCCGGACGACGTTGCCGTCGTAGTCGATGCGGGCGCCACCGTGGGTCATCAGCTTGTCGAGCGCCGTTGCGAAGATCTCGCCTTCGAGCTT
>DATGAD010000130.1:0-12589 GCA_035313725.1 Alloacidobacterium sp. | reverse complement strand
GTTCAGCTGGCGTTTGCGCCATAGCCGTTGCCGAGAGGACTACCAGAAAAAAGGTGGTGAGCAATCGGAACACTTTGAGGTTCTTGCTTTCCCACCCTTTCTCCTCGAACAGCCCGAGGAGAAAGGATGGGGCACCCAGGTAAGAGGTCAGCAATCGGGGCACGTGTCGAGTCCTCTTTGCTACTGCGGCTGCGATGGCTGGGATGCTGCGGCGTTGCCTGCATTCGGGCCTGCGCCAGCGGGTCTGTTGCGGGGTTCGACGACCGAAAGCTGAGTGGCGACAAAGTTGCTGTCCTTGAGCGCGCCGCGGGAGGTAACGGTGTCTCCTACTTTGATGTCAGCGAGTGTGATGCTCTCGCGATGTTTCTGGAAGGAGGTGTTCTCGTCGACGGTGATGGTCTGCGTTTTCTTGTCGGGGCGTTCGATAGTGAGCGTGAGTTCGTTGATTGCGGTGATCTTGCCTGCAGTCCACGTCTTGCCGAAGTCAGCCTGCATCTGTTTCATGCGCGCGACCTGTTCGGCGTCGAGGACGGCGAGGAAGACGGCGCCAACTGTGTGCGCTTTCTCGTCGACATCGCCGCCGGTCATGACCACGTCGCCATCGTGGATGTCGGTGGCTTTGATGGGCTGGCGGTCCTTCATGATGTGGGTGTTGGGGCCGGTTGCGATCTTGTAGATGGTGCCGTCTTCGGTCTTGATGGTGAACTCGCCGCCTGCGATGGCGGTGACGGTGCCGTGGACGGCGGAGCCCATGCCGCCGAAGCCGCCGCCCATTCCACCACGCGGGCCGCCCTGGCGATCATGCTGCGGAGTTGCCGTGGCGTCCGGTTGTTGCGCGCGCAGCATGGAGGCAGGGATAAGCGTTAGAGAACCAAGGAGTGCGAGGGCTGCAAGTCGGTGACGGGTGGCTTTCATATCGTTATTTGTACCTTTGACTCGGTTATAAGCCGAGTTGGAAGCGGTTAGCAATTGTTGAACCATTCGCTGCTTTGACTGCCTGATAGACGCACAAATGTCGTCCCGAGTCTCACCTCTGCCCCTGTGGGCGTTACGCGGCTCCAGCGCTTTTTGTTCAAGTATTCCCCGCCCTCGGGTACACTGCGTGGAAATGTTGCATCAGCAGGAAGTTGACCATACCGAGGCGCACTTTAAGTCGAGCGACCTGGTGCGCGACATCGTGATTGGCATGGCGGACGGGCTTACCGTTCCATTTGCGCTGGCGGCGGGGTTGTCAGGGGTTGGAGCGGGGACCCACGTGGTGGTGATTGCGGGGCTGGCCGAAATTGCCGCAGGCTCCATTGCGATGGGGCTGGGAGGCTACCTGGCATCACGGGGCGACTCAGAGCACTACGCGAGTGAGCGCAGACGCGAGGAGACGGAGATTGTGAGCCGTACTCGCGATGAAGAAGAAGAGATTTACGAAATATTTGAGGAGTACGGGGTCGCGCGAGCGGAGAGCGATCCGGTGCTGCAGGCGCTCAAGCGCAATCCCAAGGCGTGGGTCGATTTTATGATGCGTTTCGAACTGGGACTGGAAGAGCCGGAGCCGCAAAGAGCGCGCCAGAGTGCGGCAACGATTGCGTTTTCATATGTCGTCGGCGGTCTGGTGCCGCTAGTGCCTTATATGCTGATCAGCGACAGTATGCATGCGCTGGTAGCATCGGTGGTGACGACTTTGCTGGCGCTGCTGGCGTTTGGCGCGGCCAAGGGGAGGGCTACCGGAGCTGGGATAGTGCGCAGCGGATTGCAAACGGTCTCCATTGGCGGGTTGGCTGCGGTAGCGGCATTTGTGCTGGCACGGCTTTTTCACTCGCATTGAGGGGCCGCCATAACTTCTGGTGGATCAAAGATATTTTTTCGAGCAACGCGAATCAGTGAATGCCCTCTAATAGAAGGAGCGAAGATAACTGATGAGTTCATTGGCACCCCCGGCCATAGGAAGCTCCCTGGCCCAGCAGTTTTGTAATGTGCGGCGGCAGAGCGAACTGCTGTGCGCGCCGCTTTCACCCGAGGACATGATGGTGCAGTCTTGCGCTGAGGCTAGCCCGGCGAAGTGGCACCTGGCGCACACGACCTGGTTCTTCGAGACGTTTATCATGCGGGAGCTCGATCCCGGATACCGGCCCTTCAATCCAGACTTTCTCTGGCTTTTCAACAGCTACTACAACTCGGTCTCAGAGCAGCCTGAGAAGAAGCTGCGCGCTTCGTTCTCGCGGCCTGGCGTGCAGGAGATTCATGCCTACCGGGAATATGTGGATAAGGCGCTGCACAAGTGGCTGAAGGCGGGCGCTCCGGACGAGGTGGAGCGGCGGGCGGTGCTGGGCATACACCATGAGCAGCAGCACCAGGAATTGCTGCTGACGGATATTAAGCATGCTCTGTGGACGAATCCGCTGCGGCCTGCCTATCTGGAGCTGCCGTTTGAGAATCTGAATGCGGCTGCGACGGAGATGGAGTGGCTGGAATATGCAGGCGGGCTTGCGGAGATTGGATATGCGGGCGATGGTTTCTGCTTTGACAACGAACTGCCGCGACATCGTGTCTATCTGGAGCCGTTTGCTCTCGCCTCGCGGCTTGTGACGTGCGCGGAGTATCTGGCGTTCATCGAAGATGGCGGGTATCGGCGGCCGGAGCTGTGGCTGTCAGAGGGACGGCAGACGGTGCAGAACGAAGGCTGGCGCGCGCCGCTCTATTGGCATCAGGATAAGGAATCGGGCGAATGGAGCGTGTTTACGCTGCGCGGCGAGGTTCCGCTGAGCGAACTGGCGCAGACGGCGGTATGCCATGTGAGCTATTTCGAAGCCGATGCCTATGCACATTGGGCGGGAAAACGGCTTCCTACTGAAGCGGAATGGGAAGTTGCCGCATCTGATGGCGTTGTGGGTGGAAATCTGCTGGAGGATGGGGTGCTGCATACGACAGCTGCACAGGGGATCGGCTTGCAGCAGGTCTTCGGAGACGCGTGGGAATGGACTGCGAGCGCTTACCTGGGCTATCCGGGGTTTCATGCATTGCCCGGAGCGCTGGGTGAGTACAACGGAAAATTCATGTCAAACCAGATGGTGTTACGCGGTGGTTCGTGCGTGACGCCACGCACACATATTCGCGCGAGCTACCGGAACTTCTTCTCTCCGGTGACGCGCTGGCAGTTCTCAGGCATTCGTTTAGCTAAATAGTTTTTTCAGGGAGCGGAAGCAATGCATGTTCTTTCCTGTCCACACCTGCCCGAGGCTGCGCAAACTCCGCTTGGCTCTGAAGTGTATCGGGGACTGACGGCGCCGCTGAAAACGTTGAGCCCCTGGCTGTTTTATGACGCGCGGGGCTCGGAGCTTTTTGAGCAGATTACGGAATTGCCGGAATACTATCCGACGCGGACGGAGCGGTCGATTCTGAGCGCGCATGCGGACGAGATTGTGGCCGCGGCGGCGGGCTGCGAACAGCTTGCGATGATCGAGCTGGGCGCGGGCACGGCGACCAAGACGGGGCTGCTGCTGAAGGCGGCGGTGAAACGGCAATCCGAGGTGACGTATCACGCGATTGATGTTTCGGGGACCGCTCTGGATGAGGCGAAGCAGCGAATCGAGGCGGAGCTTGACGGTGTTGCGGTGGTTCCGCGCGTGGCCGATTACACGGAAGGGCTGGGACAGATTGAGATCGACGGGCATCGGCGGATGGTGCTTTATATCGGATCGAGTATCGGGAACTTTGAGCCTGCCGATGCACTGCAACTGCTGCGCGATATTCGCAAGGAGCTGAAGCCTGGCGAGAAGCTGCTGCTGGGTGTCGATATGGTGAAAGACCGCGAGATCCTTCTGAATGCCTATGATGATGCGGCCCAGGTGACGGCGGCCTTCAACAAGAATGTGCTGACGCGGATCAATCGCGAGTTGGGCGCGAACTTTAATCTGAATTTATTTCGTCATCGGGCGCGTTGGAGTGAAGAGTGTTCGCGGATTGAGATGCATCTGGAGAGCCTGATCGCGCAAAGTGTCTCGATTCCCGAACTGGAGCTTGAAGTGAAGATGCAGCGGGGCGAGACGATTCATACCGAGAACAGTTACAAATTCCGCGATGAGGGCGTGATTGAGATGCTGGAGCGCGCGGATTTTCATTTGAGTGACCACTGGACGGATGAGCGCGAATGGTTTGGCGTTTATCTGGCTACCGCCTGGTAGTGGAGCCCCTTAACTCTTACGACGAAGTGCGAAAAAAGCAGATCCTTCGCTACGCTCAGGATGACAACGCTATTTTTTAGAAGATATACGTGCCTAATTCTTGGCCGGCGAGTTCGTAAAAGGGGAATTATCTTCTCCATTTTTCGATACTTCGCTGAAGCGTGTGCGCGGGAACGCATCGGGATAGTTTTTCTGGATGAAGTCGATCATCTTTTCGCGCACGATGCAGCGCAGGTCGAATGATTCGCTGGAATTGCGGGCGCTCAGCAGGCAGCGAATTTCCATGGTGTGTTCGGACAGGTTTGTCACCTGCAGGGCATTCACTCGGCGATCCCATAGTGGAGCGGACTCGAGTATGCGGGTGAATTCCTGGCGAAGGGCTTCTACGGGGACCGAGTAATCCACATACAGGAATGACGTGCCGAGAATGTCGGAGCGGTTGCGGGTCCAGTTCTCGAATGAGTTCTCGATGAAGTAGCTGAGCGGGACGATTAGCCGTCTCTGGTCCCAGACCGCGACGACGACATATGCGGTGGTGATTTCTTCGACCCTTCCCCAGTAACCTTGCACGACTACGACGTCGTCGATGCGGATTGTCTCGGTGAATGCGATCTGAAGACCCGCGAGCAGATTTGAAGCTGTGGATTTGGCGGCGGTGGCGAGAACGAGGCTGGCGAGTCCAGCCGAAGCAAGAAGTCCGGCGCCGTAATGCCAGAGCTTGGAGTCGTGGAAGAGGGAGAGGATCAGGCCGGCATCGATCAGCAACAGCAGGAAAATGGAGATGCGCCTGATGAACTGCATCTGCGTGCGGACACGCCGCGCGCGCAGGTTGTCGCTGGCTGCGACGTCGTAGCGTCGCAGCAGCAGATCTTCAGCCATGTAGACGGCAGAGATCATGAACCAGCCGAGGGCGAGGAACCACAGGATGCCGAGCGCTTTGTGCGTGAGGTCGATGTAGGCTGGCGGAATAGGAATCAACGGAAGCGCAAAGCCGAGCGTGGTGAGGAGGACGATCCAGCGGGCCGGGCGCCTCAGCCGTTGCGTCGCTATTGCGAGAAGAGGATGGTCGACGCGATGTTTGGGACGGAAGCGCGCAAGCAGCCGGAAGAATAGGTCATGCGCGAAGAGGCTCAGGAGAATCGCGATACAGATGAGAGTGATGCCGAGGGCCCATTCCCTGCGATGGACGGAAATCACGCTGTAGATCGTTAGAAGCATAGTGAACTGTCTGTTTCCTGGCGAGATGCCTGAATCGAAAACGCGGGTTTCTTCGAATTAACCGATGCGTTGATAGTCGCCGCTTTTACCGCCGGTTTTGCGCTCCAGTCGAACTTCGCGGATGACGATGCCTTTGTCGAGGGCCTTGCACATATCGTAAATGGTCAGGGCCGCGACGGAGGCGGCGGTGAGAGCTTCCATCTCAACACCGGTTGGGCCGGTGGTTGCTGCTTTGCTGCGGATGGCAATGCCGCCGGTTATGACTTCCGTTGTTACGTCGATGAAACTGAGCGGCAGGGGATGGCACATGGGGATCAGCTCTGATGTTCGCTTCGCAGCCTGGATTCCGGCGAACCGAGCGACTTCGAGTGGATTACCTTTTGGATTGTTCGGCAGCGCGGCGAGCACTTCTGACGAAAGCGCGACGAAGGCCGAGGCTTCGGCTTCGCGTCGCGTCGCGGCTTTGGCGCTGACGTCGACCATCTTTGCTTCGCCTGCTTCGTTGAAGTGCGAGAGCTTGCTCATGGGACTTCTAACCTCAGGGGCTGAAGCCCCTTCCATATCTATCACTCTACGCGTGGGCTAAAGCCCACGCCTACCAAGTCGTTGGATCTTCCTAAGTCAGCAATATGGAGACGGAATCGCCGGCGGCGAGGCTGTCTACATTCGAGGGAATGACGACGAAGCCGTTTGCGGTGGCGGTGCTGGCGAGGTCGCCTGAGCCCTGCCACGGGATGATAGTGGCTTGCGGTGAGTCGATTGTGAAATCAATATGTGCCGGCAGGAAGCGGGTGAGTCCCGGTTTGGTGCGGTAGTCGTGGGCGAGACGCGCTAATGCGAAGCGTGGGCCTCCGGAGGCTTCTCCTCCGAGCGCCGCGATGAGCGGCTGGGCGAAGAGCAGGAATGTGACCATCGTCGAGACAGGATTGCCGGGGAGCCCGAAGAAATATTGTTGCGGCAGCTTTCCGAAGACTACCGGGCGGCCGGGCTGGATTTTTGCTCCCGTGAAGATGAATTCCGCGCCGAGCGCGAGCAGGGCCTGTTCGACGAAGTCGTATTTGCCCATGGACACGCCGCCGGAGAGCAGGAGCAGATCGCAGCCGGAAGCGCTGCCGATGGCGGACTCGATTTCCGTTTCATCGTCAGGCGCGACTGGCAGAATAACGGGTTGCGCTCCGGCAAGGGTAATCTGCGCTGCCAATGAGTAACTGTTTGAGTTACGAATCTGATGCGTGAGCGGCGTGTGATCGACCGGAACCAGTTCGTCTCCTGTGGCCAGGATGGCGACACGCGGACGGGAGTACACAATGACGGTTGCATAACCGCAGGCGGCTGCGGCGGCGATATGTGAGGCTGCGAGGCGCGTTCCGGCAGGCGCGATGATGCTTCCGGATCTGGCTTCGGCTCCGGATGGGACGATGTTTTCTCCGGGTTCCAAAGTGCGGCCGGGATCGATAAACAGGACGTCGTCTCTAACCTTGACGTGTTCGATCATGACGACACAGTCGGCTCCGGCGGGGACGGGCGCTCCGGTCATGATCTCGATGGCTTCACCTGAGGCCAGCGGCGCGCCTTTCCATACATCACCAGCTTTCAACTGACCGATGATGCGGAGTGGCTTGGCCGTGCTTAGGTCATTAGCGCGGCAGGCGAATCCGTCGCGCGTGGAGCGCGGGAACGGGGGCTGGTCTCGGTCGGCGAGGATGGGCTCGGCAAGGACGCGACGAAGGCTTGCCAGCAGTGGGGCTTGCTCCGCTGTGGGCTTTCGGGTGAGCAGGGTCTTTGCATGTCGCTGGATTACGTCCGCCGCTTCGGCGTATGTGAGGATGATGTCGGGCACGAGGTGATTTTAGAGTATTGCTTTCCCACCCTGTCGCAAAACGCGCGACAGGATGGGGCACCCAGCGGGTTGCTGGCGGAAGCATCGTAAACTGCAGGTTCTTCGACTCCGCTGAGCATGACGGAATTAAAGGGGAAAGGAAGAAGAGCGCCGTTGATGGCAACGGCGCTCTCGGTGAGATCAAGGTTGCCTGCTTAGCTCTTCTTGCCGGCCTTGTAGCTGCTCTTGATGGTCTCGCCCATTTCAGTCAAAACGCTCTTGACTTCTGGAGCGAACGGTCCGTCGGGGGCCAGTTCGAGGTACTTCTGATAGGCTTCTGCGCAGCCCGGAGGCGCGACAATTTTGCCCGTCTTCTGATCAACGGTCGCTTTGTTGATGAGCGCTTTGCCCTTCAGGTAGTAGGGGATTGGCTTGTTGGGATCGGCTGCAATGGCTTTGTCGGCTGCGGCAACTGTTCCGTCTACCTGGCCAGCGCGGTCCATGATGATGGCTTCATTGGTGTAATACATGGCCGCCTGGGTTGGATTGAGCTTGGCTGCGGCGTCGTAGGCTGCCTGGGCTTCGGGGCCTTTGCCTTCGTTGGCAAGAACTTCGCCCAGCGCGTTGTCGGCGCCGGCTTCGACCTCAGGATTAGTCTTCTTGCCCTGGCTGTCGAGGTCGATGGACTTCTTTAGAGAAGTTTCCGCGTCGCTGTTCTTCTTTTGACCAGCCTGCGCTACGCCAAGTTCAAGCCACAGGACGGCAGCGTCCGGCTTGGCCTGTGTGTCTTTCAGCATCAGCTGTTCGGCTTCAGCGTAGTTCTTGTTCTTGTTGTCTTCGCGGGCCTTCAGGAGATCGGCGTTCAGGTTCTTGATGGCCGCATTTTCCTTCATGACCGATGCATTCTTCGACTTCAAGTCCTCGAGCATTTTTTTCTGCTCGGGAGTGAGCTTGGAGATGTAGTCCGCGCGGGTCATGTCGAAGTCCTGCGCGGTGTCGGCTCCGGCGGTGATCTTTACTTCGGGAAACTGATCGAGGACCTTGTCGGGTGGTGTGTCGGGGCGGCGCAGCGAGAGGGTGTAAGTGCCGGGAGCGACACCGTCGCCCTTGTAATCGCCGCTGGCGTCGGTGTTGAAGGTGTACTTCGCGGTTTTGCCGCTGTCAGTGGACAGGGTGACGATGCCGTCGGCTACAGGAACGCCTGCGGGGTCCTGAACATGGCCGTGGATCTTGCCAGTTTCCTGGGCGAATGCGGGGGTGAACAGCGCGGACGCCAACGCTGCAAGTGCGAGCGCCATCCAGAGCTTCGTCTTTCTCATGGTCTTCTCCTTGAAGGAGCGCACAGCGGACGATTGCCGGCCTGCCCGGTCCTTCGTGTTCAAAATTCTCTGACTGCGCCGGAAACAACTCCGGTGACGCCAGCTTTCTAACTGCGATGCGCGGCGTAGGGGATTCGGTCTTCCGATCCGGCTTCAACAAATGCGCGGAGGCGGAGGATGCAGCTCTCACATACGCCGCAGGCGAATTCCTCGCCTGAGTAGCATGACCACGTTAAATCCAATGGTGCGCCAAGTTCAAGGCCAAGGGCGACGATCTCCTTCTTTCGCATATGGATGAGCGGAGTGACAACTTCGATGTCTCCCTCTTTGGTTCCGGTGCGGATAAGCTGCTGAAAGGCCTCGTAGTAGGCCGGGCGGCAGTCGGGGTAGCCGGAGCTGTCCTGCTCGACAGCGCCGATGAAGATTCTTTTCGCGCCCATGACTTCGGCCCAGCTGACGGCTGCGGACAGGAAATGCGCGTTGCGGAAGGGAACGTAGGTTACGGGGATCGCCGAGCCTATCTGTGTGTTCTCTGCCACTTCGGGGACGGGGATGCTGGCGTCAGTTAAGGCGGAGCCTCCGATGCGGCGGAAGATGTCGATCTTGAGGTGCAGGAAGTCTTTGAATCCAAGGGTGTTAGCTACGGCTTGGGCGGAGGCGAGTTCTTTTGCTTCGGTTCGCTGGCCGTAGCTGAAGTGGATGGCATAGGCATCGCAATCGCGCGCGGCGAGGGCGGCGCAGACGCAGGAGTCCATGCCTCCGGAGAGGCTTACTACGGCTTTTGTGGGGGTAGACATCTTTACTTCTTATGGTAACGCGATCGCAAAGGCACGAACTCTACTCGCTTTCGGGCGATTGTTCACCGAGCAGCCTCCGAGTAGACAGATGTACTTTATTCCGAGCTGATCGCTCTCAGAGGATCTTTCATCATGGATTGTCTAATTTTTTCGTTCTGAGATTCAGAAATCGGCACTGCGTGGCCTTCTTCTACGCACGAGTTCAATAAATCCGCAAAGCCTGGCATCGAGATTATCTGAGGTGAAATAAGTTTGCCTGGGCCAGCATGAATTCTTGTATTTTTCCAACCTGCGGGATTAGAAGGAACGACAGGTGAATAAAAAATACTCCGAAGAAGTTTGACATACACGGCAATGCATCTCTGGCTGACAGCTTCTGTGGAGTCGATGCCGCGCAGTGCGTAATACAAGAATTTGGGATGAGTGTCCCCAGGAAGCGACTTTGGAGCACCTGCAAAGATAAAGAGATGATGCACGCTATATGGTTGTGATGTAATTCCCAACAGATACTTACGCCAATTTTCCAGAGTTTTCGCGATCCTATTCGAAAACTGCGGAAGATCAATTTTAAGTGCGGCTTCTTGAGTGACGAGTTCTCGCCAGCTTAGAGAAACCGCAAACTTTAGCAATGACTCGTCGTAATGAATCTCCTTGAAATTGTCATTCTGAACTATCGGAAAGATATTTTGAGCAAAATCCCGCTCCCATCTGCTAATACTTTGTTCGCATACTTCGCAGAGAAGCTCTATTGTAGGTAAATCTTGTCTCCGAATATTTGGACTTGCTGCATCGCGTAGATAACCGGTGGCTGATGTTTCCTTGAGATAACGTCCAACGAATGCCGGAATTATGTGGCTCTTCCGCAATTGCTTAGGAAGTAGGCAAAGCCTGCAGGTGGTGATTGAGTCAGTCATTGAGCCGGATTGAAGATGAAGCGTACGCTGACGGCGGTTGAGCTATCGAAATAGAAAGCTTCCACCGCCTCCTTGATATTGAATTGCAGTTCGTCCCATGTGCTGGCCTGCGTAAGAATGCTTTCACCCAAGGCTTCTGCGACGTAACCGCCATCAGGCTCTTGCGTTACGTCGAAGACGAGTTCTTGCATCAATTCACTGTAGCTAAGAGTCAGCAGCAACTCAATCAGTGTCATCCCAGCCAGCAGAAAAGCAGGTCCTTCGCTACGCTCAGGATGACAAGGTTGTGGGGATAGCGGCTGAATGCCACCAGTTGTCGAATGCGGCTAATGAACGCTCGCATTGCAGGCGATGGCGCTCCTTCTTGTCGCGGATTTTTTTGCGTAGTTCTTCCTCGAGTGGGACTAACAGGTCGAAGGTGATGTTGGCCGGTTGGAAGTGCTTGACGTCAGCCTGGGTGATGTAGTTTACGAGCGAGCCTAACGCGGTTTCGCGCGGAACTGGGGTGGCGCCTGCGCCTTGCGCGGCGGTTGCGGAGTAGAGTCCGGCGAGTAGGCCCGTGGCGATCGATTCGGTGTAGCCTTCGACGCCGGAGATTTGCCCGGCGAAGTAGATGCTGGGGTGGTCGCGGAGGTTCAGCGTATCCGTCAGCACCCGTGGGGCGTTGATGTAGGTGTTGCGGTGGATCTGGCCGTAGCGCAGGAATTTTGCGTTTTCGAGGCCGGGGATAAGGCGCAGGACGCGGGCCTGTTCGCCGTATTTGAGGTGGTTCTGGAAGCCGACTAAGTTGTAGGAGTCGGCGCGCAGGTTTTCGCAGCGCAGCTGGACTACCGCGTAGGGTATTTTGCCGGTGCGCGGGTCGCGCAGGCCGACCGGCTTCATGCAGCCGAAACGCAGGGTGTCGTAGCCGCGGCGGGCCAGCTCTTCAATGGGCAGGCAGCCTTCGAAGTAGCAGAGCTTCTCCCATTCTTTTTCCTGCACGGTTTCGGCGGAGGTGAGCGCGTTGTAGAAGGCGTCGTACTCTTCCTTTGTGAAGGGGCAGTTGATGTAGTCGGCGGTGCCCTTGTCCCAGCGCGCGGCGAAGTAGACGCGGTCCATATTGATGGAGTCGGCTTCTACGATGGGGCTGATGGAGTCGTAGAAGGCAAGGTGGTCGCTGCCGGTGAGGCGGGCGATTTCGCTCGAGAGCGCAGACGATGTGAGCGGACCGCTCGCGATGATGGTGATGCCGTCGTCGGGATCGAGTTGAGCGACTTCTTCGCGGTGGACGGTGATGCGCGGTTCGCGCTCGATGGCTTCGTTGATGAGGCGCGAGAACTCGACCCGATCGACGGCGAGGGCGTGTCCGGCGGGAACTGCGCTGGCGTCGGCGCAGGATAGGAGTGGCGATCCGGCGCGGCGCATTTCCTGCTTGAGGAGCCAGGGCGCGGTGTTTTCGCTCTCGGACTTGAGTGAGTTGGAGCAGACGAGTTCGCCGAAGTCGGCGGTCTGGTGCGCGGGCGTGGAGCGCACGGGGCGCATCTCGTAAAGGTCTACGTCTACGCCGGCTCTTGCGGCAACGAGAGCGGCTTCGGGGCCGGCGAGTCCGCCACCTATGACGCGGATGCGGCTCACGCTGAGACCTCGCTGGGAGCAGCCAGAGCCTGGAGAGCTTCGCCCGTCATGCGCATGCGGCGCCAGTCGGGCAGCATGACGGCGCCGATGGAGTGGTAGAAGTCGATGGCGGGCTGATTCCAGTCGAGCACGTCCCATTGCAGGCGGGCGCAGCCCCGTTTGACCGCTGCGGCTGCGACTTGATTCAACAACGCCTTGCCGATGCCCTTGCCGCGAAATTCGGGAAGGACGAAGAGGTCTTCGAGGTGCAGGCTGGGGCCTTGCCAGGTGGAGTAGATGGGGAAGTAGAGCGCGAAGCCTGCGGGCTTGCCGTCTTCCTCGGCGATGAGGCACTCGTAGTAGTGGTTTGGGCCAAAGCCGTCGCGCAGGAGTTGTTCTTCGGTGATCTGGACGGAGTGCGGCTCGCGCTCGTACTCGGCGAGTGCTCGGACGAGGGAGTGCATGAGTGGTATGTCGGCTGCGGTCGCTGGGCGGATGTGGGTCATGGGTGCTTTCCCTATTTTACGGGGACTGCGGCTCTCGGACGTCATTCTCATTGCGATGGGGGCGGGAGTTGCCGTAACCTCATGGCACGCATGATGAAGCTATCTCCTGCTGATGCTCTTGGGCCTGCTTTCCGGCGGGCGCGAGAAGTGATGGCCGCGCCGTTCCGGCTGGGATTTTTTCTGAAGATTGCCCTGGTTGCCGCGCTGACGCAGCCGGGCTTTTATTCGGTCATCGTTTCGTATCCGAT
>DATGAD010000129.1:0-6946 GCA_035313725.1 Alloacidobacterium sp. | reverse complement strand
GCTTCAGGATTTCGGCGGGCAGCTCGAATTCGCGGCAATCGGGCTTGTAGCCCAGCTCGACGTTGGCTTCGACGGTGTCGAAGCCCTGGTCCTGCAATTCGTAGGCTTTGAGTTTTGCCATGAGGCCGATGCCGCGGCCTTCCTGCTGTTCGTAGAGAAGGATGCCGGTGCCGGCTTCGGTGATGGTTTTGAGCGCGAGTTCGAACTGCCGGCCGAAATCCTGAAGCAGCTTGGCGTCCACGCCGTCCGCCTAATTACCAACAACCCCGAGAAAGTCGAGGCTCTCGAATCAGCCGGCATCCGTGTAGTCGAGCGCATCTCTGCCGCCGTTGAACCCGAAGAAACCTTCCAGCGCTATCTCGATGTCAAGAGGGAAAAGATGGGCCACATCCACGAAGAGCTGGAAGAAAAAATCCGGTAGTCCCTTATTACCCCCGCTGATCCCTTATTACCGATGTCATCCTGAGCGCAGCGAAGGACCTGTTTTTCTTATGCGCGGGCACGATTCGCGACATAGCATTCGGTTCATGACAGCACCTGAACGAAGGCATTACACCTACATCGTTGCCAGCGCAAGCCGTACCCTATACATCGGCGTCACCAATAATCTGGAGCGTCGCATACAACAGCACAAAGACGGAACCTTCAAAGGCTTCACAACAAAATATCGCTGTCACCGTCTTGTATGGTTTGAAGAATACCGCTGGGTCAAATTCGCAATCGCACGTGAGAAAGAACTGAAAGGCTGGCTCAGAGCGAGAAAGATTGCCCTCGTCGAGCAGAACAATCCCACGTGGGTAGATTTCAGCGAAGAATGGGGCAAAGCGATGATCTAGTCCGGAGATAAGGAAAAAGCAGGTCCTTCGCTGCGCTCAGGATGACATCGGTAATACCTACTTCCCCGCCAGCAACACCTTCGCCGTAGTCACAATCTGCCCAACATGCCGCTGCGTGTGATCGGCGAGATGCACCAGCAATCCACCAACACTCGTGGGCAACTGCTTCTTCCCAACAAAACACGGCTGCTCCAGATCCCCGGCAGCCAGAGCGAGCACACGCTGAGCAGCCGATTCCAATCCTTGACTGAACTCAGCAAACAGCGCTTCGCGACCAGCCCCCGACTCCATCTCGCTCTTCAGAGCAGCAATCTGTTCAGCCGATAGCTGATTCCCTTCCGCATACCAAAGCAGCCTGTCAAGACTGCGGGCAATATGCCGCAGATGAAACGCAATCTGCGGCAATTCGAAAGGACGAGCATTGAGGTCATCTTCGCTTAACGACTCGCACCAGCGATCAACGTCTTCCTGTGCAAGCTCCAGCGCATGCAGAACTCCGCGCACCACCGCAGGCACGTCCGCCAGTGTGCCCCGCAGCCATGGTTCCGGCTGCTGCGCTGGAGCTACTTTCGTTTGCAACTCACTCATGCTTTCTCAAAGCCCCTTCTTCTGCCGAAACTCCCGCACCACCACTGCCGGATCGCGATGCTCTCCGTCAACCGCTTCATTCATGGCGCGAATATCGTCTGCAGATACTTTACCCTGAAGCTCCTCTATGGCCGTGCCCATGGCAGGCCACCGCTTGAGCGATGCATCGCGCACAAGCGGCACCGCCTGATACGGCGGAAAATAATGTTTGTCGTCGGCGAGAACTTTCAGGCCAAGCGCAGCAATCGGGCCATCCGTCGAATTGCCCGCAATCATGTCCACCTGATGCGAATCGATCGCGCGATACAACAACCCGAGATCCATCGTCACAGGCGCGTCCTTGAAGCGCAACCCGTAGGCCTTGCTCAACCCCGGCAACCCATCGGGACGCTGTTCAAATTCATACCCAACGCCAAGAACCCACTGCGGGGTGTACTGCGCCGCTTCGCTCAACGTCGTGAGATGAAACCGCGCGGCATCGTCTCCGCGAATGATCATGGCAAATGTGTTTTCGAAGCCAAGCGGGTCCATGACTGTAATATGATACCGCTGCTGATACAAATTCCGCACGATGTTCAGCACAGCATCCGGATCGCGATTCACAGGCTGCTTCAGAATCGCCGTCAACGCCGTGCCTGTGTATTCCACATAGGCATCAATGCGGCCGGAAATCAGCGCCTGATTGCAAATGTAACTGCCTGCGAGATAAAACCGGCGCTCCACCTTCATGCCGGTCTTCGCCTCAATCTGCTGCGCCAGCAACTCCCCAAGGACAACCTGTTCAGTAAAGTTCTTCGCGCCAATCACCGGGTGATTCGGATGCGGCGGCCCGCAACTCGTAATAAAAATGCAAAGAGCAAGGACCAGCAGGATGAAACCCTGGGTGCCCCAGGTTCGCGGAGCTAACCTGGGATCCTTCGCAGGATGCTTTCCCTTCACGACTTGGCCGCTCCCGGAACCCGCAGCCAATGCTCAACCAGCCCCAACAACCCATCCGCGCCAAGCGCAAGCAGAGCAGCCGGAATCGCACCAGCCAGCACCAGCCGATTATCCACCGACGCCACACCGCGAAAGATAAACTCGCCCAGCCCACCCGCGCCCACCGCAGCAGCAATCGTGGCAATACCAACACAAGTAACAGTAGCCGTGCGCAGACCCGCAAGAATTACGCCGGCAGCCAGCGGCAACTCCACTTTGAAGAGCCTCTGCATGTCCGTCATGCCAAGCGCACGCGCCACACCGGTCACCGTCGGATCGACGCCGCGAATCCCCGCATAGGTGTTGCGCACAATCGGCAGCAGCGCATAGCCAGTAAGCGCAACAATGGCGATCCGCGCCGCATTCTCCCCCAACCACGGCAAGGGCAACAGAAAACCAAACATAGCAAGGCTAGGAATCGTCTGGATGATATTCACGAAGCCGAGCACAGGCTTCGCCCAATTCGTATGCCGCGTCAGCCATATCCCAGCCGGAACCCCTATCGCAATCGCGAAAAGCATCGCCGCACCGGTAAGCCACAGATGCTCAAACGTAAGCGAGAGAATCTGATCGCCATACTGCACCAGAAAACCCGTCATCTCTGCTGCTCCAGCCCGCGATGAAAAGCCTCTGCATATGCCTTCACCGCCGGAATCTCCGAGCGCAGAAAATCCTCAGCGGCCACATCCGTCACCACGCGCCCCTCTTCCAGCAGCACAATGCGCGAAGCCAGATATAGCGCCTCATCGAGATCGTGCGTCACGAGCAGCACTGTCTTCTTCAACCGCTTCAACAGATCGCGCAGCATATCCTGTATCTCTGCGCGCGTCACCGGATCGAGGGCACCCAATGGCTCATCCATCAGCAGAATCGAAGGCTCCGCTGCCAGCGCTCGCGCCAGCCCGACGCGCTGCCGCTGCCCGCCTGAGAGCTGGTGCGGATAGCGTTTCGAAAACTTCTCCGCCTCGAGCCCAACCTGCCCAAGCAATTCGCTCGTCTTCTCAGCGCTGATACGCTTCCCATTCAGCTCCGGAACCAGCCCGACATTCCGCGCCACAGTGAAGTGCGGAAACAACCCGGTCTCCTGAATCACGTACCCAATCCCGCGCCGCAGCGTGATGACATTCAGCTGCTCACATTCCTTGCCGCGAATGAACACCGTCCCATCCGTCGGATCGAGCATCCGGTTCACCAGCCGCAGCAGCGTCGTCTTGCCCGACCCGCTGCGCCCCAGCACCGCCGTCGTAGTCCCCTCTTCAAGGCTCAGATGAATATGATCCAGCAGCACACGGCCCTCAGCCGTCTTCACGCTCACATCGCGAAATTCAATCGCTGCCGCCATAAAAGAAAAAGCCGGGCAGAAGTGCCCGGCTCCTTTATCTCACATCAGGGAGTCTTATGCTCCCTCACCCGCCGTCGGCTCGCCAGCCGCCTCCGGCTGCGAAGCGCCCTTCACCCGCACCACTGTAATCTTCGAGAAACCTTCCTTGAAGCTCGGCGGACGCAGACGCTCAGCCGTCTTCTGCATCACCTCGTCGCTCACCACACGCTCGCGGCGCCGATTGCGCTCCATGCAAACCTCAAACGGTACATCGAAGAAGACAGCCTGCACCTCGTAGCCGAAGCTCTTGGCCATCTTGATCCATTGTCTGCGCTCGTGCGGAGAGAGGTTCGTGGCATCCACATAATTCCACGGCATCTTGGCAATCAACCGGGCCCGCAGCAGCGAGCGCAGCGTCGAAAACACCAGCCCCTGGTAGCGCTGTTCGGTGATGTCGTCAAAAAGAATCGACCGCAGCAGATCACTCGACAACGGCGTAACGCCGCGTCGCTTGAACCACGTCGTCTTACCCGATCCCGGAAGCCCGATCGTCAGCACCACGAACCCACGCGGACTGCGTTGCGCTGCAGCCTGTTGCTCCGGTGGCGGAACCGCGAGCGATTCCGGCTGGGTCTCAACCACAAGCTTTCCCGTGGGCTCCCCTTCAGACACTTCCGGCTCAGCCGACTGCTCCGGCTCTTCCAGGGCATCCGCAAACACGCCAATCGGCTCGGCCGCGACCTCGTCATGAGCCTCGGCAGCTTCTTCTTCACCGCCTGCAGCCTGCGCCTCAGGGTAGCTCGGCCGCAAAGGGGCAGGTTGGTTGGCAGGTATCTCCTGCCCTATCTTTCCAGTGGACTCCGAAGTATTCGGTCCACGCTTCGAGCGTCTTCTCATGCGTTCGCGCATCCATTCGCGCATGATTGAGGATGTAACACAGTCGCCCACCTCGCCGCAAACTGCTGTGTTGAAAAGCCCAAAAATCGCGAATAAATTTTCCTGATCCGCCCCAAAGACTTTCTTGATGTTGACGACAGTGCTAGCATCGATATTTGGTGGCACCCGGCGGTGCCCGCGATCACCTGCACACTAGACCTCGAAGCAAAAACAAAGGAGAAAAAGTTCCCATGGCAGTTAAGGTTGGCATCAACGGTTTTGGCCGCATTGGACGCAACGTCTTTCGCGCCGCGCTCGGCAACCCTGAATTGGACATCGTCGCAGTCAACGACCTCACCAGCCCGGCAACCCTGGCGCACCTGCTCAAGTACGACTCGATCCTCGGCAACCTGAAGAACGACATCGTCGCCGGTGATGACCACATTTCTGTCGACGGCAAAAAGATCAAGGTCTACGCCGAACGCGATCCCGCCAAGCTCGACTGGACCTCCCAGGGCGCAGAAGTCATCGTCGAATCGACCGGCATCTTCACCGACGCCACCAAAGCCAAGGCCCACCTTCAGGGATCGGTCAAGAAGGTCATCATCTCCGCCCCTGCCACCAACGAGGACATCACCGTCGTCCTCGGCGTCAACGAAGACAAGTATGACGCCGCGAAGCATAACATCATCTCGAACGCCTCCTGCACGACGAACTGCCTCGCACCCGTTGTGAAAGTTCTGCACGAGACCTTCGGCATCGTCTCCGGCATCATGACCACGATCCACAGCTACACCAACGATCAGGTCATCCTCGACTTCCCGCACAAGGACCTCCGCCGCGCCCGCGCCGCTGCCATCAACATGATCCCCAGCTCCACCGGCGCAGCCAAGGCCCTCAAGCTCGTCATCCCCGAGATGGCCGGCAAGCTCGACGGCTTCGCGATCCGCGTCCCAACCCCGAACGTCTCCGTCGTCGACCTCACCTTCATCTCCGAGAAGCCAGTAACGATCCAGGCCGTAAACGAAGCGCTGAAGGCTGCCTCCGAAGGCGCACTCAAGGGCATCCTCGGCTACGAAACCGGAGAGCTCGTATCGAGCGACTTCAAGGGCGACGCCCGCTCCTCGATCGTCGATTCCCCGCTGACAAAGGTGGTCGGACAGTCGGTCAAGGTCATCAGCTGGTACGACAACGAATGGGGCTACTCGAACCGTGTTCGCGACCTCATTCTCTTCCTCGCGAAGAAGGGCCTGTAATTCGCATTCCAGATTAGCTTTGAAGGGGCGCGGCTCAGCCGTGCCCCTTCAAAGAGGTAGAAGCACTGGGCTTGAGCCCGGTGAAATAAGACGATAATTCAATGGGCTTCAGCCCCGGGCGTTTTCAATAGACCGCGTAAAGCGCGCACCTTGTCCCTTGGAAAGCACCACCGATGCGCAAGAACATCTCAGGCTCGTCGCCCTTTGAGCCCATCATCGGCTTCTCCCGCGCCGTGCGCATCGGCAACACCATCCACGTCTCCGGCACCGGCCCCGTAGGCGCAGACGAAGCCGACGCCGCCACGCAAACGCGCCACATTCTCACCCTCATTCAAAGCGCTCTTGAAAAAGCCGGAGCCAGACTCGAAGACGTCGTCCGCACCCGCATGTATCTCACCCACGTCGACGACTGGGAAGCCGTAGGCCGCGTCCACGGCGAATTCTTCAGCAGCATCCGTCCCGCGGCAACCATGGTCGTTGTCGCCGAGCTTCTAAACCCATCCTGGCGCGTCGAAATAGAAGCAGACGCCGTCATCTCCCAACCTGAAAGCCAGTGAGCCCCCACTATGTCGAAACTATCGATCCGCGATCTTGATCTGCAGCACAAGCACGTACTCATGCGTGTCGATTTCAACGTTCCACTCACCGACGACGGCCGCGAAATCACCGACGACACCCGCATCCGCGAAACACTGCCCACCATCGAATACGCGCTGCGCCACACAGCGAAGCTCATCCTCGCCTCGCACCTCGGCCGCCCCAAGGGCAAGGTCAATCCGAAGTACAGCCTGCGCCCCGTCGTCGACCGCCTGCGCGTCCTGATCGATCATCACATCGGTGAGAGCGTCAACGTAGCCTTCTCGCCCGATTGCGTCGGCGAAATCGCCACCGAGCTCTCGCGCCAGCTCGAATCCGGCCAGGTGCTGCTGCTGGAAAATCTGCGCTTCCACGCTCAGGAAGAAGCCAACGACGCAAACTTCGCCAAAGAACTTGCCTCGCTCTGCGAAATCTACGTCAACGACGCCTTCGGCAGCGCACACCGCGCCCACGCATCCACCGAGGGCATTACGCACTTCGTCAAGCAATCCGCC
>DATGAD010000128.1:0-11099 GCA_035313725.1 Alloacidobacterium sp. | reverse complement strand
TCGTAGCGGCGGACCTTGCTGGCGATGTGCGCCTTGAAGTGGACCGGCAGCTCGGTGGCATGGAAACCGGGCTTTCCGGCTGCGTCGATCATGGCATCGACTGTTCCCTGTCCCGCCGCGGTCAGCAGCTTCTGGGCTACGTCGTGCTGGATCCAGCTTGCGGCCTGGAGTGTCGCTGTCGGATCGCCCTGCAGGTAGGACTTCTCGATCGCCTGCGAGTCACGCACGACGTGCCAGGGATAGCTGGCGAGATCGGTGCGGTGGATGATGAGCACGCCCAGCGCGCCTTTGCGCGATGCTTCTTCGTACTTATAGGTCCAGCGGCCGTAGTAGGTCATCGTCTTACCCTTGAAGAAGGCCTCGTCGGTCGATGGCGGCTCGTTGACGATCACCAGCAGGACTTTGCCCTTTACGTCCACCCGGGAGTAGTCGTTCCAGTGGTACTCAGGCGCGTCGATGCCGTAACCGACGAAGACGATGGGCGCGTCAATGTCTGCGGAGGCTGCTCCGGTCTGGTCTTTGGCGACGTAATCTTCGCCGTACTTGAGCGGAATCGGCTGGCCGTTTTGTGGGACGAAGGATGCTGTGGTCTGGTCTTCAACGGTGTGGACGGCGTAGAGGGGGACCTTCTGGAAGTAGGTTCCGTTGTCGCCTGCGGGCTTCAGTCCATTGAGCGCGAATTGCGTGGCGATGTATTCAGCGGCGATCTGCGCGCCGCGCAGGCCTGGGCCGCGGCCTTCCAGCAGGTCGCTCGCGAGGAAGCGGACGTGCGCGCGTATCTTTTCGGGATCGATGCTGTCAGCGGCCTGGCGCGCAGTGTTGGGCACTCCGGGAATGGCGGGGACTTGCGCATAAGATGCGGCTGCTGAGAAAAGCGCGATGGCGCAAGCCAGGCGGAGAGAGTGGGTCATGCATGCTCCTTGGGATCTATAAGTAACTATTCTGCTACAGATCGCTCGGGAAAGAGCAGTTTTGGAGCAATTGCGGACGCTTTTGCCGGAAGCGTGGTCGAGGCATTTCCGGGCAAAATGTGGAGGCGCTTGAGTGTTTTCCGCGCGAGGCCTGTGAGCGGCAGCTTTGGCAGGTCTTCGGTTTTGATCCACTCGCGGGTTGTGTGTTTTGGCAGATGCGTCTCTTCTGCCGGCGCAAAGCTCAGGATACTGACCTGATAGTTGGTCGTAGTGATCGAATGCCGCAGCGACAGGAGCAGTCGGTTTGGGTCGGGTTCGGTGGGTTCTAGGTGGGGAAGTTCCCACATTCCGGCCATAAGCGATGCGTCGTGTGGCCGTTGTTCGAGCAGAATTTCGGTGCTTTTTTTGCGGTTTTTGCGCTCCAAAAAGGCGAAATAAGTGGCTTTTTCGTGCATTTTGGGGCGTTTTACTGTCGGGTGTTCGCCGCGGGTGCGACAGAGCGTCTGGACCGGGCATTTGAGGCAGAGCGGGTTCTTTGGCAGACAGACGGTCGCGCCGAGTTCCATCATCGCCTGGTTGCAGTCGCCCGAGCGGCTTCGGTCGAGAAGCGTCTGGGCAGTTTCTCGGACGGCTTTTGCCGCCAGTTCAGTTCCGGTCAGGCGCAGGACTACCCGCTCGACGTTGCCATCGACAGCGGCGACCGGGTCGCCGAAGGCGATGCTGGCGATAGCCGCCGAAGTATATTCGCCGATGCCGGGTAGCAGGCGCAGGACCTCGGCGGTCTCGGGCATCTTTCCTGCCAGCTCGTTCGCGACCACCTTTGCGGCCTGGTGCAGCATGCGGGCGCGGCGGTAGTAGCCGAGTCCGCTCCAGATGGCGAGGACTTCCGGCTCTTCGGCGCGGGCGAGCGTCTCGACTGTCGGGAAGCGGGCCATGAAGCGAGCATAGTGATCGAGGACAGCGTTAACGCGCGTCTGCTGGAGCATGATCTCCGAAACCCAGATCGCGTAGGGATCGGCAGTTCGGCGCCAGGGTAGGTCGCGGGCGTGCGCGTCAAACCAGGCGAGGAGCAGACGACGGAATTGGCGTTGCTCAGCCGGATTTCTCATCAATTTGGATTGTAGGGGCGTAGCACTGCTCCAGCCAACCGAGTGCGTGCCCTCGGAGAAGTTGCGACCTGCAGTCGCTCGCCCGTGTACATTCAAAGCGCATTCGTGGATGATATTTTTTCGGTTCTGAAGGAGGGCTTTCGCGTGTCTGAAAAAAGCTGGCAGTTTCATCGCCGTGGATTTCTGAAGTCTTCGATGTCGGCGCTCGCAGGCGGACTGCTGAGCCGGGCAGCGCAAAAGGCAGAAGCGGAGCCTGCGATCAGGAATGTGAATCTGAATTCGAGCCCTTCGACACTGAAGATTACGGACATGCGCTATGCGATTGTGGTGAAGCCGGGGCCGAGTCCGTGCGCGTTGATTCGCATTGATACGAACCAGGATGTGTATGGGCTGGGCGAGGTACGCGATATCGCGGGGCCGCAGTATGCGATGGTGCTGAAGAGCCGCATTGTGGGTGAGAATCCGCTGCGGGTGGATTACCTCTTTGAGAAGATTGCGCAGTTTGGCGGAGTGTCTCGGCAGGGCGGCGGCGTCTCTGCGGTGGAGATGGCGCTGTGGGACATTGCGGGCAAGGTTTACAACTGTCCGGTGTACCAGATGCTGGGCGGCAAGTGGCGCGATACGATTCGCATTTATGCCGATACGACGGAATCGAAAGACCCCCAGGAGTACGGGCGGCGCGCGAAAGAGCGCATAGCGATGGGTCTGACGTGGATGAAGATGGATCTGGGCATCGACACGCTGGAGGGTATTCCGAATACGGTGATGCAGCCCTCGGGATTGAGCGAGTGGGAGTTGCGGAATCAGCCGCATCCATTTATTGCGACCGAGGTGACGGACAAGGGGATTGACCGGCTCTGCGAGTATGTTGCGGCGGTGCGGGACAACATTGGGTACGGTATACCGTTGTCAATGGACCACCTTGGGCACGTGGGCGTGAAGTCGGCAATCCGGCTCGGCAAGGCGTATGAGAAGTTCAACCTCGAGTGGATGGAAGATTTGATTCCCTGGTACTACACCGATCTTTGGAAGCAGATCACGGATGCGAGTCCAACGCCGACGCTGACGGGCGAGGACATTTACGAGTTCACGGATTTTGAGAAGCTCTGCACTGCTCACGCAGTCGACAAGATTCATCCGGACCTTGAGACTTCCGGCGGTATTCTACGCACGCACAAGGTCGGCGACATGGCATTTCGCTACGGCGTTCCTATGGCAATGCACTTTGCGGGAACTCCAGTGGGCTGCATGGCGAATGTGCATTGCGCGGCGGCGACGCGGAATTTTCTTGCGCTGGAAAATCATTCGCTCGATGTGCCGTTCTGGCAGGACCTTGTTACGGGGATCGAGAAGCCGATTATCAACAAGGGTTACATCAAGGTTCCGGATGGGCCGGGGCTGGGGATTTCGCTGAACGAGGATGAAGTGAAGCGACATCTCAAACCTGGCACCGGATACTTTGAGCCGACGCCGATGTGGGATGAGAAGCAGTCGTGGGACGACGCTACGTTCAGCTAGTAGAGGAGAGTTCATGAAACGCGTTCTATTGTTTGTTCTGCTGGTGTGCAGCCTGGCGGGTCCTGCATTTTCGCAGGTGAAGATGACGAAGGAGCAGATCCTCTTCTACACGTCGGACTGGAAGGGCGAGCGCTTTCCTGATGGGCGCCCGAAAGTGCCGGATGATCTGCTGACGCGCGCTCTGGATGTCTCGATCGAGGATGTGTGGGACTTTCTGCAGGAGAAGGGCTATCGCTGCCAGTTCGATGGCGGCTGGCAGGCTTTGCATATCGACAAGCCTTTTGCGGGCCGTGCGCTGACGGCGCAGTATATGCCGCTGCGTCCGGATATGGCAAAGGCCATCACCGCTGAGGGCAAAGCCGAGGGGCGCGTGAGCTGGACCAACAGTTGGCCGATCAACGAACTGCGTGAGGGCGATGTTTACGTCGCGGATGGTTTCGGGAAGATCATCGAAGGCACGCTGATTGGATCGAACCTTGGCAGTGGTATTGCAGCGCATACGCACTCAGGGTTTGTATTCGATGCAGGCATTCGCGATCAGGAGGAGAACAGGGAGATTCCAAACCTGAATGGGTTTTATCGCGGGTATGATCCTTCTGCGTGGGCGGACATGACGCTCACGGCGATCAACTCACCCATTCGCATCGGGCGCGCGGTTGTACTGCCCGGTGATCTGGTGCTGGCGAAGACCGATGGCGTGCTTTTTATTCCGGCGATTCTCGCGGAAGAAGCGATCAGCTCGGCTGAGTTTACGAATCTGGAAGATGCCTTCAATTTTGAGCTGAACAAGTCGGGCAAGAATGGCGGCGAGTTCGAAGGCGGATGGACGCCGCGGAAATATGACGCGCTGGCGAAGTGGATCGACGCTCATCCAGAGAAGCTGAAGATGCCGCGCGCGGAATTTGACGCGATTCTGGCGAAGAAGAAGCAGCGATGAGGTTCCTCTCTAACTACCTGTGAATGAACAATTAACGGCTTCTCTGACATCGTTTCAGCGTAGAATCTGAGGCGATCAAGTCAGGTGGCGAAGACCATCTGCGTCCGATGCAACAGCAAGCCTTTTCCCGTCTGTGGTGGATTGCCTGGCAGTTCAACTCTCTTGCGTTCTGCAAAACAGGAGAACATATGCCCAGCTGTCCGTTCCAAGCGCTGTCCGTTTCCTTAACATCTGCCGGTATCACGGTGACGATGCAGTAAACCTAGTCCGGGCAGGCTCACGTTCGGTTATGTCTGTGCGCTTGTAAGTCGCACGGTGGAACGACACAAAACAATTGGCCCCTTCAACAAAGGAGAATCATCATGATGGCAGTCAGGAAACAACGGGCGATCGTTCTAAACGGATGGTTGCGTGCCTCTATTGGTGTAGCGTGCGGTTTCCTGCTATGCGGAGTGCTGCCTGCACAGGATTTGCAGACGAAGGCGCCGGTGGCCCTGCCTCCGGGAATCACGGGCGCGGGCCTGCCGACAAGGTCGCCTGTCGTAGACTTTTCCGACCTGAAGGCCGCACATGTGAATGCGCACAAAATGACTGCGGCTGCCGGTCTTCCTGCCGCGATCACTCCCGGAGTTCCACACCACATCACGCTTGAAGAGGCACAGCAGCAGGCAGCTGCCGCTAACCCGATGGCGCATCTGGCGCAGCTGCAGGTGGAAGCTGCGAGACAGCACAGGCTTGGGGCGGAGTCAGACTACTTTCCGAAGCTGAGCTCGACTCTGACAAATTTCCACTTCAACAAGTTCATGGGCCAGGAGGTTACGATTCAGCGGCCGATTGCTGGAGGGAGTGTGACAACTGGCTTGCCATTGCTCGGCAAGGATCAGACTCTGGTTGCCGTAACAGCAACGCAGCCGGTCACGCCTCTTTTCAAGCTTCACGAGGTGGTAAACATTGCACGCGCGGACGAGCGATTGGCGATGGCGAAGGCGGGCATGCCCGTCGAAACTGCCAGCAATGTGGAGAAGGCCTACTACGGATTGCTGGTTGCCCAGCGCCAACTCGCCATTGCAAAGGCCAAAGCGGACGGCCTTCGCAGTAAACGATTAGTGGCCAGCAATGGGGCGCCTCCTTCGGCCATGCCAGTCGATGAGGAGCAGGAAATTGGATCGGCGAAGGAATTGATCATGGCAGATAGCAAGGTCAAGGAGATGACGGTTTCCCTGAATCTGCTTCTAGGTTATCCGGAAGAGACGGAATTGGAGTTGGTGGCTCCAGTTACGCAGGTGGAAGAGATATCGCTGAAGGAAGCCGCCGACAAGGCGATGGCGGCGAATCCTGAGGTGGTCGAGGCAGAGTCGAACGTCGCGAAGGCACACGCCGCTTCGAAGCTGTCGAAACTGGACTATGTCCCGGATGTTGCCATCATCGGCGGTTACACATACAACGGCAATGCGGCTCCTCTTCTGCCAACGGATTTCTCCTTTATTGGCATTATGGGCTCTTACAACCTGTTCGATTTCGGCAAACGAGAACACACAATCAAGGAACGGAATGCTCAAGTCGGCATGGCGGAGACTGCGCTGGAACTGACGAAAGCCAAGGTTGCCGCAGCAGTGAAGACGAGCTATTTCCAGATGGACCGGTCACGCCAGTTGAGCGCGCTGGCGCATCGTTTGTCTGACGCGATCCCGCTGGAAAGGGTCAGCTATGCGAGGGGAGACACCGAGCTGGCGGCCTCGCGGGCGAAGGTGGAAGTCGAGATGTTCCAGGCTGATCTGGAATACCGGGAGTCGCTTGCGCAGTTGAAGACTCTGATGGGCGAAGAGTAACGGCTCCATGAAATGTCGGGGCCGGGCTGCGTCGCCTATCAGCTTGCCTTCGGCTTCCAGAGGCCGACGATGTTGCCTTCAACATCGGCAAACCAGGCGAAGGTGCCGTTCGGGATTTCTACGGGCGGCACGATTGTCTTTCCACCGGCAGCTTCCACTTGCTGGAGTGATGCGGCGACATCATCGGTCTCAATGTAGAAGTGCGTGAACTGGTGCGGCTCATGGCCGAGCGAAGCGATGTGTCCCTGTATGCCCGAAGTTGCACCAGTGTTGATCATTCCCATCGGGCCTGCGTCGATGGCCCAGCCGAAGACCTGCTGGTAGAACGCTGCGGTGGTCTCTTTGTCCTTGCAGCCGATTTCAAAATGTACGACGGGGTGCGGCATCGCTAACCTCTTTCTGTGGCTGTGCCAGTATGCCACCACTTTGTGTCTGCGAGAACAACGGACGTTTCGACCTGGCGCTCGGGGATCGTCCAGTATTTTCTGAGAAGGCGCTCTTTCTCTTCTCGGCTGACCATTTGAAAGTTGTGCCGCTCATAGAAGCGGATCGCCCAGGCCGCGTCGGCCCAGGTGCCGATCAGGATCGGTGTCTTCGCCATCTCGCGCAGGTGAGCTAAGAGGTGTGCACCGATTCCTCGTTTCTGGCTGCCGGTGCGAACGTAGGCGTGGCGGATAAGGGTCACGTCCTGGACCGGCTGTATACCCATGACACCGGTCAGGGTTCCGTCTTCTTCGTAGCCCCAGAAGATAACGCCTTCGTCGAGTTCATGCTGCAGATACGCGCGGGACATATACGGCTCGGTCCAGCGATCTACGGGAATGATGCCCTTATACGCCTGAGCGCCATCGTTGACGATGGCCCAGACGAGATCGAAGTCGCGATGGTCGCAGCGGCGGATCATGTGTGCCTCTAGAGTTGTAGGCGAATCTTCGAGCGGGTGAGCAACGCCGAAAGGGCGAGCATACATGTGGTGAATACGATCGTGCGGATGACGCCGGGCCAGCCCGAGTTGAAATGTGTGTCGAAATACGTAAAGCCAATGGCCGCGACGATGAAGTAGTAGAAGTCCGGCAACAGGTAGGTAAGTAAGGTATTTGCTCCCGCGGGGCGCGCAAAGAAGGCCCAGCCGGTTTTCTTTTTGACGTCGCAGATCCAGTAGAGGAGAGCAAATGAAGTGACTGCCGCGGCGATGCTGTAGAGGCACCAGGTAGGTGTGGCGCGAATTTTCGAGATACCAAGCGGCGTGAGCAGACGGCCTGCCGCCACGGACGCCAGCGCAAGAGCCGCGGCCATCGACATTTTCTGGCCAAGCGCCTTCCAGGGATGATTGCCGAGGAAGATGACAGAGGTGACGGTGCCAGCCATGGTCATGCAAGCAAAGGCTCCGTTATCGAAGGGCCAGAAGTAAAGCGGCAGGTGCCTGGGCAGGACAATCCATTTTGCCGTGCAGAGCGCATTGAAGGTGACGAGCGCGACGAACCATGCCAACGGTGTCCAGAGCCAGCGGCGCGTCGCGATGTACAGGATGGAGACGGCCAGAAAGGTGTAACCGATAAGTCCTAGGATCTCAGGATAGGAGCCGTCAATCCATGCTGCGTGGCCATCGTGCGTGGTCCGGCGAAAGATGGCATACATGACGACGACAAGTATCAGTCCGAGGATGCGGAGGCCAGTATGCACCGTCTTTCCGCGTCCGGAGCCGGTGTAGACACTGAGATAGAGCGCCATTCCCAGCAGCGCGAGAACCGCCCAGAGATTGTTGCTGAAGCCGATGCGCGCCGGGTCCCCTTTTTCCGCGTTGGCGAGAATCAGGCCGAGAACGATGAGGCTGACGGAGCGAACGACGATGTGCATCCACAGCGCGGGCTCGGACGGATTTTTCTTCAGTCGCGCCTTCACGGCGAGCGGAATCGACAAGCCGATGATGAAGAGGAAGAAGGGGAAGACCATGTCGACGTAGGTCATGACGTCAACCATCGCGGGCGCATGATGCGTCCACCAGGGCAGGCCGTGAACACTATCGAGGTCGTTGACGAAGATCATGACGACCATGGTGAGGCCGCGGAAGATGTCGATGGATGCGAGGCGCGACGAGCCGGATGTGCCCGCGGTCTCGATGAGCGGTAGTTGCGCGGCCGTGGTCGTGGAGTTCATCTGGCCACGATGCTAGCTTATGGGCCCGCGCTTATCAATTTGAAACGTGATCAACCGAAGTCGTGATGTTCGCTCCACACCTGCGGCCAGGGTTTGCGCGGCGGTCCACACACGAAGATGTCGGGATGATCCTGGCTTTCTTCGTTCTTGATGCCCTGCGAGTTGCCGTTGTGGCCGGCGAGACGGCAACCGGTGAATATCTCGTCAGCCTCTTCGCGCGAGATACCAATGACAATCAGGGTTGTTGGCTGCGGCGTAGGATAGCCGCGCAGCCACGCGGAGTTGGTCGTGCTGATGGGCGGAGGCAGGTGATAGGCAGGGCCAAGAATCTCGATGGCGCCCTGCTCGCCATAATTCCCTACCGTAATGCCGAGACTTGCCTGCTGGGCGGGTGGGAGTGAATCGCGAATGCTGGCGACGGTTGCGACCAGTTCGTTCCAGCCGAACTCCTCGCGCAGGTCGCCGTTGCGGCTGAGCGCGAAGTTCCTGAGCGGGCCGCTGGATGCCAGCGGCAGAACCAATGCGCAGATGTACGCACCGACGAGGGCGACTCCGGTGAAGAAGACGATCTCGACGGTGCGACGCCAGAACTTCGGCAGTGACGCGGCCCAGCGTTCACCAGTGGCTGCGCCCATCGCCATCAGCATGGGATATGTGGGGGCGAGGTAGTAACCGCGTCCCTTGCCGAAGAAAAAGAGCGCCAGCGGTATCAGGTACATCCACGCGAGCATGCGGTAGCGGCTGCTGCGCAGAAAGCTGATGAGTCCGGCGACCCACAACGGCGCTGCAAATAGATTCGTACAGATGAGGAACTGGTGGAGCAGAAAATTGTCGGCGCGGCCTTCGCCGACATCGCGTTTGTGAATGTACTGCAGGAAGTGGTACGAGATGAATCCGTGATGCACCTGCCAAAGCAGATTCGGCAGAAAGATCACGAGCGCGAGCGCGGTTCCTGTCCAGAACCATTTGTTCAGGAAATGACGGCGCGCCCGCGTCAGCAGCATTCCGCCGAGAATACCGGCGATGTAGAAACAGATGCTGTACTTGGTCTCGAGACCGAGGCCGGTGACTGCGCCCACTGCTAGCCACCAGCGCGGATCTTCTGACTTCAGCAGGCGAATGATGAAATAAGCGATGAGCGCCCACCACAGATAGTCGAAGCTCGAATATTGAAACTCTGTGCCTTCGAAAAGCGGCAGCGGCGAGAGCGCGACTGCGAATGCTGCGGCTGCCTGGGCGACGCGTCCGCCACCCAACTCGCGCGTCATGAACCCGGTGACGACGATGGCCGCGGCTTGTGTGAGGACCGAAAAGAGGCGCAGTCCGATGAGCGAGAGACCGAAGATAGCGAGACTGATGCGCTCGACGACTGGAGTGAATGGTGGATAGGCGACGAAGCCCCAGTCAAGATGACGGGCATCGCTCAGAAACTGCAGTTCGTCGCGATGAAAACCGTAGCGGTTATTCGTCAGCAGGTGTAGGAGCGCGACGGCCGCTGCGATAGCCAGCACAGCAACAGTGCCGGATTGAGAGCCCGTATCGATAATTTCCGGGGCCTGCTCTGCCTTGGTTGCTGTCATGCCGCTAGCTTCTCCTAAAGACACACAGATTCTCTCATTGTGTCTCTACGCGCAGCGGCTTTCTTTCGTTCACTCTCTCTTTTGCGTGCAAAAAATGCCCGCATCTTCCTTCCACCGGAAGAGATGCGGGCATTTACTTACTACGCTATGAACGCCAGTGGCCTTCTACGAAGACCCAGCTACCGTGGCGCTCAGCCCAGTGTGCGGGCACCCACTCTGCGTGCGGATGGGGCGCGACAACGTAGCGGCCAGGGACCCAGACGTAGCGGTTACCGTCCCAGCGATGGTACCCGCCGGTCCAGACATATCCTTCATGCGGAGGCGGTCCAGGGTGCTCGACAACGACCGGGGGCGGAGCAACGCGGACAACAACTTGCGCGAAAGATGGCGCAGAAACAAGAGCACAAGCAAGCATTCCGAGGAACGCGTATTTCTTCATGGGTAAGTTTTCTCCAGTGCGATGCAGAGTTATTTGCACCTCTGCACAGCATCTGGTGATGTAGAACACGATTTGCAAAAGAGAGTTGCCTAGGTTTTTCACGGCCCGGCCGCACGATAGTAATCGAAGTGCGTTAAGTGGTTTTGTGCGTTTTAATTTACCGCTGCGGCAGCGAATCGTTGTAAGCGTGATGTGCCCATCCGAGATAGTGCGAGTCGGCGCGGTTTGCCTCATCAAGCACTTTGGACATGCGCGGCAACTGATCCCCGTAATCGGGCGTGCGTAAACCAATGACCATCTTTGCGAGGTTCGGATCGCGCAGACCTTCGTACGCCATGGTCATGAATTTCTGGCTTGTGGCCTTTAACTTCTCGGCTCTGGCTTCGACGCTGTCACCATCCGTGGGACTGCTCAGTTCGTAGAGCATGAGAGTGAAGCGTGGCAGCGAAGTGAGCAGCATTCTTCGCTCGTCGAGATTGCCCTTGAGAAGCTTGTTCTGAATGTCCGCATTGACGGTCAGGCGCGCGGGTTCCGCTACGGCGAGCACGGCACGATACGCGTCAACGAGGCCGGGCAGGAAACGCAGATTGCCCGGGCCTTTGTTCTCCGGGCGCTGCTG
>DATGAD010000127.1:0-13092 GCA_035313725.1 Alloacidobacterium sp. | reverse complement strand
ATCCATTGCGGGAGCATGCCATCCTGGGCGAGCACCATGGGCAGGCGCGTGTATGAGAGCACGAGAGCGTTCAGCATGCCGAGACCGCTGATCATTCCGCATACGACCACTGCGCCGGCGAGCAGCGGGCCGCCGAGCATGCGAGCGGCGTCTGTCCATGAACCGGTAGTGAATTGATCTACCGAAATTCCGACATGTGAAATGGCGAGTACCGGGAGGATGTAGGAGATGGCAACGAGCGCGGCGGCGGCGATCATCGCAAAAGGATAGTTACGGCGGGGGTTTTCTACTTCTTCTGCGACGGTGGAGGCGTTGTCCCATCCCATGTAATTCCACAACGCGACAATGATTGCGGTGCTGATGGTGCCTCCGGCGAACGCGGTGGTGTGGTGCTGCAGATGTGGGCTGCGGAGAAAGCAGAGCACGATGAGAACGGCGAAAGGCGAGAGCAGGAGCGCGAAGAGCGTGACCGATCCTTCTCCGACTGCTGGGGCTCCGCAGAGGTTCCAGAGACAGCAGATGGCGACGAGAGCCAGTTCCCAGATGATTCCGCGCGAGCCGGCCGTCCATCCTGGCAAAAGCTTGCCGAGGTAGAGAACGAAGAGGGTCGGATAGATGGCCATGTCGAAGATGCTGGCCGTAAGCGAGAGCCATGCTTCCTGATATCCCCAGAACGGTCCCATTGCGCGGCGTACCCAGACGTAGAATCCGCCTTCGGATGGAATGGCGCTGGTGAGTTCGCCGAGCATGAGCGCGGTGGGGAAGCTCCAGAGAAACGGGAAAAGAGCCAGGATGAGGAGCGCTTTGCCGTAGCCTGCGCTGCCGAGGATGTCTTCGATTCCGTATGGGCCGCCGGAAACCATGAAGTACGTTGCGGCGATGAGTGGCACGAGACGCATGCGGCGCATGCGCGATTTTGGTTTCGGCTGTGTAGCGACGGCGTTGACTTCAGGTTCCTCCGAAGGAAGCAGGCACTACACGAACTTTAAAAGAAATGGGCCGGAAATTGACAAGAAAATGCGGCAGTTCATTTGAGGAGATGAACTGCCGCTTCAGGGATGGCTGATGTGTTACTTATGACGCTTTACGACCGGGAGTGTTCGATTCCGAGAGATAGCTTGGATAGCTGCGTGAGAGCTGACCGAAGACGCGCACCCTTTCGCCGGCAATGTCGCTCCACTGCGTGGACTCCGCTGCCGCTTCATAGCGGATACGGCCGTTATTACGTTCGAGGACGCGCTCGGCGTCGGCGAGACGTCCCGCTGTATCTATTGAGACGATGGCGCCGCCCTGCCGCAGATCGCCTGCGAGGGAGCGCGCGTTGGACTGCGTCACGCCCATTCCGGAGAATGCGCCTTCAAAGGCAGAGCCGGAATAGGCATAGTCGTTTTCATCAGGGAGGGTGGCAAGGTGACCTTCGCCTGTGCCGAAGTTCATGCTTGTTTCGCTGGCGATGCCTTTTCTTCGATCTTCTACGTCAGCATCGCTGCTGAAGAGACTCTTCAGCTTTTGCCACCAGCTGTCGTCTTCTTCGCGCGATTCATGAAAGCCCCCGGTGGCGGGGAGAGGATTCGTTACGGTTGCCGAAGATTGCAGCGGCGCTGTGGATCTGTGACGGGGAATGTCGGAGCCGGGGATTGGACCAGGGCGTCCGGCTCCGCTGATCACGCTCCCGGAACCGGTGGATAGACCGGCTGGTGTTACGGCGCGTGTATCGGATGCCGGACCGGAACCTACCGTATCGGAATCAATGGCGGAGCGGACTGACTTGCTGCCGATTTCCTCGGGATCTGTCGCAGGCGACGCTGCGGTCCTGCTGCGGAAGGCTGCACCGATCTGCCGAGACTCAAATCCTTCAGAGAGGAGGTCGTCGATTGCGCGTTGAGCGTCGGAACTGTTGGCGAAATAAGCGACTACTACTACGTTCTCAAGGTTGCTGCGTGTGTTGGAAATCATGAAGGAACCCTCGGTTTTGTAGAAAGCTTGCGAGGCCCGCAAAGAGGCCTTCTAATGGGTACGATGCCGGGGTTGGGTGGACTGAAATCTGAAGAGGAGTCGAAAAGAGGCGCGGCAAAATGGTTGCCTGCTTGGGCTGTTCTTAGGAGGGAGCTTATCTCTAGCGAAAGGTTAGAATCCGGCATTTATCAGGAGGCCGTACAACTGGGCCGTTGGTCCTGCTACTGTCTCCGCGACCTTCTGGATGTGGTGAACGCGCCAGGGGAAGAAGTTGGAGACGTTCCACCAGTTAGGGTGGAATTGGCGGAGGCGGAGCGCTCACCCTCTCGCTTCTCGGCTGTGGCCACCTGCTGGCTCTCTACTATTCGGGGCCGCTTTCCGCAGTGTCCGTATAATGACTCCTGCTGACACTGGGAAACTCGCAGCAGACAAAACAGAAGCCATGTAATAAACTACAGAAACATAAGCCGGAGAGATGGCCGAGTGGCCGAAGGCGGCGGTTTGCTAAACCGTTATAGGGTCTAAAGCTCTATCGAGGGTTCGAATCCCTCTCTCTCCGCCAGACCTTTAACACCCCGTAAGATAACAAGAAGCTTAAGCCTCCTTTGAAACACTCACACGAATGTTACGTGGGCGCTGCTCCTAACGACTCCTACCTGGAAAGGGGATAGTGAGTCTCCGCTAATATTGCTCGCTGCCATCAAGTCGCCGGCACCGCTATTCGCATGCCCTAACAGGCCGAGCGAGTGGCAAATTTCGTGAGCGATGACATACTTTCCGTTACTGAAGTACAAGACGTTCGGGGTCGATGGAGGGACAGTAGATGACTGCACGGTGGGTGGAAAGGGCGTGATCGGGGTGAGCGCCATTCCCGCAGCGTTCGCCGCGACACGGTCAACGACGGAGTCACGCTCAACAGCAACCCAATCCGTGAAGAATCCCCCGGACGCGCCAACCACCGTTCCCGGTCCGTCGTAGCCCACTTCACGCACCACATAGACGATCACTGGCTGGCCGAGGCCGATGAGAGACCAGAAGTTTGCTTCGAAGAGCTTAATGGTCTGCAATTGATGCCAACTGCCCTTGAGCCAGGCCTCGTCCGCAATCAGGTCGACCCCCGTGCCAATGCGGAGCGCATTCTCCGGAGGATTGAGAATCGGCTCATGGAACGTGACGTGCACACGGATTTGTGCACGCGCATATAAGATGCGTGCCGTCTCCGTCATGGCGGCGGCGAGATGCTCTTCATTGGCCAGAGGCACGATTCCCTCACAGAGGGGAATCACATGGACTCGCAGATGTTTTGTGATTCTGATGCCAATCAGCCGGCCGAGACCGTCCACAAGACCTACGAAGTAGCTTAAGACAGCGGTGAAGACCCGAATCAGCGCTTTGATGGCTGGGCCGAGGATCGGGATCGCTAAGACCAAGTTGAAGAGCGCCGCGATTGCGTTAGCGATGACGTTGACAATCTCGCAGACGACTCGAATGACTTTGGTTACGACTACCACCACGATTTTGACAATGAAGGTCACAATCGAGCAAAGCCAACTTAACGGCCATGGCCAGTCTTTGCAGCGTTCCTCTTGTTGCTCAACTTCCTGTTCGACATTTTCTTGAATCCACTCCTCGACATCTCTACAAACCTTCATGGCTATCACCCCTCAATGGTTTTTCCTTCAGAACGCGCTGTCGCAACTCGGTAAGTCGCATCGTGGTGGTTCAAGCGACTCTTGAGCACTCTTTGTAATCGTGCGACGGAAGCCACCAATCGCCGCCGTCCCCGTAACTTACCGAAGACTTTGCCAATTGCCACGCTGGAAACAAGACAACTCAGAGCTATGGCGGCTGAGGCGAAGGGGGCACCTTTAAGTGAGTTCCACGAAGTAAAAGCGACAATCAGGATCGTGCCCAAACTGATCAGAAGAGCAGCAGCAGCTTCGCTACATCCGCATGTGTGCAATCGTTTGTTGAGCTCATGTTGCCATATAGCTATTTCATCCGAGCCAAGCGATGGCAGTTCGAGCAGCACGTAGCCCGGCGTCGGCTCTCGCACAACTTGGTCTAGCCCATCCGAGTGGGTAATTCGAAGGTGTTCCTTAATGGCCGTGTCCTTTCAACTGTTGCTGCCTCGATGTCGTAGATCCACTACCGGGTAGCTACATTCAGATTTTCCAGGTGTGATTTCTGTGCTTGCGTGAACCAGTCGGGAACATCGACTCTAACTTGCTCCTTCGTCGACAGGAGAAATCCAGCCGTGACGAGTCGGGGTGTTACTGCTAAGCGATGTTCGCGGGCCGGCAGCGGTGGTGTACGCTTTATCGGGAGACGGAGGGATTGCTGTCAGAGGGGCTTTTGCGCCGTTGACCGGTCATCGGTGAATGGAAAGAAGACACAGACGGAACGTTCAAAAGGCAGAGGCGATTGTGAATCATCATCAACTCTGAGTGGCGGTCAATTTAGTTCCCAAGCAACTTCAACACTCCCCCTACTGCGATCGATTAATGGCGGCTCAAGCTCTCGTCCAGGAAGTTGCGATCTAATTATGTCAAGAAACGATAGGCCGCCACTGAATGTAAAACGGCATTTGGGTTGGGCGATCCGTTTGATCACTGTGATGAATGAATTAAACAACGGCGTGCCGCGCATTGCGATGTGAGTGGCTGACTGGGTTGGAACGCGCACCGACGGATCGGTGTCGTCCGTCCACGGCCTGAACGGAACGCTGATGCCTCGGGAGTGATCCAAGTCGATTTGATAGTCCTCGAACTCAGGAGTTTCCGAATCGCCGCCGAGATTAATTAATCTTCCGCCACGCTTCGGGTTGACCGGTCGTCCCGTGAACACATTGCCTGGGTCAGGCTCGCCTCCTTCTGCCTCCGCTGCCGAAAAGAATTTAGAGTTCGCGGTGAGCTTCGTCAGCGGCGGACGGTTCACCGGCCCCAGACGATCGGCACGGACATCGACGAACAGAATCCGCGCCGTGTCGGTCCTCCGTACGAATATGGTCGCGTCTCCGGGTCTAAACGTCTCGAAACGCATGGCATGCGGATCCCGAGTCAGTAGCACCCTGCCGCCGTCCGAAGGTTTTGGAAATGCGCTGGGGTTACTGGGGCCGAAGCTGTCTGAGAGAAAAGCGACTTTACTGTCGACCGTATCCGTGTCTCTCGATGGATCCGGACTATTGGTACAAGTTGCCACAGAGTCGCCTCCCGTCTGGGCGCAGCGGACGGTGCCAGTAACGCCCGGGACCCATCGGGTTTGCTTGGAGTTGATTCGAAGCGCGGGGGTAATAACGTCAGCCACTCCGGCGTCGAATGCAAATCCAAGTCTGAATGACGGATGATCGGGAGGCCGAATGGCGGGAGGCGATGCTTTGTCTCCGAACACTGTAATCTCCAGCGGACCAAGATCCTTCTTTTTAGACAGTTCCTGGTCGAGCGCCGCAATCGTCATCTTCCCGACGATGTTATCCGCTCTGCTTTGATAGCTGCGGTTGATCAGGCCGCGTTTTTGCTTGAAGGACAGGACCGCATTCGCCGTACGTTGGCCGTAGATGTCATCAACTGTGAGGCCGGCGCGATCTAAACGATTCAAGGCAAGCTGAATTTTGCGCACGTGAGCACCTGTGGCGCCGGGCGCTATGTGCGCAGGGTCTGAAACAGCAGCAGCTTCAAGTTTTGCATCACCGTGGAACAATTGTGATTGCAGAGCCATAAGAGCTTCTCCCTTTCTGAGATCGTTCACATCGACGTGACGCTCTGGTTTCCTTAGCGGCTTGCTCCATGGGATTTTCTCCTGTCCAGATTTAGCCACTGTGTTTTGACAAACCCGGATTGACCAACCGTAAGCGTCTATCCTGGAATGCCGTTCGGTCTGTGAGTTAGCGCAACTTCGACATGCCTGCCTCAACAAATTTTGTGCTGGCGTCCCCCAGGCTTTGGCGCAGATCTGGGCTGAAAGCATCTTTTGCCGCCTGATGAAACTGCGTTGCCATAACTACTAGATCGATTCCGGAGAGCTTATCGGTAAACCAATGCGGGCGAGGACCAGGAAACGGCCATCGTAATCTGAACCCATTGCCGCACCAGTCATCGGTGAACCGTCTGGTGAAGCCACCGACTATGATGATGCCTTGCTGCGTGCCTTCCCGAAGAGTGGCGTCAGCGATCTCCTGCAGCAGTTCAGCGCGGCTTATCAGCGCCCGGGCAGCTGCCACCACAAAGGCATAGCGCGGGGGAAGCGGTTGCGGATTGAGTGCGACTTCCTCCCCGAACCTGTGACCGCCGCCGATGGCGTCATAAATTTCAGGGTGCTTTGCAAGAATGCTCGTGAGCAGGATTTTCCAGGGCTCCGGGTGAGGGCCGAAGACGGACTTTATTGTTCGCGACGGGACCGAGTTCGAATCAAAAACTCTCCAGGGCTCGGGACTCGGCCCAAGGGAGTCGACTTGTTGCAAAGCCACGCGGATCACTGGATCCCAGGGGCCCGGAGGCAAGGGATGATCGTCATCCTCGCGTCCGCTGTTTACGCCAATCATGTCGCGGACAAAGGCCAACAACTTATCCTGAGTGATGTGCAGGGATTCCAGTTCTGTCTGCTCAAAGTTCATTTCATTCGCTCCTGTTTGCAATCACATAAAAGGTGTGACGTAGTGATGAAGCTCGATCGTTGCTGTGCGGAGCTGGGTGGCGGGAACTCGCCGCCACCCAGCAGTGGAGAGCCTTGAAGCACAGTGAGGAATTACGGGTTTGGTTGCGCCGGTTGATCTGCCTCGCCCGGACAGCAGCGGTACTCCTGAGACTTCTCCAACAGGGTGATCTTTTGTTTGAGCAGCTCATTTTCCAGCTGCATGCGGTCAAGTTCCAAAGCGATCTTTTTCTCCAACTCAGGCTCGCAAATGCTGCACTCATCGAGACAGCCTTTGACCAGCAGGCCCGGCGTTGGCAGAGCGATTTGCTTCTCCCATGAGACTGTCTTGACGAATTCGGCATTAGGTTTGCCGTTCTTGTCGAGCAGACCCTCGGCACCTAATTCTTTGTCCACTTCAGCCAAGGCGGCTTTCTGCAGGTTCGCCGGAATGGCTTCCCGCCCGGCAAACAGCGTGGCGCCCCGAAGTTGTGTGGAGGCCAGACCGGCCGCTGGCGAGTCACCTTGTTCTACGGCCACGCTGGCCTTCGCGCGGCTGGCGACATCAAGACGACTGTTCGCCGTAGCCAGAACGAGGCTTGAGCGAACCGCTACTCCCGTTGCCGGCTTCGGCGCATTCAGCGATACACCTGTAGGCGACGTCGGGTCATCCACCCGGCGGTCAATGCTCACCAGTTCAAATCGGATGGTCTGACACTTGTTGATGCGATAGAAGAAGAACGTAACCGCATGGCAATGATTCGGATTCGAGAACTCCCGCGAGGCAGACTCGTATTGGTCTTCCGACTCGCCCTGCTGATGCGCGCGCGTGGCCACTTCACCGACCGAGGTCGAACTGGCAGCTTTCGTTCCCAATTCAACGTGCTTGCTTGAAGAGTCTGCATGCTGGCTGAGACTGTGGGCCAGAGACGAGGCAGAGCGGGCGTTGTAGGAGCTCGCCGAAGCCGAGCCTCCGATGCTGAAAATTCCCAGATCAATTCCAGCTCCTCCTCCGCCGCTTACCGAAGACTGGCTAAAGGAAGAACTTGCATTCGTGGTGTCGAGCAGGCTCAGATTGCTCATCTGGTAAGCCATGCCAGCCATGTAGTAGGACTCTTCCGATGTTGTTTCCTGACGATAGGAAAGCTTGGTCTCGCTGTCGAAGGTGAATCGGCTATGCCGATCGCTTGTAAATAGCCGCACCTTCTCGCCGGGCAGCAGGGTGTTGCTGTAAACCAGGTCACCCAGGGAAAGTGGTCCGGCGCATCGCGTCAGACGAAAATGCAGTGTCACTTCGACCGGGACGACCTGTCTGGCGTCGCCAGCGGCAACCAATGGCCGGAAAGGCAGACGATAAGTGAAGTCGAGTTGGTCACAGGTAGCACAGGGTTCCAGGGTTGGACAGCAAGGCACCATTTGAATTGTGGGATGATCTTCGGCCATTGAATTTTCCTCCTCGCGCAGCCGTGCTGCGATGTCAAGTGGCTTGAGTGGGGGATGAACCGGTTCAGGACCAATACCAACCTCGGTCTTGATGCAAAGCCGCTGCATGGGACGCGAGATTGTGATGACATCAAGTGCAAACCACCTTCCATCGCTGACTGCACAAAACAAAGGCTCTGAGGTTACACCTGGTTCTTGAGGTGCCCTATATAAGCCACCTCTGGCCTATATAGGGCAAATCAGAGTGGGCATTCTATAGAAGGCGAATGAACATCCAAGGTCGGTTTGTCGCATCATTTACTCACTTTGCTCAGGGAGTACAGCATGCATGACACCTGGCAGGCGGCGTGCTGCTTCGGACTTGCGATTGCTGGAAGGAATACCGATAGAGTCTTCATCCTTAGGAAGGAATCAACCCGAGTTCTGAATGAGATGTCTGCTGAAACACGGCTCGTCAGCAACGGAGCCTTCCCGTCACGCTCAGGCCGGTGTACGCTGGATTGCTCTTGAAGTAGCCACTCCGGTTCACTCCATCGGCGAGTCGTGGAGGATCCATCATTGCCTCATGTCCTCAAAGGCGGAGCTCCCAGCATTGTCTCTGTGTCGCACACGAGACACGGCATGTGGTTAAGCTGGCTTGCGGCCATGGTCCTCACAACAGGAGTTCTGCAGCATCTCGCCGCTCCCGGCGAAATGCACTGGGTCTATGTTCTTCAGCGTTTGTACTATGTCCCGACTGTCCTCGCTGGCCTCGTTATGGGGTGGAGAGGCGGACTGGGTATTGCTGTGCTCGCTGGTGGCGCCTTCGCCATGGGTCCGCCGTCCATCTGGACTGTAAGCCGCGTCGATGTTGTCGATCAGCTTCTGGAGATCTGCATGTTCTGCGTCGTCGGGCTGCTATCCGGTGTGCTTACCGATCGACACAGAAAACAAGAGACGGTTCTTCGCAGAACGACCGATCAACTGCGTCAGGCGCATCAAGACCTGGAAGAAAACTTTGAAAGAATGAAGCGCGCAGAGAGAATCTATGCATTGGCACAACTGTCCGCTGGTCTGGCTCACGAGATTCGAACTCCACTGGCGAGCCTGGAGGGCGCAGCCGCACTGGTGCAGCGCGAGACTCAATCTGAGGAACGACGCCGCGAATTTCTAGACATTATTCAGAAGGAGAGCCGGCGGCTCAATCGCCTGCTTACCAGCTTTCTCGAGTTTGCCAAGCCACGGCAACCAGAGTTGCAGGTGGTCGAGGTCGGTGAGATTTTGGACTCTGTCGTGACTCTTGTTCGTCACTCGTGTGACGCAAGTCGGCTTGAACTGCGAACGCACACTGAACCAGGATTGCTATTGCTGGAGTGCGATCCCGAGCAACTGAAACAGGTTCTCATCAATCTCGTCATGAATGCGTGTCAGGCTATGCCTATTGGCGGCATTGTGTTGCTGGAAGCGCGGCGCAATGGAACCAGTATCAACATTGACGTTCAGGATCAAGGAGGAGGCATTGACGAGAATAACCTGGAAAAGATATTCGATCCATTCTTCACAACGAAGGAAAGCGGCACGGGCCTCGGGCTCTCCGTGGCACACCAGATTGTGAGTCAGCACGAGGGAATACTGACAATCGCTCGCAATTCTGCCCAGGGTGTAACAGTGCGGGTTTCGCTTCCACTACGGCAGCGCGAGATATGACAAACGGCAAAGTCCTTGTAGTTGACGACGATCCGAGCCTGCGCAGAGTACTGCAAGTGCAACTCGAACACGAAGGATACGAGGTCGCTGTCACGGCATCGGGCCAACAGACACTGTCGGTTCTGCAGCTTCGACATTTTGACCTCGTCATCACCGATCTGAAGTTGCCGGGGATGTCTGGTCTTGAGTTGCTCAAACATGTCAGGTCGCAGCACCCGGAAACCGTCATCATCATGCTCACTGCCTTTGGAACGGTGGATACCGCGGTGGAGGCGATGAAGGCGGGAGCCTACGACTACCTTACGAAGCCAGTTCACTCGGATGAGATGCTGGTGGTCGTACGTCGTGCCCTGGATCACGTCCGTCTCGTGCAGCAGGTGCGCACCCTGCGCCTCAGCCTTAACAAGAAATACGGCTTCGAAAATATCCTTGGGCGCTCCCCTGTCCTGCTGGAAGTCCTCGATATGGCGACGCGGGCTGCCCACGGCAATTCGACAGTGCTCATCCGCGGAGAAACGGGCACTGGGAAGGAATTACTGGCACGAGCCATCCACTTCAATAGCTCCCGGAGCGACAATCCTCTGGTCACAATCAACTGCGGCGCGATACCAAAGGAACTGCTTGAGTCCGAACTCTTTGGCCACAAGAGAGGTGCGTTTACGGGCGCAATCGCCGATAAGAAGGGGAGGATCGAACTGGCCGACGGAGGCACCCTCTTCCTCGATGAAATCGGCGAAATGCCGCCCGAGCTTCAAGTAAAGCTACTCAGGTTGATTCAGGAAGGAGAAATCGAAAAGATCGGTTCCACAACCAAGGCCAGGGTCGACGTGCGCATCATCGCTGCGACGCATCGTGAGCTGCAGGCGATGATCGAGGATGGTACTTTTCGCGAAGACCTGTACTATCGGCTAGCCGTGATTCCGCTGGTGATGCCACCTTTGCGGGAACGCCCCGACGATATACCGGATTTGGTGCAATACTTTTTCCGCAAAAGCCGAGAAAAGAATGCGCGACCGGACCTTGCGCTGTCACCTGCTCTGTTGCCGTATTTCGTCAGGTATCGTTGGCCGGGCAACGTACGCGAACTGGAGAACGTGGTGGAACGGATTGTCGTTCTGACGCGAGGAACCGATATATCGATTGAGGACTTGCCGCAATTCCTGCGGCAGGAAAAAGCCAACATCGACGCGCTGGAGATCGATCTTCCACCTCAGGGCATCAGCCTGGATGCGATCGAAAAAGAACTCATCCTGAGGGCCCTGCACACATGCGATTGGAATCAAACCCATGCGGCACGGTACCTCGATATCAGCCGCAAGACACTCATCTACAGGATTGAGAAACACGGAATCCAGAAACCACAGGAGCGTGAGGACTCCAGAGATTGATTGCGTATCCTCTCTCTAGATGGTGACGATCGTGCACTTTCTAACGGCCGATTCTTCTTGAAACCCCATGGCAGAGGTTGCATACCGGGGTGCAAGCGGCTGGTTGCCCGATCCGCGGGCGTCAATCAGCCTCGCTCGATGACTCGTCACTCTTCGTGAATCGTTGATCGTACTCTTCATTCCGGGAGACTTGCCAAAGACAAAACGATTTCGGGTAACTCCGAAATTTCGTTTTTACGTACATACTTGCAGGCTCCGGCTTCAAATGCTGCAGTCCGCAAATCCTCATCTTCATAATCAGTCACAACAATAACGCGGGCTGAAGGATCAAAGCTTTGAATTTGTCTGGTTGCCGTCAGGCCATCGACACGGGGCATCCGAACATCCATCAAAACGATGTCGGGGCGATATTCTTCATACGCTGCCAGCGCATCTGAGCCGTCGGCACATTCCCAAATCGCGCTCGCTACGTCAACCAGAGCACGTCGCAACAATCGCCGAATTCCGGCATTATCTTCCACAATTAAAACTGTCATTGTTCTTCTCGTTAATGCTTTCATGCCGGTATGCTTGGTCCACGACGAAAGAGGTCCAAGTCACAGAAAAGCTTAGGTCAAGCTTATTTAATCTGCGCGGCGATTCATATAGAGGACGCTACATGTGCTCCCGTGTGGTTCCACACGGAAGCGAAGCGGGCGGTCGGGACTCGGCGAGGCTCCCGTTACTCAATTCGCGGCTCTTCTGGAAACCGATCGCGAGATGCGTATCTTCCCCCGGCTTTTTTGATAAAAGGTCAGCGATTGACGGTGTACATTTCGATATGAAATGAGCTATTGAGATTCGGGTCTTTCGGATCACACATGGTGAAGATGGATGGCGGACTAGCCGACCTTGATAAAGAGCCCAAGATGCATCTGGCACGCATTTCCCTTTCCGGAAGACCAACTCGAATCAGACAGAGGTGGCCAGAGTTGTTTGTCCATTATCGAGTCCTGGCCTGTCTCGCAGGTCTATTTCTCTTGAATTGCTTTGTGGATGCCCGCGCCGCACAGTATCGCCTCAAGGCCTGGACGGTAGAAAATGGTCTTCCGCAGAACGTCATTCGAGGTATGGCCCAAACCCCGGACGGTTATCTCTGGATTGCGACACTGGATGGCCTGGCGCGCTTTGACGGCGTAAACTTCACCGTTTTCAACAAGAGTAAAACACCAGGCATTGTCTCGAACCGGTTCAGTTCAATGGTGCCAGGGCAGAACGGAGACCTATGGCTGACCAACGAAAGTGAAAGCGTTACTCGTTTTCATAATGGTTCTTTTCACCCGTACGGTCCGGAAGACGGTATCCCCGCAAACAGCGTACGGGGAATAGCGCGAGACAGCGCCGGAAATTTGTGGATATTGTCTGACGAATCGATTATGAAATGGAACTCTGTATCTGGGGAGTTCATTGACGTTACACCAGACGGTTTCCGAATGCATTCCCAGCCGCTCCGCTGGGAGAACGCTGGCTTCTGGGGGCAGGACAAGTCCGGTCTGCATGTCTTCTCGCAAGGACGAGTTCAAAGCTATCCTCTGCCAAGTTGGCTGCCAGACGGCTCGATCTGGGACGTCGGGATTGATGCGAGCGGAACCACATGGCTGGAAACCTTTGATGGCAAGCAAGGATTCATTTCCGCAGACAAGCAAACGGTAGAACAGGCGGATCCCGATCACCCGCGCATGATCTCCTACCACGATTTACACGGACATATCTGGACGCAGCATATAGGCCCTCGCCTGGTGCGGTTTCTCGACTTTGAATCTTCCGGGCAAACAGTTAACCTCCCGCTCACACGCTTTCTTGAAGACAGGGAAGGCAATGTATGGATTGGAACCGAAGGCAACGGACTCTACCAGCTGCAGGAGCAATCGATTGAGGTCTATTCGAAGGCACAGGGCCTGATCGATCAGGATGTTTATCCCATCTATCAGGACCGCTCCGGAGCGACATG
>DATGAD010000126.1:0-4069 GCA_035313725.1 Alloacidobacterium sp. | reverse complement strand
GTCCTTGGTCTGCGAGGAGAACTTCGGATCCGGCAGCTTCACCGACAATATGGCGGTGAGTCCCTCGCGCGAATCATCGCCCGTGGTCTGAATTTTCTCTTTTTTTGCAGCGAGTTCCTTCTCGATGTAATTGTTCAGCGTGCGGGTCAATGCGGCGCGATAGCCGGCGAGATGCGTGCCGCCGTCTTTCTGCGGAATGTTGTTGGTGTAGCAGAACATGCTTTCCTGGTAGGAATCGTTCCACTGCATCGCGACTTCCACTTGCGTGTTGCCATCGCGGGTTTGAAACCACAGCACCGTGTCGTGAATTGCCGTCTTGCTGCGATTCAGATAAGTGACGAAGGCTTTCAGACCGCCTTCGTGTTGAAACACCTCCGACTTCTCGTCGCGTTCGTCCACCAATTCGATGCGCACGCCTGAATTCAAAAACGACAACTCGCGCAAGCGCTTCGCCAGCGTGTCGTAGTTGAATGAGATGTTGGTGAATATCTGGCTGCTGGGTTTGAAGCGCAGCGTCGTGCCATGTTCGGCGGTATCGCCGATGGCCGCCAACGGCGCCTGCGGTTCTCCCAGACGGTATTCCTGGCGATGCAATTTGCCGTCGCGGCGAATGTTCAATTCCAGGAAGTCGGACAGCGCATTGACCACCGAGATGCCAACGCCGTGCAGACCGCCGGAGACTTTGTAGGAGCTATCATCGAACTTACCGCCGGAGTGCAGCACGGTCATGATGACCTCGGCTGCGGAGCGCCCTTCCTCGGCATGGATGTCCACCGGTATGCCGCGGCCGTTGTCGTATACGGTGACGGACTCATCGGCGTGAATGGTCACTACGACGCGATCGCAGTACCCCGCCAGCGCCTCGTCGATGGCGTTATCCACAACCTCGAATACCATGTGGTGCAGGCCGCTGCCATCATCTGTGTCCCCGATGTACATACCGGGACGCTTTCGCACTGCATCGAGGCCCTTTAAGACTTTGATTTTGCTGGAATCGTAAACGTTGTCCTGCGCCATGCTCTATCCAAAAATTGTGACCCGCCATGTTAACAGTTTCTGGCGCCAAAAACGAATCTATATTCTCAAAAAACTTTATATAAATCATGCGCTTGGGGCCACTGATGCATCGCGCGATTCAGAGCCGGCGTAGCGCCGCTGCGCTGCATTTTTGCGGCGAGTTTTGCCGACGCCGACACGCGGCATTGCTACCAACGAAACGAGGGTTTCACGTGGAACATTCAAGCGCCTTCGATTCTTCCCGAGACGATTCCATAGTTGCGGCCCGGTTTGCCAAAGGCGGGAAACTCCCCATGCAGGGTGGTCACGATCAGTTGCACCGATTGAGCGGATACCTCGCGAATGAGTCCTGCCAATCGCTCCTCGTCCAGTTCGGCGGCCGGATCGTCCAGCAACAGGCTCGGCTGCACGGGCGAGTCTTGCGGGAATAGCTTTATTTGGGCAATCAACAAGGCAGCCGCAAGCAGCTTCTGCTGTCCGCGTGATATCCGGTCCTTCACCAGAGTTCCATCCAATCGGATGCTGAGTTCCGCCCGATGCGGCCCCACCTGTGTGGCCCCGAACTCCTGATCGTGGTGCCAGCTGGCTTGCAGCGCTTCGGCCAGCTCCTGGTCCTTGGTCCAGCCCGTCCTGTAGCTTAGGGCTAGGTCCATACCCAGCAGGTTGCGGGCGATGGCCTGTGCCGGCACGCCGAGGGCCGCCACATAGCGGGTACGGGCCGCGCTCAACAACTCGCCTGACCGAGCCAGGTCGCTGTCCCAAACCGATACGACGGCTCGTGGCTGCCGCGATTTGAGCGCGGCATTGCGCTGCTTGAGTGCCTGCTGGTATCGCTGCCAGTGCCCCACAAAGATAGGTTCCACGTGAAACACTCCCCAATCCAAAAACCGTCGTCGACGGCTAGGTCCCTCTTCTATGAGGTGATGGACCTCTGGATCGATGATTTGCACGGGCAGCTGCAGTGCCAGCTCGGCCAGCGAGGCCGGCCTATCCCCATCTATTTGTGCCCGAACTCCCGTTCGCGATCCCTCGACGCCCATGGGAACCCTGCGCATCGCGGTATCCACTTCCCCAAAAACCACGAAGCGCTCGGCGCCGTGGCGAATGAGATGCTCCAGCCGACGGGTGCGGAATGATCGGCCACGACCCAAAACGTACATCGCCTCGAGCAGGGATGTTTTACCGGACGCATTGGGTCCGCTGATGAGCGTGAACTCCGGATCGAGATCAAGCACTACCGAATGCAAGCACCGGAAATCGGTTACCTGCACCCGGCTCAAAGCCACCGCTTATAGCCTCATCGGCATCACGACGTAGCGCGCGCTGGAATTCCCGGGAGATCTGATCAGGCAGCTGCTGTTGCTATCGGTCAATCCCAATTCGACCTCCTGGCCATCGATCGCCGCCAGCGCATCCAGCAGATAATTTACGTTGAAGCCCACCTCCAGGTCCCCGCCCTGATAGGCCACTTCGATCTCCTCCTCGGCCTCTTCCTGCTCAGGATTGTGAGCCTGCACGGTGAGCATGTTCTTTTTTACGGTAACGCGAATACCTCGATACTTCTCGTTGGAAAGTATCGCTGTACGCTGCAGCGCCTGGCGCAAAACGTCTCGATCCGCGCGGATGGCGGAGCCAGGCGCAGCTGGGATGACACGAGAATACTCTGGGAAACGACCGTCAATGAGCTTGGAAGTGAAGCGAATGCCGCCGATCTGAGCGCGAACGTGATTAGTGCCGATCGCCACATCGGTAACGCCCTCATCGTTGAGCACGCGCTGCAGCTCCAACACCCCTTTGCGCGGCACAATGACTTGCTGCGAATTCTTGGCCTTGGCAGCCAACGCGGTTTCGCACAGCGCCAAACGGTGACCGTCGGTTGCCACTGCGCGCAGCACTTGCCCCTCGATTTCCAACAGCATGCCGTTCAAGTAATAACGCACGTCTTGCTGTGCCATGGAGAAATGCGTCTTCTCCAGCAGCCGCAGCAATTCCTTGCGCGGAATTTGTACGGTCTGTTGCGAGTTGATGTCGTCGATCACGGGAAAATCCGCGGCCGGCAGCGTCGATAAGCTGAAGCGGCTGCGTCCTGCCTTGATCACCACCTTGTCGCCCTCGGAACTGAAGGAGACGGCAAGCTTTTCCGGCAGCGCCCGCAAAATGTCCAGGAATTTACGGCCTGGCACAGTGATATCACCGGAATCCTGCACCTCGATCCCCGTGGCCGCCACCAACTCAACTTCAAGATCCGTCGCTGTGATGGCCAGTTGTCCTTGGCGAACCCCGAGCAGCACATTTGCCAACACCGGCATGGTTTGCCGGCGTTCCACCACTCCGATCACTGCCTGCAATGGGGTCAATAATTTCTCGCGTTCTGCCGTCAATTTCATGGGCTCACCGTCTTGCCAGTCTTAGATTTAGATTCTTAAAAGGGATTATTACTATGACTATGAAGCATCGAATTCTCAGTGCATAAGGCAAAAAACACAATATGAATCAATAGTTTAAGTTACTCATAAACATGCGCTACGCCTGTCTTGTTATTGCCCGCAACCTGTCGATGAGTTGTTGATATCTTTATCCACAGAAGTATCCACAGCATATCCAACCCTAACCCGCCAAGGTTCTCAACAGGTTCAAATAATCCTCCCCGATGCGACGCTCGGTCTCGCGTAATTCTTTGATGCGCCTGCAGGCGTGCAGCACCGTGGTATGGTCGCGGCCGCCAAATGCATCCCCGATCTCCGGCAGACTGTGATTGGTCAATTCCTTGGCCAGTGCCATGGCCACTTGTCGCGGCCTCGCTATCGAACGGCTGCGGCGTTTTGACAGCAAGTCGGCGATCCTGATTTTGTAGTACTCCGCAACGGTTTTCTGAATATTTTCGATCGTGACCAATTTTTCCTGCAAAGCGAGCAGATCGCGCAGCGCCTCCTTCGCAAACTCCAACGTGATGGGCCGGCCGGTAAAATTTGAAGTGGCGACGACCCTGCGCAGCGCGCCTTCCAATTCGCGAACGTTCGAACGGATGCGCTTGGCGATGAAAAACGCAACT
>DATGAD010000125.1:0-3827 GCA_035313725.1 Alloacidobacterium sp. | reverse complement strand
ATTTTCCGATGCAGAAGGTGGAGAAGATTAGATTCAGGATGTCATCGGCAGTTGTTACGCCGGTGAGCAAATCCATCAGGCGGAGTGCCGCATAAAGGTCGAGCAGCAGCATTTCATGAGGCGTCCGGTTGCTTATCGCTTGCGTTGCTGCTTCCAAGCTCTCCAGTGCGGCGGTAACAGCCTGGTGATGCCTGATATCCGTCAACATGCCATCCTCGTTTCCCGAGCCAGAACCTCGGACGAGATCGAGAATTGCGGAACGCAGATCATCGATTCCATCTCCAGTTAAGGCTGAGGTTCGGATCACGCGTGTCCTGTTGTCTTCTGTCGGCGACTGCGATCGTAATGACTCGTCACTGAGATCGGACTTGTTGTACACCACCAACGCCCGGCGCCCGGCGATCGACGCGATCAACTCCGCATCGTCACTTCGCATTGCCGCAGAGCCGTCAAGGACTACTAACACCAAATCGGCATCGGCTAAAGCTTCTCGCGATTTCCTTATGCCGATCGACTCGGCCTCGTCGACGGCTTCCCGCAGCCCGGCAGTGTCTACCAGCTCAATCGGTATTCCGCCAATTGCAACTTTCTCCGTTACTAAATCTCGTGTCGTACCGGGCATCGCTGTTACGATAGCCCGCTCGCGTTCAACGAGACGATTGAACAGTGATGACTTGCCGACGTTGGGACGTCCTACGATGGCAAGCGCCAGACCAGAGTGCACAATACGGCCTTGCTCAAAAGAGCGGGCAAGCTTTTCGAGGGGCCCGGCCACAGATTCGATGCGGCCTGTAATTTCTGCATCCGGCGTAACGTCAACATCGTCTTCCGCAAAATCAATGCCCGCCTCAAGCACAGCGATCAACTCGACCAGCCTCTGTTTGATAGGCTTCACTCTGCGCGAAAGTGCTCCACCCAACTGCTGCGCTGCCACACGGGCCTGATAGAGCGTCTGCGATTCAATCAGATCGCGCACGGCCTCGGCTTGAGTCAGGTCGATGCGTCCAGATAGGAAGGCGCGTTCTGTAAATTCGCCTGGATGCGCCAGCCTCGCGCCGGCAGCCAGCGATTGCCGCACCAGCAGATCGAGAATAACCGGAGAGCCGTGTGCTGCAATCTCGACAATGTCTTCGCCTGTATAGGAATTTGGACGCGCAAAATAGGTAACGACTGCTTCGTCTAATTTTGATTGCGTTTCCGGATCGACAATTTCTGCAAATCGCGCGCGTGCAGGTTCAAGATCGCCGCGCAGTTTCAACAGCGGCAGAGCGATGTCGAGAGATCGAGGTCCGGACAAGCGCACAATACCGATGCCGCCCCGGCCAGGCGGTGTGGAAATAGCAACGATCGTTTCGTTTAGGGAAACTGTGTTCTCAGCTTGCACGGCTATCTGCGTGAACGCGCCTTCGCCTGTTCATGGCCCTTGGGATAAGCAACGACAAACCGTCGCAGTCCCTCGCCGCTTGATGACGTCTCCAGGTCCTCGTAGCTGCGAAAGGCCAAGTGCAGCATGCGTCGTTCACGCGAACTCATTGGAGCAAAGCTGTATGGCTGACCGGTGCTTCGAACTTTCTCGGCCGCGGTCTCCGCTGCGAGTTTCAACTCGCGGGCGCGCAAGGCCTTGAAGTTATGCGCGTCGAACGAGACTTTGTCGTGCTCCTCCGCATCGAGCCGGATGATCTTCGCAGCCACATGTTCGAGCGATCGCAGCAGCTCTCCGCCTCTCTGCGTCAGCAGCGATGCATCTGGGCCGGCCAGCTCCACGTAAATCTCCCGTGCTTCCAATCCATCCGGATCGGCAGCGCCTGCGCCTGCAGTGATCCGATACTTCAAGCGGAGTTCCCCAAGGGTCGTCAGGTTTTTCAGGAATGCGGCAATCTTCTGAGCTGCAGCAGAATAATCGTCAATGGGCATTAACTTAGTATCTCATTGGTGCCTGCCGTCGTGACAAATCCAAATCAAGACGAGTCCACGCCCCAAAGAGAAAAGGTGCCCAATGGTCAGGGCACCTTAGTAACTGTCGTAAAGAGTCTTATCTTCGTCCGGCAATTACGGGTTTCCCCAGGCGCTTTGACGCTCTCTTCGCTGCAATCTCGCGCACTTCCCGGCCCATTTTGGTGCGATTCATCAACACCTGTTGCACGATACCCAGAATGTTGCTGCCCGCCCAGTAGAGGGCAAGGCCTGAGCCGATATTCCAGGTCATGAAGCCGAAGACCGCTGGCATGGTGAAGGCCATCATGCGCTGCTGCGCCGGGTCGACTCCGGGCGACGGCGTAAGCCACTGCACCAGGAACATCGACACGATGAAGAAGATCGGCAGGATATGAAGCGGATCCGGGGCGGAAAGATCGGGCAGCCACAGCCAGTGAGCCTGGCGCAGCTCGATGACATTCGAGAGCATGCGGTAAAAAGCGAAGAGCAGCGGCCACTGAATCAGCATGGGAATGCAGCCGCCGAACATGTTCACGCCTTCGCGCTTCTGCAGGTCGAAGATCTCCTTGTTCATCTCCTGACGGCGCGGGTCGGTGGCCTTGAACTTCGCATACTTGGCTTTGACGGCGTCCATCTGCGGCTGAATGCGCTGCATTTTGAGCGACGATTTCATCATCTGGAAGCGCGTCGGCAGCATCGCCACGTTCAGGATCAGGGTGAGAATCAGAATCGCCCAGCCCCACTCGCCGGTGACATGATCGTGCAGGAACTTTAGCACCACGAAGAGCGGCTTCGAGATTACGCCCCAAAGTCCGAAGCTTACGACCTTTTCAAGACTCACTCCACCATTCGTGGGAACGGCGCCGAGCACATCAAGGGCCTTCGGACCGGCGAAGAGCCGCACGCTATACGGCCCTGCGGTTCCCATTGCCGAGCCGATCACAGGAGCCTGCTCCATGTGGTTCGGGTCTGGTTTTTTGATATTCTGGGGGATTGCGAGCGTATTATGCACGCTGACCAGGTCCAGATTCTTTGGCGAGTCGGGAAGAAAAATGGCAGTGAAGTAGAGGTCGCTGACGCCCGCCCAATCGAACGGCCCATGCAGCGTCTCTCCACCTACAACCTTCTTTACAGCCGCCTGATCTGCCTTACCTTCCCTGGCCGTGTCCAGCGTGGCGCCTGTCGCATAGTGCGGCAGTGTGTCCTGGTCGCCAAAGCCTGATGGCCACGCCAGCAAGGCTGCTACCGGCGAGCCGTTCTGAGTCACCGAGACCTCGGCGTGGATCAGGTAGCTCGAATCGAACTTGAAAGCCTTGTGGACGGTCAAACCACCGCCCGAATATTCGTAGCTCAGCGTGCCCGGAGCGGTAATGTTCCCGGTGGAAGAAGGCACAAACATCGCCTGCTGTAGACGGCTCGTCAGGCCCTGATCATAGGTGAAAAGCGACAACGGGTAGCCGAATTTTGCCGCAGCCTCATGATTGACAAGGTCCAGCGGCTTGCCTTCCTCATCTTTATATTTCTTCAGAATCCATGAGGAAACCTGCGCGCCGCGATTCGAAAAGGTAATGCGATACAGCTCATTCTCGACAACCGTCGTTGACTCGCTCGCAGCTTGCGTTGTGTTTGCTCCGGCGTCAGCGGCAACAGGAGTGGTGGAAGGCTGCGGCTGCAGCGCCGACTGGGTCGGGCTCGCGGTCGATGCCTGTTGCTGCGTTTCAGGGGCGGGTGTTGCTGGCTTCTTCGGCTTTAGAAACTGCAAACCGAGAAACATCACAAGAAAAATGGAGGTGAACGCGAGAATAGTCTTCGAGTCCTGCCCGCCTTGCTGATTGGGATTCTTAATTTCTGCCAAGAGTGCTTCCTATAATCTCGAATCGTGTGAAATGTGC
>DATGAD010000124.1:0-2809 GCA_035313725.1 Alloacidobacterium sp. | reverse complement strand
TCGACGATCTCAACAAATCTCTAGGCTACGCAGGCCCCGAGCACCAGTTCCGCGGCTACAAAGCCTTTGAAGAACTCGCCGCCTCAAAAGACGTGGACGCGGTCCAGATCTCAACGCCGCCGTTCTTCCACGTCCAACATCTCGAAGCCATGGTCAAAGGGGGCAAGCACGCCTACTGCGAAAAGCCCGTCGGTGTCGACATCGCGCAGACCAAACAGGCACTCGAAATCGCCAAGCTAGCCGATGGAAAAGTCAGCGTCGACGTAGGCTTCCAGATCCGCAGCGCGCCGCCCTTCGTCGAAATCGTCCGCCGTATCCACTCAGGCGAGCTCGGCAAGATCGCCAGCATCTCCGCGCACTACAACGCGCCGCCTGCCGTCGAGCACGACTACCCCAACGCCTCCGCCGACGAGCAGCGCCTCCGCAACTGGCTCTGGTACCGCAACCTCTCCGGCGACATCCTCCTCGAACAGAACATCCACGTCATCGACATCTGTAACTGGGCGCTCCAATCACACCCCATCAAAGCCGTAGCTACCGGAGGCCGCAGCGTCATCACCCATGCCGGCGACACATGGGACAACTACCAGGTCATCTACACCTACCCTGAAGACGTGCGCGTCAGTTTCTCATCGACGCAGTTCTGCCCGGGCAAATGGTTCGACGTCTCGGAACGCATCTTCGGATCGAAGGGCATCGCCGAGCTACCCTATTCAGGCCCACTCCGTATTCTCGGCGACAACCCATGGACATGGTCCGGCAGTGACACACCACAGCCCACGGGCTCCTTCGCCGCCAACGGAGCCTTCAGCGACAACCTCGCCCAGGCCGACTCGGAAAAAGACAAAGGCTTCATCGAAAGCATCACATCAGGAAAACTCCACAACCAGATCGCCGCCGGCGTAGAAAGCGCCCGCAGCTGCATGCTCGGCCGCATGTCCGGCTATACCAAACGCGAAGTAACCTGGGACGAACTCCTGTCCCACGGCGAAACCTACAAGTTAGACATCAACATGACCCAATTCACCTAAGAAATGCGATGTCATCCTGACCCTGAACGCAGTGAAGGGGAAGGATCTTCTTTTCCTAAGCAGTAGCACGAAAAAGGGTGCCCCATCCTATCGCGCGGTTTGCGATAGGGTGGGAAAGCAATCCCCCAAAACAATCCCTAAAAACATTTAACCAAACGGTTGACAGATAAATAAATCGAGACTAATATTCAACCAAATGGTTAACTCAACGGCAAAGCTGGACTCCATCTTCCACGCCCTCTCCGACCCGACACGCCGCTCCATCCTCCGCGCCGTCTCAATCAAGGAAAAAACAGTAGGAGAAATAGCAAAGCCCTATCGCGTCTCGCTTGCCGCCGTATCCAAACACCTCAAGGTGCTCGAATCCGCCGACCTCATCCATCGCGAAAAACGAGGAAGCTTCCAGGTCGTGCGCCTTAACGCCCAGGCCCTCAAGACCGCCGAAGAGTGGCTGTCTTACTACGAACAATTCTGGAACCGCAGCCTCGATGCTCTCCAGACCTACTTTGAAGGAGAAAAGAAATGAGCGATCCTCTCAGCCTGCAAGTCAAACGCGTCATCAAAGCCTCTCCGTCCGAGCTTTTTGAGGCCTGGACCAAACCTGAATTGATGCAGAAGTGGTTCGCGCCTGCTCCCATGGTTGTGGCATCTGCTACCCAGGATCTGCGAGTCGGCGGGGCCTATAGCATCAAAGTTCTCAAAGGATCAGACATGCTCCACGTCGAGGGAACTTACAAGCAAATCATCCCCAACGAGCTTCTCGCCTTCACCTGGACCCCCTGCTCAGAAAGCCCGTCTTACGAAACATTGGTCACCGTTGAATTCAAGGAAGCCAGTGGCGGCACAGAAATCACCATCACCCACGAAGGCTTCCAGAACGCAGAAGCCGTAGCCAAGCACAACGAGGGCTGGAACGGCTGCCTCGACAACCTGGCAAAAATAACCGAGACAGTGACGGCCTGAAAACGAACTCTGCGCTCTGCCCCAAATGAATGCTGTCATCCTGAGCGGAGCGAAGGATCTGTTTTTCGCATCGCTCAGCACGAACCCGGGTGCCCCATCCTTTCGCGCAGTTTGCGAAAGGGTGGGAGAGCACCATCTAGTGCATGGGCAAACCAGCCAGCCACGTCAGCACAGCCGTCTCCAAAGCAATACGCCGGTCAGAATAAGCATGGTCCGTCGCCAGGTGCACTTCCGTCACCTGCATATTTCCATCTTTAAGCAGATCATCGGCAAACGCCTTATCCTGCCCGGCAAGCCCATCATCCGAACTGATCACCAGCACCGGTCGCTTCGCCAGCATCTTGGCTAAAGTCTCGTTGCCCCACTCCACCCGATGCGTCACCGCCTCCTGCCCCAGTCCCTCCGGAGTGCATCCATGCAACGGAGCCATGCCCTCCTTCGCCAGATGCTCGCCCATCTGCGCCGGAGCCGCGCCCTCGCCTGCGCTCGCCACCACCGCTGAGGCCATCGCACCAAAATTCGCCGCAGAAATCAATCCAGCCGCCATTACGCCATCATCATGTGCAGCGCCATACTCGGTCATGAACCCGCCCATGCTGTGCCCGATCAGCACAATGTGCTTCGCATCCACCCGCAGCCGTGTCGCATTCGCGGGATCGCGCAAATAAGCCAGCGCCGACGCAACATCCTCCATGCAGTGCGTAAATGAAAAATCCCCCGGCGTCCCCCACGACCCGCGATAGTTGAAATAGAGCACATCCCAACCTGCGCGCCGAATCGCCTGCGCCAGATCAAGATTCTTCTCATTCCCCGGA
>DATGAD010000123.1:0-2575 GCA_035313725.1 Alloacidobacterium sp. | reverse complement strand
GCGTCCCTAGAAGGCGCCATGATTCTTTCCAAGTCTCTTGCCAATCAGGCAGTGTTCGAGCGAGTTGTTAGAGGCTTGTTGCTGACACCGGGAAAATGAATCTAAGTCAGCGTGGCCGATCGCGGCGAATCTAGTCGGAGTGTCCACCGCAAATCTATACGTCTCACGCCGGTCGGTTGAGACAAAGGGCTAATTAACCGTCAGAGGTTGCGTCGTACGAATCATTTACCTAATCGCATTGCGCCGTTGTTTGCTCAGCTCCCAGCTCCCACGTCCCCCACAATCGCGAACGACAACCGCAACCGTCCATTCACACGCACGTTGAAAGCACGCGCTGGCAGACCGAACAGCATCCAGGCAGAATCAAAAGAGCCCCATAACGGCTGACGACACAGAACAGGTCATGAAAGATCTTCGCCGAAGTCCAACAGCTCGCGTTGTGATCGCTCTTGTGGCGGGCTTCGCACTTTGCGGCACCCTAAACGCGCGATCGCTCGAACTGTTAGAGTGCTTGGAGGCGACGCCCGCAGTGGGGACAGCGGGCCTATGGCGGGACACCGAAATAACTGCCCGAGTCAAGGTCTTCCAGCAATCCAGGATGGGTCGGGGACCACTTCAGCGCTTGTTGAGTCAGGCGGCTCGAGGCTGGGCAGTCCATCCTAGCTAACAGTCCCAAAAGGAGACCCAGGGAGCGGACTGCACCCCACGATGACTTCGACACTGCCGGGACCCCGACTCCCCTGCCGATAGCCGCAGCAAGGTCGCCGAATGCCAGGCCCTCTTCTCCAACCCCGTTGTAAATACCGCCCGCGATCCCGCTCTCAAGGACTAGCCGGAAAAGTCGGGCGGCGTCGAGCCGATGAACGGCGGCCCAACGTTGCCGCCCGTCATCGGCGAAAACGGCAGCCTCATTCTTCCGGGCCCGAGCGACGAGCCAAGCCACGAAGCCTTTGTCACCGTCTCCGTGAACTGAAGGCGGCAGCCGGATCACCGAGGCCCTCACCCCTCGGTCGGCCCAAGCCAAGACGGCCTGTTCAGACTTCCGAGGCACTTTGCGATAGTCGGGGATGTATTCTTCGGTCAAGATTTCGCCAGGCCGGAGGCCGTGGACCCCCCCGGCGACCACGAGCGGTTTGCCTGTCCCTGCGAGGACCGAGCCCAGCGCGCCGATGGCTTTGGCATCCTTGCCGGGCGCAAAGAGGAACCCGGGAAAGGTGTGGACAAAGGCGAGGTGGACGACTCCGTCAGCAGCGGCAGCCGCGGCCTTCAGGGAGGAGAGATCGTCCAATGTTCCTCGGTGAACGCTGGCTCCGGCGGCCTGCAGCTGGCCGGCTCCCTGATCACTACGGGCCAAACCAGTCACCCGATGGCCGGCCTGCAAAAGTTCCTGCACGACTGCCGTGCCAATGAATCCCGTGGCTCCTGTGACAAAAACGTTCATCGTGCTCCCACCAGAGGCCGCCAAAACTTTCTGTGGTTAAAACAGACTGCAGGCCTCTGGGTATTATTTTTAATACATGAGATCTGGATGATCCATGCTTGAAAGTCCCACATTTATGCTTAATAGTCTAATTTATGATAAACGATACGCCCATTGATATATTGTCCGCCACGCTAATGAAAATGAAACTCAAGACTTCCGCTGCTGGAGCGGTGGATGCTGGAGGAAATTGGGCAATCGAAATTCCCGAGCATCAGGGCTTTAAGCTCAATCAAATCGTCAGAGGGGAGTGCTGGGTTTCTCTGAAAGGGAGTAAATCGAATTACCACCTAAAGGCGGGCGATTGCTTCCTAACGATTAACGGAACAAGTTGCGTCGTAGCGAAGAATCTATTCATTAAGCGAAGCGTTAGTCTCGAGTCTCTTCTCAAAAATAGTAAAAACGGGGTGATGACCGTAAATGGAGGCGGAGAGTATTTCGGAATTGGAACTCAATTTCAGTTCGATGGACATCTTCCTCGCATCTTGTTCGCTCATTTACCCAGAGCAATACACATCCCCGCGCATTCAGATCAAGCTGCAATTCTCAGATGGAGCCTCGAGAGATTCGGGACTGAGTTCTTTAGTAGAAACATAGGGCGATCTCTGATCTTGAATCATTTAGCGCCCATCATGCTTTTGCAGATATTCCGCATTTACCTCTCCTCAGAAAAAAGCGAAAAGAACTGGCTCATCGCTCTCTCGGACGCGAAACTTTCGAAAGCAATTGAGGCCGTCCATTCGGACTATCAGATGGATTGGTCACTCGAGAAACTGGCGGAAGTCGCCGGGATGTCTCGATCTGGATTCGCTTTGAATTTCAAGAAAGAGGTTGGCATTCCGCCAATGGATTATTTGGCCAACTGGAGAATACAGATTGCCTGTGAACTTCTTGAAGCCGGCGGTCAGAATGTATCTACAGTTGCAAGCGCCGTCGGGTACGAATCAGAAAGCGCATTTAGTGTCGCGTTCAAAAAAATTGTGAATTGTCGCCCAGGAGCCTATCAAAAGAATCATCAGTCAATGCTCAACCGAAAGGAAGTTGCGTAGAAAGTGGCTGTGAACGCGTAATCAGAGAACATCCGAACGACGGACC
>DATGAD010000122.1:0-4838 GCA_035313725.1 Alloacidobacterium sp. | reverse complement strand
TGCCGCGTATTCGTCGGAGGATGCGGGTGTGGCGTGTTCTTCAACGATGAGGTTGTGGCTGTAGAGCTTCTGGATGGCGTCGCCGAATTCCTTGAGCCGCTTGACATCGGCTTCGGGCAGACGGCCAGTGTTGTCGGGTGCGATGCCTAACATGAGCTGTCCGCCGTGGCCTACGGTGTTGCTGTAGACCTCGATCAATTCACTGACGCTCTTCAGCGTACTTTCGTCATTCGGATGCCAGAACCAGTGGAGCTTGTGCAGAGGCGTGTCGGCTTCGATGGGACGCCAGCGGAGATAGCCGGTGCGGTCGATGACGTTCCAGTTTTCGTAGGAGATGGTTCCGCTCTCGGTGCCTACCCAGCGCAGGTCTGCGTATTGGAAGAGAGCGACGTCGGCGAAGACCATCGTGTTGGGCTGGTAGGTGCGCAGTTCGTTGATGATGCTTTCGAAGTCGTATTTGCGGCCGGCGCTGCCGGCTCCGTCGAGCCAGAATTCGACGAGGTTGCCGTAGTTGGTGGATAGCTCGTCGAGTTGCTTCAAGTAGTACTCGTCGTAGGCTTTTGGGTCTTTGTATTTCGGCTCATGGCGGTCCCATGGCGAGAGGTAGACGCCGAATTTCAGCCCGTTGACACGTGCGGAATCCGATGCCATGCGCACGAGATTGCCTTTGCCGTTCATCCATGGGCTGCTTTTGACGCCGTATTCGGTTTGTTCGCTGGGCCAGAGGGTAAAGCCGTCATGATGCTTCGCGACGAGCACGGCGTACTTTGCTCCTGCAGATTTTACGGCCTTCATCCATTGATCGGTATCGACGCTGGACGGGTTGAAGACTTTTGGGTCGGCAGTGCCGTCGCCCCATTCGCGATCGAGAAACGTGTTGGTGCCGAAGTGGATGATGACGCCAAATTCGAGGTCCTGCCATGCTGTTTGCTGTGGTGATGGCTTGATGTCGGAGGCGTTTTGAGCTTGCGTGCTCATTCCGAGTGTAAGGATGACTGCGGCGAGCAGGGGGAAGGCGGATTTCTTCAAGGTGAGCTTTCTCCGTTTCACTGATTCAGTATGCAGAAGAAAGCGGCGTGTGGGCTATTGTTTCGTGATTTTGAGGGGATGCAATTGGGCGCGCTGTATGCCTGCTGCAGTGGCAACGCGCTTTTCATGTGATTGCGCTTCAGCCTGGAAACGGACTGCCTGATAGCAGAACTGTACGCCGATCATGAGAAGCCATGCGGTCAAAACCAGCCGTAGCTTCTGGTTGGGGAGCTTTGGTGCAAGAGCGCTTCCAGCAATCGCTCCGAAGAAGCCGCCCGCGAGAAGCTTCAACAACAATGTAGTGTCGAGACTCTGGCTCAGGAGGTGCAGTCCGCCGCCGACCAGCGAGAGGCAGAAGCCGAAGGCGAGGTCTGTTCCCACGATTTGCGATGCACTGAGGGTGGTGAGGCCGAGCAGCGCGATGGTGCCGAGAGCGCCTGCACCTGAGGATGAGAATCCGACCTCCGCGCCGATGGGCAGCATGAGTATCGCGAGCCATTTCGGATGATTGTGTTCTGCGTGCGGCGTATTTTTTTTACTGAAGGTCCGGTACAGGTGCCAGCCGGAGCTGACGACGATGATGCTACCGAGCGCGGCGTAGAGGATGTTTTCGTGTCCATGCTGCACGACACGGCGGAAGAGCCATACTCCGATCAAAACGCCGGGAAGGCCGCCGAGCAGCATGTATCCCACCGCACGGTAGGCGACTTGTTTGCGCCACATCTGAATGGGGACGACGATGAGTTTCACGATGGCGGAGTAGACCAGGGCTGTTCCAACGGCAAGTGGTAGTGGAAGATGCAGGCAGAGTACGAGAATCGGCGCGGTGATGGTGCCGGCGCCGACTCCGGTGACTGCAATGGCGAACGCGATGAAAAATCCGATAGCCAGTTCCATGATCCTGACTTTCTATTGCGCCTGAATGTGAATGCCGCATTCCTGTTTGCGGCCGGACCAACGGCCTGAGCGCGGGTCATTCGGGTCTGACGGCAGGCTTGTGCACGGCTCGCATCCGATGCTTGAGTAACCTTTGTCATACAGCGGGAGGAGCGGGATGCCGTGCTCAAGCGCGTAGTACCAGACATCGCGCGTCGTCCAGTCGGCAAGTGGGCTGATCTTCAGCAGCTGCTTGCCACCAGGGAGTGTGAAGTGATCGAGCGCCTGAAGTTGAGCGCGGCTTTTTGCCTGCTCGCGGCGCATGCCTGTGAACCAGATCTCGTAGTTAGCAAGTGCGGCAAAGAGCGGCTCTACTTTGCGCAGCTTGCAGCACTGGTCGGGCGCGGTTTGATTCAGGATGCCGAATTGTGCTTCCTGCTCGGGCACGCTCTGGTGTGGCGTGAGATTGATGACGTTCAGATTCCATGCGGCTGCCATCTCGTCGCGGTAGGCGTAGGTTTCCGCGAAATGATAGCCGGTGTCAAGAAATAGTACGGGCACATTGGGATGAAGGTCGCGCACGATCTGCAATACGATCATGTCTTCGGCCTGAAAGCTGCAGGTGACGCATTCGGTCGATCCGCCTTTCACGTGTGCCGCGATGAGCGCCTGCGCTGCTGCGATCTTTTCTTCCAGTCCGGGTACAAGGCCGGTGATGGGTTCAGAACTGACGGTCATCCTGATCGGCTCCTTTCCTCATCTGCTTGACCTTTTGCAAAATGTCTTTGGGATGGCATTGTGGCAGGGATTGCCTGTTGAATTCTCCGGTTTCGTCGAGGGTCACGATTTCTATTTGCGAGTGGTCCGGTGCGTGAACGAGAACAATCAAATTTGCGTGGAGAAGCGTGCGCCATATCTCCGATTTTTGGATGTGGGTGGTGACGAAGTCTTCGCCTGAGGCCAGCAACTCTTTTTCCAGAGCAGTGACAAATTCTGGTTGCGGCACGAGAAGCACGGCGGCGCTCTTCGTGTTCTGCCCTTCGAATGACTGCGAGACACGACGCACCATTCCTGCGCCAACCGTTGCGTTGTTTGCGGGATCGATGAGGATGAAGCTTCCGGTGATGCGGTTGTCGCGGTAAGGATCGACGATGAGAGGGCGGCTTGTCCTTACGCGGACTGCGCCGATTTCGTTCAAGGCGAGAGTTTGCGCGGCTTGCTGCTCCAGCGTTTCTATGTTGAGGCGCTGCGTCACACTTAGTTGCGCTTTGACTGTTTGCGACGCGTGTTTCAACAAATAGGTCTTGTTTGCTGCGAATGGCTCGGCGTGGAGCCATACAAGCGATGAGTCAAATTCCGACACGCTTGCAGGTGTGTTTGCCTTATGCGCGATCAAGTCGCCGCGGCTGATGTCGATTTCATCCTCGAGGGTGAGTGTGATCGATTGCGGAGCGAATGCGCTTTCGAGCTCTCCGTCGAAGGTATGGATGGACTGGACTCGGCTGGTCTGCCCTGAGGGCAGAGCGACGATCGTATCTCCCGGCTTGATGGTGCCGGATGCAATCTGACCGGCGAATCCCCGAAAATGCTGGTGCGGACGAATGACTCGCTGTACTGGCAAGCGGAAGGGCGCTTGTGGAAGTTGCTCGGCGATGCGGACCGATTCGAGATGTTCGAGCAGCGTCGGGCCATCGTACCAAGAGGTGCGGTCGCTGCGTGTTACGACATTGTCTCCGTCAAGTGCGCTGATGGGGATGCAGAGGAGATCTGGGATTTCGACCTTTTCTGCGAGTGCGAACAAGTCGCGCCGATGTTGCGCGAAGACTTCTTCTGAAAAATCGACAAGGTCCATTTTGTTGATAGCGGCAACGACGTGGCGAATACCGAGCAGCGATGCGATGAATGCATGACGACGCGATTGCGTGAGGATGCCTTTGCGCGCATCGACGAGGACGATGGCCAGGTCTGCTGTGGATGCACCGGTGACCATATTGCGCGTGTACTGTTCGTGCCCGGGCGTGTCGGCGATGATGAACTTGCGCTTCGCCGTTGCGAAGAAGCGGTAGGCGACGTCGATGGTGATTCCCTGCTCGCGCTCGGCGCGGAGGCCATCGGTGAGCTGCGCGAAGTCTATCGATGAAGCATCGCCGGAGTGGCTGCGCGTGACGGCCTTGATCTGATCTTCGTAAACGCTGCGCGAATCGTAGAGCAGGCGGCCGATGAGCGTGGACTTGCCGTCATCGACGCTGCCTGCTGTTGTGAAGCGCAGCAAGTCCTTCTGCTGCTCGGCAGCGAGGAAGTCCTCTATTTCAAACGGCTCTGTTGTTTCAGGTACTTCGTCGAGCACTGAAAATTCCTGCGGCATCAGAAGTAGCCCTCGCGCTTCTTGATTTCCATGGAGCCGTCCTGGTCATGGTCGATGATGCGATTCGCGCGCTCAGAGGAGCGGAACGAGACCAGCTCGGCAATGATCTTCGGCACTGTGTCAGCATCGGAGCGGATCGCTCCGGTGCAGGGACTGCAGCCGAGCGAGCGCAAACGGCAGCGCACCCACTGCTCTTCGCCGGGCAGGCCTTTGACGAAGGGCTGCTCGATGGGGATGAGGCTGTCGCCGCGCACAAGCATGCGGCGCTCTTTCGCGAAGTAGAGCGGCACGATCGGGATTTTTTCAAGATGGATGTAGTGCCAGATGTCGAGTTCTGTCCAGTTGGAGAGCGGGAAGACGCGGATGCTTTCGCCGGGGCCGATGCGGCCGTTATAGAGGTTCCAGAGTTCGGGGCGCTGGTTCTTCGGGTCCCATTGTCCTGCGTTGTCGCGGAATGAGAAGATGCGCTCCTTCGCCCGCGAGCGCTCTTCATCGCGGCGCGCTCCGCCGAAGGCTGCGTCGAAGCCGTGCGCGCGCAGTCCGTCGAGCAGTGCTTGTGTCTTCAGCA
>DATGAD010000121.1:0-4140 GCA_035313725.1 Alloacidobacterium sp. | reverse complement strand
AAGAAGGTGGCGTGTTCCGAGGCGCGTCCGTTTTCGAGCACGTCCTGCCACCACAGCGAGTCATTGCCAATGCCCATGTGGTTGGGCACGATATCGAGTAGCAGACCCATCTTTGCTTCGTTGAGCGCTGTGGATAGCTGTTGGAAGCCAGCCTCGCCACCAAGCTCCGGATTCAGGCGGTCGTGGCGAATAATGTCGTAGCCGTGCTGGCTTCCGGGACGGGCCTCAAAAATCGGAGAGCTGTACAGGTCGCCGATCCCAAGCTGTTTGAGATAGGGGAGAATCTTCTGCGCGTCGGCGAAAGTGAATTGTGCGTGCATCTGCACGCGATATGTCGATATGGGCGCGCGCGCGTCAGTGTGCACCACACGATCAATGCATTCTTTTAATTCCATGGGAGATTTCGTTGTTATACCTGCCTTTAGATGCAGGAATGAACGCACCAGTTCTCAGCGGCCGACTTTACGAAAGCTGTGTGTCGCGCAGACAATAGGAACAGAAACTCTGAACGACGAGGAACCGATGCCCCTTTCCGGCGAAGCCATTCGATTGATGAACTATGTTGACGACGTTACCGTTACACTGCGCCGCGTGCTGGCACTGGCGCAGACGCTGACACCGGAAGAGCGCAAGCGCGTGAGCGACTATCTGAGGAACGCGCAGCCGAGCGTGGAGACAGTCGTTTCGTCTTTGCAAGGCAAATAAGGAAAAGCTCTGCCAGAGCGCACGATTGCGGTCTTTCGTCCATTGGACACCTTTTCTCTGACGGGTGATAGGTGTCGGGTTTTTCCTGCCCCGTTTGTGACGAGCAGCGTCCGAATTTCGAGCTTATTTTCTTTCCAACTCGTCTAAATGCCGGGGAACCGCGGAGCGGACGGCAACGTATTCCCTGCTATAGGATGCAGAACGTCGGCGATATCTTCGGGCAGGTTTTCCGCGCCATCTGGGCGAACAAGCTGCGCTCGTTCCTGACCATGTTCGGCATTGCCTGGGGCGTTGGCTCGATGCTGCTGCTGATCAGCGTGGGCGAAGGGTTTCGCTCAGGCCAGCGGCGGCAGCTGGCGACGCTTGGCAACGACCTGATCATGATGTGGGGCGGGACGATTCCGGCGGTGTCGAACCAGCACACGGGGATGCGGCCTTATAACCTGACGCTTTCCGACGCGGATGCGATTCGGACGCAGGCTTCTGAAGTGCGCAATGCCACGGCGTTTATCAACCGCAACGACATCAAGCAGCAGAGCGCCTATGAGAGCGCGGGCGGGCAGGCCATTGGCTGCGAGCCGAACTATAGCGGCATTCGTTTTATGCCAATCAAGGAAGGGCGTTTTCTGAACGATGCTGACATGCGCGACCGGCGGCGCGTGATTGTACTGGGCGAGAAGAGCGCACGGCTGTTGTTTCCGGGGCGTCCGGCGCTGGGCGAGACAGTGCTTCTGAATGGCTCACGCTTCCAGGTGATTGGTATTGCAGACAAGACCGGCCGCGGCAACAACGACAACGATAACCAGAAAATTTATATTCCGCTTTCCACCATGCTGGAGATGTTTCCGCTGAAGGGCGAAAACATTCCCGCCGATTCGGTGACTTCGATTCAGTATCAGCCACGGATTCGCGGCGAGAATGCTGGGGCGACGCAGCAGGTGCATGAAATTGTCGCGCGGCGGCATGGCTTCGATTTCAATTCCAAAGATGCCTTCAACGAGTGGGACACGATCAAGGAAGAACAGATGGTGGGGAAGATCTGGACCGCAATGGATATCTTCCTCGGCGGCGTGGGTATCGTGACGCTGGCGCTGGGCGCTGTCGGCATTATTAACATCATGCTGGTGTCGGTGAGCGAGCGGACGCGCGAAATCGGACTGCGTAAGGCGCTGGGCGCGACTTCGCGGAGTATCCTGACACAGTTTTTTCTTGAAGGGCTGCTGCTGACCGGGGTCAGCGGACTGATTGGGATTGGCGGGGCAGCTCTTTTGATGTTTGTGCTCCAGAGCGCTTTGGGAAACAGCATGCCGGGCTTCGATCCTCCCAGGCTGGTACCGTGGTCGGCGGCGCTCGCCCTTATTTCGCTTAGCGTGAGCGGAATTGTCGCGGGCTTGTATCCGGCTGGCAAGGCTGCGGCGCTTGAACCTGTAGAAGCGCTGCGGCGCGAATAAGGAGTCAACATGCTGCGCGATCTATGGGGACAGGCTTACGAAGCGATGGTTTACAACCGTCGCCGTACGGCGATTACGGTTGTCGGCATGGCCTGGGGCATTGCCACTGTAGTTTTGCTGCTGGCGTATGGCGCAGGATTCGGGCGGGCCATCGAGGCGATCTTTGCGCAGTTTGGCACGCAACTGATCGGTGTTTTCCCGGGGCGCACCAGTGAGCAGGCTGGCGGCACGAAGGCGGGAGTGCAGGTGCGGTTTACGCAGGAAGATGTGGACCGCTTGTGGATGATGGTGCCAAATCTGCAGCACATCTCGCCGATGATCAGCAAAGATGTTCCGGTTGCGAACGACCTGCACACCTACACATGGACGGTCACCGGGTATCGCCCCGATATCCAAAATATTCTCAAGCTCGATATTGATACCGGCAGGTTCTTTACCGATCTGGACGATCAGCAGCGCAGCCATGCTGCCGTGATCGGGTCGGAGGCGAAGACGAAGCTTTTTTCCGGCGAATATGCGATCGGGCAACGCATCCGGCTAAATGGCATAAGCTTTACCGTCATCGGCGTTCTAAAACCGAAGATGCAGGAGGGCGATAGTGACGACAACAGGCAGATTTATGTGCCCTTCAACACCATGGGCGACATCAAGGACCTGAAATATCTGGACGGCATCTGGCTGAACTACACCGGCAACCACATGGTGGTGGAGCAGGCGATTCGCAACACACTGGCAGCGGCGCACAATTTCCGGCCGTCGGACCATAATGCCATCTACGTTGCAAATTTGATGGAGCAGTTGAAGCAGTTCCGTATGCTCACGCTCGCGCTGCAGGTACTGCTGCTGTTTATTGGCGGATTGACCTTAGGAATTGCCGGCATCGGGCTGATGAATATCATGCTGGTGGCCGTGCAGCAGCGCACACGCGAGATTGGCATTGAGAAGGCGCTGGGCGCGCGCAAGCGCCATATCCTGATCCAGTTTCTTGCCGAGGCGCTGGTGATTACCGGGGTGGGAGGTGCGATCGGTATTGTGCTGGCTTATGCTGTGTCGATTGGCGTGGGGCGCATTACGTTTTACAGCGCACTGGCTTCGAATGCGGAGGCCGCGGATATCCAGCTGCTGATTTCGCCGACGATCGTGATTGTCGCTACAGGGATTCTGATTGTCGTTGGGATGGTGAGCGGTATGATTCCGGCGATCAAGGCGGCGAATCTGAATCCGATTGAAGCGCTGCGGTACGAGTAAGTTTTTCCTGTAACAATCCAGCTCTCAAACTTTTGGGGGATGCCTGCGTCATGCCTTTCCGCGTAGGATGGCATTCGAATGGAGCTACCTGCGCAAACAAAACTAGGTAGACAAATGGGGTTGGCTTCCGCCGTTGCTGTGGTGACGGGGCAGTCGATTGCATTGGGCATCTTCCTGACGCCGGCGGCGATGGCGAAGTCGCTCGGATCACCCTCGCTACTGGCTGCGGTGTGGTGCGGGATGGCGCTGATCGCCATCTGCGGGGCGCTTTGCTATTCGGAACTGGCGGTGCGGTTTCCTCACGCTGGCGGTGAGTACGTCTATCTGCGCGAAGGATATGGCGGGCGGGTCGCGTTTCTTTACGGGTGGATGTCGGCCGCGGTGATCGATCCCGGGCTGGCTGCGGCGCTGTCAGTGGGCGCTATGCCGTATGTGCAGTCGATTGTCTCGATTTCACCACGCGCTGTTACGTTTCTGCCTGCGGTGATTCTGGTGTGTCTTGGCGTCATCAACTATGCGGGCACGCGCCTTAGCAGCCGGCTTATGGCTACGGCGAATCTGCTGAAAATTGCTGTGTTGTTTGCGCTTGTGGCGTGGGCGTTTGTGTCGGGGCACGCTTCGACGACGAATCTTTTGCCGCTGGCCACGCGGCGACCTGGCTCTGAAGCGCTGTTTGGCGCGATTGCGGGGGCTACGGTGAATGCGTTCTTCAGCTTCGGCGGATGGTGGGAGGCGG
>DATGAD010000120.1:0-2715 GCA_035313725.1 Alloacidobacterium sp. | reverse complement strand
GACGTCATGGTTGATCTGAAATACCAGATTGACCCTGAGACCGGGGTGCTTGGTCGCTCTGCCGTTATTACGAATAAGACGAAGGAAGCTGTGCTCATCGAGCAGGCCGCGGCAGCCGCGTGGTCGCTGCCGCAGGGCACTGACTACTGGCTCTACTATCTGACCGGGCGGTGGGCTGGAGAGATGAATGTGCAGCATGAGGCTGTTCGCCCCGGCACACGCCTGATCGAGAGCCGACGCGGATCGACGGGACACCAGAACAATCCATGGTTCGCCATCGAGCGCGGCAACAGCGGCGATCAGGACTCGGGTGAAGTGTGGTTCGGAGCGCTCGCGTGGAGCGGCTCGTGGCGCATCACCGTCGAACAGGACACGCTGCGTAATGTGAGAATTACCGGCGGCTACAATCCCTTTGATTTTGGGTATAAGCTCGCGCCGAATGAACAGCTCGAAACTCCGGTCTTCTATGGGGGCTATTCGCATCACGGTATCGGCGAGGCTTCGCGGCTCTTACATCGATTCGAAAACACCAGGATTTTGCCACAGGCTCCGAAGCCGCGCCCGCGGCCCGTCCTTTACAACTCATGGGAAGCAACGGAATTCAACGTAACCGAACAGGGGCAGGAAGAACTCGCTGAGAAAGCGGCAAAGATCGGCGTAGAACGCTTTGTCATGGACGACGGCTGGTTTGGACAGCGTAAGGACGACCACGCCGGCCTTGGCGACTGGTACGTGAACAAGGAAAAATTTCCGAATGGCTTGAAGCCGCTCATCGACAAAGTGCACGCGCTGGGGATGGATTTTGGCCTGTGGGTTGAGCCAGAGATGGTCAACCCCAACAGCGATCTTTATCGCAATCATCCCGACTGGGTTTTGAATTTCACCGGGCGCCCGCGCACCGAAGGCCGCAATCAATTGTTGCTGAATCTTGCACGGCAGGATGTGCGTGACTATGTCTTTGGGTTCCTCGACAAGTTGTTAAGCGAGAATGACATTGCGTTCCTCAAGTGGGACTACAACCGCAACTGGTCAGAACCGGGGTGGCCAGCAGTTGCTCCTGACGAACAGAAGAAAGTCTATGTAAAGTACATCGACAACCTGTACTCGATTTTGCGGGAACTGCGCGAGAAACATCCCAAGGTTGAAATCGAATCGTGCTCGGGCGGCGGCGGGCGCGTCGATCTCGGAATTATGCGATACACCGACGAAGTGTGGACCTCCGACAACACCGATCCCTTCGATCGTCTCTCGATCCAGGATGGATTCACCTATGCCTACACCCCGGGCGTGATGATGGCGTGGGTTACGGAGTCGCCGAGCGGAGCGAATCACAGCCCCAGATCTACGGAGTATCGCTTCCTTTCGTCGATGCAAGGGTCGCTTGGGGTGGGATCGAACCTGAACCACTGGACTGACGCCGACTTTGTAACTGCGAAGCATCTGATCGCCGAGTACAAAGAGATTCGCGAAACCGTGCAGCATGGGGCGCTCTATCGCCTTATTTCACCTGCGAACGGGAGCGAGCAATCCGCGACAGAATCGGTTGCCGCAGACGGCAGTCAAGCTGCGGTCTTTGCCTTCCTACACTCCAGCCAGTTTGGATATCCCTATCCACGCCTGTTCCTGCGTGGGCTCAATAGAGATGCGCACTACAAGCTTCACTGGATCACTGAAAAGCCCGGCGGCACACTGCCGGAAGTAGAAAGCGGCGCCTACTGGATGGGTCATGGCGTGGATCTGAATCTGGATGGCGATTTTCAGGCTACAGCTTTCCGACTGGAGAAAGCGCCTTAGACTTCCGTAATCGACGATTCGACGCGACGTAGACTGCTACTCCCGCGCCCACCAGAAAGAGGGTTGAGCCGATCACTTTCACTATAGCAAGCGGCTTGTTCGGCTCTTCGTCCGGCGGAATGACGGATAAAGCAATCGTCATCAATGTTGTCAGCATGCCCATGGAGGCCAGGACAATTACGACGGGCCTGCCTCCCGGAATTCGGATCGTGCCCTCAACAACCGGCTCGCGTTGCAGCCGAATCATGGAAGCAAAAAGAAAGGCAAAAGGAATGAAGTAGGTGATGATCGACATGCTCACTAGGATGTCGTATGCACCGCGTACGGTGCTTCCTGCCTGGCTGAGGAGCGCGCACAGCATTCCGACGATGCCGTAAGCGCCGATGGCGATCCACGGAGTGCGCCACCGTGGATGCACATCTCCAAAGATCGGCGGCAGATAACGATCAATGCCGGCTACGAATGGGAGCCGCGATGTCGAAGAAAGATATGCGCCTGCACTGCCGACACTGTTGAATACGACCAGTAATGCAACAGGGGCAATGAGCCATCCGAGATTTAGTTTGGTACACATCAGGGAGATCGCGCTCACAAACCCCCCAACACCACTGATGGCAGTATTGGGCAGAGCAATCAACATTGCGATCGTCCCGGCGATGTAACAGGCCACAACCAAAACTCCCGCGATCACGAGCGCGCGCGGAATCGTGCGTCGTGCGTCCTTGATCTCTTCACCCATGAACGAGCCGGTTTCAACGCCGCCGAAAGCAAAGAAAATCGTCGACCAGAAGATGGCGTTCTTCAGATCGGCATGTGGAACCAGGTGCTCCGCAGAAAAGCTGGTCGCAGAACCAAACCGGCCGGCAAAGATTGCTGCCAGTCCTAGCAATACCGCGATGGGAATCCATGTACCCAGCGTGC
>DATGAD010000119.1:0-6131 GCA_035313725.1 Alloacidobacterium sp. | reverse complement strand
CGCTGTGTCGAACCCTGGTCGAGAGAGAAGAAGATCGCGAATTCGGTCGAATCACCTACTTGCTTTACGTATGCCGCTAGTTTTTCTGTGTCCCCTTCGGCTGTCAGATCATGGAGAGTCTTCGCGTCGTAGTACTGAAATGTGGCCTCAATGCGGCTGATGAGCTCGGCAAACGACCTCTTCGAGTGGATCGTAACGAGTTCGCAGCTAAACGACGTTTTTGTGATTCGCACGGTCATTTTGCACCGCTCCTTTCATTCATTACTTTGGTCGATCCGTTCGACATTGATTCTTCTATGGTCTTGCCAATGCCCGAAGGGCAACCCGCAGAACACACGAAGGCGATCTCCGAAAAGTCATCCAGCAGATCAACGATTCTCTACCACGACGACTTCAAAGACCCCAGGGAGTTCGCCCTTTAGCGCCAGTCCCCGCAAGCAGATGCGACAAACTCCGAACTTCCGGATGTGATTGCCTCCGGAGCGTCCGGCAGTTACCGCAATTGGCGATTCAGAAAGTCGCTTGTCCGGCTGTTGGCGAGGTGAGCCGCGGCGGCGTTGTAGTGTTTCCCGTTATGGCGGGAGAAAGCATGACTCTGTCCCGGATAGCTGTACAACGTCGCATTTGGTTTCTTGGTAAGTGCCGTTTTAATCTCCGCTTGTGCAGCCTTAGAAATGAACTCATCCTCCTCGGCTAGATGCATGAGAATGGGCGCATGAAGGCCATCGACCTCTCCTAGATATTTCTCAGTATCGGCGCCGTGATACCAGACCGCGGCGTCGATCCCGTCGTTCCGGACGGCTGTCATGAAGACCATCAGCGCGCCGAGGCAATAGCCGAGCAGGGCAACCTTACCGTTGCATTCCGGAAGACTGCGTGCTGCGTCAATGGAGTCCTTTATGTCCCTTACGCCAGCATCTCTGTCATAAGCCGAATAGAGGCGAAGGCCGTGGTCCCAGTCGGCTTGGGAGGTGACGTTCAGGTCGACGCCTGGCTCCTGCCGCCAGTACAGGTCTGGAGCGAGCGCGATGTAACCTTGTTCCGCCAATTCATCGCAGTGCTTGCGAATGTCGGCGTTCACCCCGAACAGCTCCTGCAGAACGACAACGGCCGGAGCCGGTACTGTCTCCGGCCGCGCGATATAGGCGGCAAACTTGCCGTCCTGCCCTTGTACGGTGATGTGATCTTTCATGGTGTACTCCTCAGGCAGCTATCTTGATCCGTTCGGAGGTGGCAGCCGCTTCGATGAGCTTGGCTGCTTCCTTCGGATGAGACATGTAGGCCACGTGGCTCGACTTCACCTCGACCGTCTCTGCCTTCGCGCGCTTCGCCATCATGCGCTCCTGGTCCGGATTGATCGATCGGTCTTCGCTAGCCACCATGTACCAGGTGGGCTTGTGCTTCCACGCGGGATTCTTTACCTGATGCGTGAACGAGTCGGTGGAGATCGGCACCTGCGCTATTGCCATGAACTCCGCTTCATCCCGTGGAATGTCCGCTGCGAAGTCGGCGACGAAGTGGGCCTCGTCGATCCACCAAAGCCCATTGCTGTCCGCTTTAAACGCCTTCGATGCTTGCGGCAACGCCGTTTCGATCGACGCACAACTCTCGCCTTCATCGAGAGCAAATGCAGCAATATAGACCAGTGCTGCAACGTTTGGATGATTTCCGGCCTCGGTGATGATGGACCCGCCATAACTATGGCCGACCAGCACAACCGGCCCGCCCATGGCATCGATGGCGGCCTTTGTGTACTTTTGATCGTCGGCGTACGAGGTCTCGGGAGGCTGTGCCACCGACACTCTGTAGCCATCATTCTTGAGGATGTCCGCGACCCTCTTCCAGCCCGAGCCATCCGCGAAAGCTCCATGCACCAGAACTACATTCTTAATATGCTGACTCACGATTATTCTCCTTTGCAGTAGAGATCCAGACGGATCATTTGATTTTCGATTTCAATCTTGTGCGCCTCCGCGTCAAATCGCTCTTGCTTCGCGCGGGGGACGCACATTTCACTTGCAACGTAAACATTTACCGACTGCTAGTTGGCGTGCGCGGAGGAAGCAGCCTCTTCGATGAGCTTGGTTGCTTCCTTCGGATGAGACATGTAGGCCACATGGCTGGAGTTCACTTCGACCGTCTTGGCATTGGCGCGCTTGGCCATCATGCGTTCCTGTATCGGATTTATCGAGCGGTCTGAACTGGCCACCATGTACCATGTCGGCTTGTTCTTCCATGCGGGATTCGTGACCTTGTGGGTGAATGAATCGGTGGAGATCGGCACCTGCGCTATAGCCATGAAATGCGCCTGGGCTGGGGGAATATCCGCGGCGAAGTCGGCCACGAAGTGGTCCTGTTCTATCCACCAGTTCCCGTTGCTATCCGCCTTGAACGCCTTGGAGGCTTGCGGCACGGCCGTTTCGATCGACGCACAGCTCTCACCTTCATCAAGCGCAAATGCCGCGATGTAGACCAGTGCCGCAACGTTTGGATTATTGCCAGCCTCGGTGATAATGGACCCGCCGTAGCTATGGCCGACCAGGACGACCGGTCCGCCCGTGGCGTCGATGGCGGCCTTCGTGTACTTTACGTCGTCGGCGTACGAGGTCTCGGGGGGCTGCGCTACCGATACCGTGTAGCCATCCTTCTCAAGGATCTTGGCGACGGCGTCCCAGCCGGAGCCGTCGGCAAATGCGCCATGCACGAGGACCACGTTCTTGATGCCAGTCGGCGCGGCCGCAGCAGCAACTTTAACACTCCTCTCCAGCAGCAGAATCGCAGCGATCAGCGCGACTGTGAGCAAAGCAATACGGTAAGGCTTTTTCATGACCGTTCTCCTTTGTGTTGAAGATCCATTCGGATCATTTGAGTTCGATACCCTAAGCATCTTCGAAACGCTTCGAACCGCTCCTGCTCCTTCGCGTCCCCCATATCGCAAACACCCTTCCCACTCCCTACGGGCGATTTTTTTCTTCCTTGCCAATCCACGCGCGTATGTAAGGTGGGCAGTTTTGCAATTTGATCCCGGCCGCCTCGCAATTCTCCAAGAACTTCACTGCATTCCGATCGACCAGAACTATGTCGCGCAAGTCGAGCACGATGCGCGGATTGCCCTGTTCTTGGCTCAGAACACGTTGCAACTCTGCCACATCCTGGATCTCCATCCGTCCGGTCAGAGTAAGAACCACTAACTCCGCTTCTGACGATCTTTCGATCCTCAATGTCACAGCTGCCTTCTTCGCAAATAGCGGATGCAAAGCAAATGCCAACACTAAATCGTTGAAACAAATTGAATTTGGGATGAAGCAGATTTTCGAGATCTCGGAAATTTCCGAAAACCCGGAAAGTATCGCGAAACGGTCGGGGAAATTAGATCGGTTAAGCTTTGAAGTTCTGCTTGTTAATTTTCAGCGACCTGATCTTGGAGTCCAGGGTTGATTGCGGTATACCAAGTTTGGACGCGGCACCTGATGGCCCGGATACTCTGCCTTTGCTTTCAGCCAGGGCGGCTTCAATTATCTCTTTCTCTTGGGCAACGATTCTTTCAGAAAGCTGACTCGTCGCCGAACTGAGGTGCGATGGCCGCCGTGAGAACCAACTCTCGTCCACCGAGAACGTCTCCGTTTCACTCAATACAACCGACCGCTCAATAATGTTCTGGAGTTCGCGGACATTCCCCGGCCAGGAATACGATTGCAACAGTTCCAGAGTTTTCTTTTCTATGGTCTTGATTCTCTTCCCGGCTTTTCTTGAATAGCGGTCAATGAAGTACTCGATCAGCATCGGAATGTCCTCCTTTCGTTGGCGAAGGGGAGGAATCTCCATTGGGATCACGTTTAGGCGATAAAACAGATCGCTTCGAAAAGCACCCGAACCGATAGCCGTCTGCAAGTCGCGATTGGTCGCCGCAATCACACGCACATCCGCACGGATAATGTGGCTGCTTCCAATTCGCTCGAACTCCCGTTCCTGCAAAACGCGCAGCAGGGCAATCTGAGTCTCCATAGGAAGTTCGCCGACTTCATCCAGAAAGATGGTGCCGCCCTCAGCAAGCTCGAACCTGCCGAGGCGCCGCTGCAGTGCTCCGGTGAACGCTCCTTTCTCGTGACCGAACAGCTCCGACGCGATCAACGATGTTGGGATGGACGCACAGTTGACATTGACGAAGGCTCTAGCAGAGCGCTGGGATCGTTTGTGAATGGCGCGAGCGACGAGCTCTTTGCCGGTGCCCGTCTCACCGGTTATCAAGACGGTAGAATCCGAGGGCGCGACTTTCGCAACCTGCGCCAGAACGGATTGGATTGACGGCGAGTTCCCCACGATCTCCTCGAACATGAACGCCTTGTCCACTTCGTCGCGGAGAGCAATGTTCTCGTTTCGCGTCCTGTCTTCGGACCGCTTGCGGTCATCGATGTCGGTCGCGCTCGCATACCAGCGAACGACCTTCCCGTCTTCGTCCAGGAGAGGGTTATACCGAATTAAGAACCATCGATACTTGCCGTCTTTTCCGAGCGCACGCTGTTCGTTTTCGAAAGGGACGTCTGTGGCAAGCGAGTCCCGGCGAGACTTGCGAAGCCTCTCAACATCCTCGGGATGGAAAATGCGCTCCCGAAACTTATTGTCTATAACATCGTCCAAGGTTAAGCCCGTGTAATCGAGTGCCACTCTATTCGCATAAATAGCGCCGCCATCGGGATTCAAGACGACGATTGACAGCGGAATGGCGTCGGTGATTCGGCGGAGTTCTTGTTCGTCCTGGCGAAGCTTGACCTCGGCTCGCTTCAGGTCTTCGATATCAGCCCCTGTTCCGAACCACTTCAGAATGTTACCGGCCTCGTCCCGCATTGCCACGCCACGATGCAGGAACCAGCGGTATTGTCCGTCCGAAGCCCTGCGTACGCGCACTTCATTCTCGAAGGGTGTGCCCGTGGTCAGCGAGTGGTGGCATTTTTCGGTGTGTCTGGCCAGATCTGCCGGGTGGATCATCTTCTTCCAGCCGTCGCCAGCCATTTCACTTACGGACATCCCTGTATATTCCTGCCAGCGGTGATTCGCGAAATCTCTGGAACCGTTTGGATCCGTGGTCCACGCCATCGCAGGAATAGTTTCAATCACGTCGCGGAGCTGCCGCTCGCTCCGCCGCAACGCCTCTTCCACGTGCTTACGCTGCGTGATTTCCGTTACCGCCCCAACAAATTCGAGGTCGCCGGATTCGTCATTTGTTGAAGGACGGCCCATGGCTCGGACGTACTTGACTGAACCGTCCGGCATGAGTAGCCGATGCTCGAAATCAAAATTCTTCCTTTCCTGAGCAGCGGAATTGATCGTCTGGGTTACAAGTTGCCTGTCCTCCGGGTGAATTCGTTCGAATACCCGTTCCAATGTCGTGGAGGGTGCTGTTTCAAATTCGAATATCCGGAACGTTTCCTCGGTCCAATAGATTTTTCCGCTCGACACATGCCAGCCAAAGCTGCCTGTGTGGCTCAGCCTCTGAGCTTCCGCCAGATAAGCCTCATTCCGCCGCAACGCGTCCTCAGTCGGCTTGCGCTCGATCCCGTCGCGGGCCTCACGTAACACTGTCTGTTCCGGAGGCAGCATTCCCAAATGGTGAGATTCAAGAGGCATATCTTGTCAGTCATCCCAGAGCATTAGCGACGGCCATTATAGATCGTGCCCAGATGGCAGACCAAGCCTGTATCCGCGCAATGAATATGAGTTTCGATCAGGATTCTATCCGTGGAGGGCGGGTGCGGCCAAGGGGGTTTCGGGCCGCCGTAATTTTGAGGCTATCGTAGGTCGGGATCGGTGGGCCTAACAAGTCCTTTCGTAAACCCATCGCGCGTCCAATGCTGAGTTTGATAAGCTTCTCCAGAATATCCGGGGGGTGGCTTGATAGAGGAGGACGAATGGCGCAGGTATGGTTAGTCACCGGCAGCTCTCGTGGTCTGGGTCGTGCAATTGTTGAAGCGGGCCTCGCTGCGGGCAATAAAGTGTTGGCGACAGCTCGGGACATTAAGTCGCTGGCTGATCTGTCGGAACGATATGGAGATCAGGTCAAGCTCTTCGCAATGGATGTGACCGACGAAGCAGCAGCAGCAAACGCGGTAATGGCGGCGGTCGATGTATTTGGC
>DATGAD010000118.1:0-7266 GCA_035313725.1 Alloacidobacterium sp. | reverse complement strand
GGTGTTACGGGCATTGTTCTTACCAAGCTGGATGGCACGGCGAAGGGTGGCATTGTTGTCGCCATTGCGCGCGAGTTGAATCTTCCGGTGCGTTTTGTTGGCGTTGGCGAGAAGATCGAGGACCTGCTGCCGTTCGATAGTGCGGCGTTTGTTGATTCGCTGCTCGGAGCCTGATCTTGCCTGACGATATGCAGTGGATGGCTCGCGCGCTGGAACTTGCGCAGCGCTCGGTTGGAGTGTCGTCGCCGAATCCTGCAGTTGGTTGCGTCCTCGTACAAAAAGACGGAAGCGTTGTCGGCGAGGGCTTTCACGAGTACGACAAGCTGGATCACGCTGAAGTTGTGGCGCTGAAACAGGCTGGCGAGAAGGCTCGCGGTGCGACGGCTTATGTCACACTGGAACCTTGTTCGCATCAGGGACGGACGGGGCCTTGTGCGGATGCGCTGATTGCAGCGCAGGTAGCGCGCGTTGTGATTGCGACGGCCGATCCGAATCCTCAGGTGAATGGGCAGGGTATCGCGAAGCTGCTGGCCGCGGGTATTTCCGTTGCGACAGATCTTCTGCGGGACGAAGCGCGCGTTCTGAATGATGGTTTTGCCAAATACATTCGGCATCGTTTGCCTTTCGTTACGTTGAAGGCTGGCGTTTCGCTGGATGGGCGCATTGCTCCGGCGTCGGTTCCCGTAGGGCAGACGCATTACATTACCAGCGAGGCTTCGCGCGCGATAGTGCAGCGGATGAGGCACGCTTCGGACGCGGTGATTACCGGCGTGGATACGGTGATTGCTGACGATCCGATGCTTACCGACCGCAGCGGATTGCCTCGACGCAGGCCGCTGCTGCGGGTTGTGCTTGATTCCTCGTTGCGATTGCCTGTTAATTCGAAGCTGGTGCGGTCAGCGCAGGGCGACTTGCTGGTCTTTCATGCGTCGGCTGTTTCTGATCGTGTCTGGGCGCTCGAAGATGCTGGGGTTCGCTTGCAGCGCGTGGACGCCGTTGATGGTCATGTATCGCTGCAGCGTGTTCTGGAAAGGCTCGGCGAACTTCAGCTGCTGAGCGCGATGCTCGAGACCGGTTCGCGGCTGAACAGCGCGGCCCTTGCTTTGAGTGTTGTGGACAAGCTGTGTTTGTTCTATGCTCCTCGCTTTCTTGGAGCGGATGCGGTTCCGCTGCTGGCCGGGAGCGGACGAATCGATGGTGCGGCTGAGCGCATCTCATGGAAGACTATCGGTGACGATGTTTGCTTTGAGGGGTATCTTCGCGATCCCTGGATCGTGAGGGGGAAATAGCGGCTATGTTTACTGGACTGATTGAAGCTACAGGAAAAATTCTTAGCGTTGACGAGCGCGTGGGGACGCGGCGGATTGCGGTGTCGGCTCCGGGTCTCGCCGGACGGCTTCGGACGGGCGATTCCATCGCTGTCAGCGGCGTCTGCCTGACCGCGCTCGATATTTCGGTCGATCCTCCTCAGTTTCATGCCGATTTGGCGGCGGAGACGGTGGCGCGCACTTCGCTTGCCAGCCTGGTGCAGGGAACGGTGGTCAACCTGGAACTGCCGACACCCGCCGGCACTCCGCTGGGCGGGCACGTTGTTCAGGGGCATGTCGATGCGACCGGGACGCTGCTCGGGCTTGAGCCTGTTTCTCCCGAATCAGCCCCTTCTGAGACTGACTGGTGGCTGCGGATTGCGGTTCCTGAGAATGTCGGGCGCTACGTGGTCGAGAAAGGTTCAATCGCCATTGAGGGCATCAGCCTTACTGTTGCCAGCTTCGACGGCAAGACGGTTACGGTTGCGATCATTCCGCATACCTATGCTCATACGAATCTTCAAACGCTCAAGGCTGGCGATCCGGTGAATCTGGAAGCGGACGTCATGATGAAGTTCTTTGAGCAGCGACAGAAGACTGAGCCTGAGTTTGAGCTGACGCTCGATTACCTTATCGCCAATGGGTACTGATTTCAGCGGCTTACGGGGATTTCTGAAAGCCCACAGCTAAGGCCCTCTCCCCCCAATTTTTTTTGCTTACTGGCCTGATAGGACGGTGCTTCCCCCCTGGCCTTGCCTTCGACAAGGCTATTCATTTTTCTGCTACTTTCAGCAGGATGTAGACAAGCTACAACCTTGGTAGTAGAGTGTCTACATCTTTATGGCGAAAGAAATTTATAAGAACCGGATTGAGCTGCTGCAGGGGACGCTGGACATGCTGATTCTGCAAACCCTGCAGTGGGGACCACAGCACGGGTATGGCATCAGCCAGGCAATCCGCGTCAGCTCGGGTGAGGTATTGCAGGTGGAGACCGGGTCGCTCTATCCGGCGCTGCACCGACTGGAGCGGCAGAAATGGGTCGAGTCGGACTGGCGTGTAACAGAGAGCAATCAGCGGGCAAAATACTACAGCATCACAGCGGCAGGTAAGGAGCAGCTGGCGGAGAATCGCGACCGATGGGAACAGATGGTGGCGGCGATTGGCGGGGTTCTGGGGACAGAACCTTCTTAGGAGTCGATGGCGAAATTGGTGTCAATAGACGTTCGAGTCATATCGAGGAGTAAGCGCGATGCGGTGGTGGCGGAAGCGTAGCGAGCTTGATGCGGAGATTGAAGCGCACATCCGCATGGCGGTTGCTGAGCGGGTGGCGCGTGGGGAAGATGAAGCTGCTGTGCGGCTCGAGGTCGAGCGGGAAATGGGGAATGTGGCTCTGGTGAAGGATGTAGCACGCGAGGCCTGGGGTTGGGTGTGGCTGGAACGGTTGCTGCAGGATCTTCGCTATGCGCTACGGCAGTTGCGGAAGTCGCCTGCGTTTGCGGTGACGGTGATTGCCACGCTGGCGCTGGGCATTGCCGCTCCGGCGGCGATGTTTACGGTGGTGGACCGGGTGATGCTGCGTCCATTGCCTTACAAGGATGCGGACAGGCTGGTTTACATCAACGACGCCAGCAAGCGAAATGAGCATGATGGGAGAAGCCGCGCGCCGTATCTCGACCTGCAGGAGTGGCGGAAGTGGAACAGGAGCTTTGAGAGCATTGGCTTTTATACGCAAGCCAATGGGCGCAATTTTCTTGAAGGCAAAATTGCAACTGAGGGTGTGGGATTTTACAAGGTAAGTGCGAACCTGTTTCCAGTGCTGAGAGTGGCTCCCGCGCTGGGCCGCGACTTTCGCAGCGATCCTGACAGCTTCGCAAAAAATGCGGATGAAAAGAGCCTCGTCATCAGCGACGCTGCGTGGCGGTCGATGTTTGGCGGCGATCCGGGGATTTTGGGTCAATCGGTAAAGATCAACGGCGAGCCATATATCGTCGTGGGAGTGATGCCGCGTGGGTTCTCATTCCCGTTTGACCCGGAAAATCCTGAAGTCTGGACGTTGGTACAACTGGCTGACGCGGACAAAGGCCGCACTGATGAGACACCGGAATACACTGTGCTTGGGCGTCTGAAATACGGAGTAAGAGAAGCGCAGGCGGAGGCGGAGCTGATGACTCTGCAGAAGCAGATTGCCGTTGGATATGCGGATACTGAAACGCGGCAAGAACGCTCTGGAGTGTGGCTTGGCAGCTACTCCGGATCTTTAGTCGAAAAGGATGCGAAGCGTGCGCTTGGAATGCTGCTGGCTGCGTCGGGCATATTGTGGCTGATTGCCTGTGTGAACGTGACGAATCTTTTGTTGGCGCGGGCGATGGTGCGGCAGCGCGAGGTCGCAGTGCGCGGTGCTCTGGGTGCGGGACGGTGGCGAATCATGCAGCAGTTTATGGCTGAAGGGCTGCTGTTGAGTGGATGCGGCGCAGTGATCGGACTCGGACTGGCACTGGTTGCGGTGAAATTATTTGCAGGCGGTATCAAGCATCATTTGCCGTTTCCTGTTGCGATTGTTCCGGACTGGCGAATGATCGCCGCGTTGCTTTCGTTGACGGTTGTTTCGGCGTTGATCTCGTCGATCTGGCCGGCGTGGATGTCGGCACATGCTCCGATAGAGCCTGCGCTGAAGCAGGGTGGCTGGCAGACGGGAGCCGCGCGCAGGCAGAATCGCATGCGCAGTGCGTTGGTGATTGTAGAGATTGCTCTTTCGCTGACGCTGCTGGTTGGTTGCGGGCTGTTGCTGCGGACGATCTACGCGCTACGGCATGTGCCGCTTGGCTTTCGCACGGACCATATCATTGTGGCGAATCTGCAGATTCCCGGTTACAAATTCGCCGGGCGGAACATGACGAATAATCTCTATCTGCCGCTATTGGAGCGGGCGAAGCATCTGCCGGGTGTGCAGGCTGCGGGACTGATGTCGGAGGTGCCGCTGGGAACGACCTTTAATGTAGCGCTGACTTTAAAGGGAGACAATACAGGGTCCCGTGGCGCAACGAAAGATGTGAGTGCCAAATTAAATGCGGCCAGTCCTGAGCTGCAAAAAATTTTCGGCTTCAAGATGCTTGCAGGACGCTTTTTCAATGAGCAGGACACGGCATCTTCAGAACCTGTCATTATTGTCAATCGCGCATTTGCGAAAGCGTTTGCGCCGAACCAGTCTGACCTGAACAAGGTGATTGGCATGGAACTGTGGCACATTACACCAAACAAGAACGCCCATATCATCGGCGTACTTGATGATATGCGGCAGATGACTGTGGCCGATCCATCGCAGCCGGAGGTCGAGGTCTCGGTTCCGCAGATCACTCCCGAGAGCGGAGTCTACAAATTTCTTGAAGGCATTGCGATGGATCTTGCGTTGCGCACGGATCGTGATCCGAAAGAGGTGATTCCGGAGTTACGTGAAGTGCTGCGGCAGGCTGATCCGGCCCTGGCGGGGAGCAATTTCACGACGATGGATCAAGTGGTGGAGGATTCATTTGGCAGCCAGCGGCTGGCGGCGCATCTGCTGGAGATCTTTGGCGGGTCGGCGCTGCTGCTGTGTGTTGCCGGGCTGTATGGGCTGCTGGCGTATGTGGTTTCGCAGCGGACACGCGAGCTGGGAGTGCGATTGGCGCTCGGCGCTCAGAGGGGCGATCTGCTATGGCTGGTGATGCGGCAGGCTTCGGTGATGCTCGTTTCGGGTGTGGTGATTGGGCTTGGGTTGGCGATTGCTTCGGGGCGCGTGGTGCGGAGTTACCTGTATGGCGTGAGTGCTCGCGACGGATGGACGCTTGGACTGGTGGCGGTGACGCTGCTGGTGGTTGGGTTGTTGGCAGCTTATTTGCCGGCGCGGCGGGCGGCGGGGGTGGATCCTATGGAGGCGCTTCGGGCTGAGTAGACTTGAGACGCTTGACACCGCTGATATCCTGTAACCAAAAGAGAAAGCCCGGTCATCTGGCCGGGCTTTCTCTTTTGGATCGGGAAATGCGCGGAAGTCAAATACCGCTAAGTCCCTTATCTTGGACTAATTTACAAAAATACCGGGGGGGGGTTAGTAGGCCTGCAGTTGTTCGATAGGCAGGCGGATCTGGAAGCAGGTGGCTCCGGGTTCGGATTGGACGCGCACGTAGCCGCGATGTTTGCGGATGGTGCGTTGGACGGAGTCGAGCCCGAGGCCCAGGCCGAGGCCCGGTGCTTTGGTGGTGAAGAAGGGCTCGAAGATGCGGTCCTGCAACTCGGGTGGGATGCCGGGACCGTTGTCCCACACCTCGATGAGGAGCATGTCGCCGGAGACCTGAACGCTGAGAGTGATCTTGCCGCGATCCTGAATGGCGTCGAGAGCGTTTTCGAGCAGGGCCATCCATACCTGATTCAGTTCGCTGGCGTAGGCGCTGATGTGGGGAAGATCCGGGGCGTAGCGGCGCTCGATTTCGACGTGCTGCAGGCGCGACTGCAGCATGGTCAGCGTGTTTTCGAGGCCCTGAGGGATGTCGATCTCCTGGATGGGCGCTTGGTCCATATAGGAGTAGTCCTTGATGGCGCGGATGAGATCGAAGATGCGGCTCGTCGAATCGAGCATGGCTTCGGCCATGCCGCGCGCGCGCAGCGAGGATGCGAGTTGCGTGAGGATTACGGCGATGGCGTCTGGCTCGAGGAACGAGCAAAGAGGCTCGAGTGTGTCGGGCACGACTCCTGCTTCGGCAAGTTCCGGCGCGATTCTCCACGGCTCTTCGATATTGTGATTGCGCATCCACGCGGCGAGCTGGTCTTCGCGTGTGGCGACGTCTTGCAGCTTGCCGCGAACTTCCCTGGCGTGCTCGATGATCGCATCCTGCCATTTGCGCACGACGAGCAGATGCGCTTCAGAAAGGCAAAGGCTGCCGAGGCGGAATTTCTCCTGCCCGTAGACATGCAATTCATCGAGCAGCCCAGATGCGGAGCGTTGTGCGGCGGAGGCCGGGTTGTTGAGCTCATGTGCGAGATTACCGGCGAGCTTACCGAGAGCGTTGAGCTTTTCTGTCTGCTGCTCCATGCGGGTGATTTCACGCACGCGGTCGAGCAGAACCGAGACGCAGCGCTGCGTCATGGACGGGACGGCTGTAATCATCTCAGGGAAGATGGATTTCGGATATTGCAGGCCCCACGTTTTCGCAACGGCGTAGCCGTGGCCGCCATAAGTCTTCATCCGCGAGAACGGCATCAGCCCCGAGATGTTGCCGGAGCGCCCGACCCAGAACGCAGCGGGGCCGCCGTGCTCGCGGCGCACGTGAACCTCGCCCTTGAGCATGATGGTCATTTCCTTCGCAGGGTCGCCCTCACGGAAGATGGTCTCGCCGGGTTCGGCAAAGCGCTCGGTGCCATGTGTAGCCAGCCATTCGTATTCGAACTCCTCCATGCCTTGCAGAGGGGGAACGCGCTTGAGGGCGGCGATGATCTCGCCGATGGGAGTCGGATTTCTCGGGGCAAGACTCTCGGGGACAGTTGCGATGCTGGCTGTGTTCATAGACCCTTACCTGTATAGATGGTACATCTTAGCGCGGGATGCGCTGAATCGCCGTCAAGAAACCGTTGAATCGCACTAATTGGCGTGCGGGCGCTGCATTTCGATCTTTCGATCGGGCATGGCATCAATAAGACTGTTGAGACGCCTGATAGTTACAGGAGTGGTGCTGGATAGTTTGATGGTGCCGTCTTCACCGAGCAGCAAAACCGTAAATTGATTTTCCGCGATCTGAAAGCGAGTGCGGATGGATGCAAGTTCTTTCGCGCTCAGGAGCGCGTAGGGCGTGTCGAGTGGCGGCTCATAATTTGTTGACTTTGTGAGGATCGGGACGAAGAGCACGAATCGGTCCATCATGTCGTCGGCTGCTTCGTCGAGCGAGGATTGCTGCTTGATGAGCCGCGCATCGGTTGCGCCGGGGCTGAAGAC
>DATGAD010000117.1:0-5520 GCA_035313725.1 Alloacidobacterium sp. | reverse complement strand
CGTCGGCCATCAGGCGGGCGCCGTGCAGGCCGCTGTTGCCTCGACCGGCGTCCATTTTGTCACGCAGGCGCAGCAACAAGGCACCGGACACGCTATCCAGACCGCGCGCCAGGCTGTCGCAAACTATGAGCAAATCCTGGTGCTGTCGGGTGATGTGCCGCTATTGCAGCCCGAGACCATTGCCCGCCTGCGCGATTTCCATCTTGCGGAACGCGCAGCGATGACTATCTTGACCGCTGCACCTGATGATCCGCACGGTTACGGCAGGGTTGTGCGCAAGTCGCCGGGTTCAGCGGAAGTTGCCACCATCGTCGAGCAGAAAGCTTTGACGCCGGAGCGGGAGTCGATCCGCGAAATCAATTCCGGCATTTATGCGTTTGCCACAGCTCCGCTCTTTCACCTCATCAACGAGCTGAGAACCGACAATGCCCACGGCGAATATTACCTGACGGACATGGCGGACTTACTGGTGCAGGAGCACAAGCGCGTTGTGGCCATCGAAGCCGAGGATGCTACCGAGGTTCTGGGGGCGAATACGCTTGTCGAAATGGCCGAGTTGGACGCAGCGATGCGGCTGGCCAAGGCGCGCAAGTTGATGGCGCAGGGCGTGAGCATCTACCGTCCGGAGACGACTGTCATCGACGCTGATGTACAGGTCGGAGCCGACACGATTATCGAGCCATTCGTGCAGTTGCTCGGCGACACGCATATCGGGGAGGACTGCCGCATTCGTTCGTTCTCGGTGATTGAAAATTCGACACTCGCGAATCATGTCCTGATACAAAATGGCTGCATCATCAATGACTCGCACATACATGCAAGCGCGCAGCTCGGGCCATACGCGCATCTTCGTCCGGGGAGCGAAATTGGCGAAGAGGCGCACGTTGGCAATTTCGTCGAAACGAAAAAAGTGCGGATGGGCAAAGGCTCGAAAGCCAACCATCTGAGCTATCTGGGGGATGCCGAGATTGGCAGCGGCGTAAACGTAGGCGCGGGCACCATCACCTGCAACTATGACGGGGTCGACAAGCACCGCACCCTGATTGAAGACGGTGTTTTTGTGGGGAGCGACACGACGCTCGTTGCGCCCATTGTCATTGGAAAAGGATCGTACATCGCCGCCGGCTCATGCATCACCGAAGATGTGCCCCCCGACGCCCTTGCGCTGGGGCGGGCAAGGCAGGTGACAAAAGCCGATTGGGCCAAGAGCCGCCGCTCACAAATTCATGCTGCGAAAGAGATCGAAAAGGGTGGTTGAAGGAACCGCGGCAAATCAGGCGGCGCGCTCGGCCGCCATCTCCGCCAGAATGCCGCGCAGACGGATTCTCGCAGAAAATAACGTGCGATTTACTTCCGTCTGGGGTACTTCCAGCAATTGGGAAATGGACTCCGACGAGTAGCCTTCCACATCGCGCAGCAGAAAAGCCAGCCGCTCGAAGGCTGGGAGTTCCTGAATCGCCTCTTCCATATCGGTGCGGCGGACATTCCGGCCAGTCATTTCGGAGGACGAGGAAACCGGCGCAGCCGCGCCTGGGATCAGGCGAAAATGCGTGCGAAGTCTCGCAATGAGAGCGCTGTCAATGGTTCCGGAATCTGGCTTTAGCTGCGCCTGGAAAGCACTTACGAAGGTCTCTGTGAGCAGCTGCTCGGCCGCCAGCTCATTACCCATCATATGGAAGGCCAATGAAAATACCCGATGGCGATGGCTGTCATAGATGTCGCGCCGGGCCTGCTCGACCGAGCGCTCTTCAGCCTGGGCATTGACGATTCTGTGGGTACTCTCTTCGAAGAATCCAAGAATATTGATAGCCAAGAGCGCCCTTCCAAACTGGGAATATAATGGGACAAGTCTATTATCTCAGACGATTCCTGGGTCTCAGAATCGGTGAGGCTGCTTCCTAATTCGAATACTTTGATGCTATTTTCTTATGTTAAGGCCGCTGGCACGGGAAAAACAGGCAAAAGTTAAGCGCTTTTTTGAATCTAAGGTGAAAGCGACGAATCCAGCTACTCAAGTAGTTGGGAGCATCGCCGATGGAAACGTCACCACTGGTATAGATTGTCGATAGCAGACAGAACGTTTCCACGATTTCCGCCCCCAGAAATGCTTGCAGGCTAAGGAAGAGAGTCAAGAAAGAGACATGGCTTCCGAACGAATTCTGGTTGTTGACGACGAGCCTTATGTCAGGACCGTGATCGCGGCCATGCTGGAGAAGGCCCATTACCGTCCCGTGCTCGCGGCCAACGGGCTCGAGGCGATGGAACGCCTGGAAACCGATACCCCGTACGATCTTGTGCTCTCAGACATCATGATGGAAGGCCTCGACGGAATGAGCCTGCTCGAGCGCCTCCGCGAGTTGCAGCCAGACACGCCGATGGTCATGGTGACGGCCATTCACGATGTGGGGGTTGCCATCTCCGCCATTCGCAAAGGCGCCTATGACTATCTGCTGAAGCCTTTCGAGAAGGAACAGCTGCTCGCCACTGTCCGCCGGGCCCTGGATCACCGCAGATTGACGCAGCAGAACTCCATGTACCAGTCGAACTTGGAGCAGCTGGTGGCCGCGCGAACGGACATGCTGCGGCAGGCAGTCGCCGATCTTGAGCGCTCATATGACATTACGCTCGAAGCGCTGGGCGATGCGCTTGATTTGAAGGATGCCGAAACCGAAGGCCACTCCAAAAGGGTGACCGGCTACACGGTGGCCCTGGCAAGGGCCATGGGCCTTTCGCCGATCGACATCCGAACCATCGCGCGTGGTGCGTTTTTGCACGACATTGGAAAAATGGCGATCCCCGACGCCATCCTGCTCAAGCCCGGCCGTCTGGACCTGGATGAGCGCTCGGTGATGCGCGACCATTGCGCACGCGGATATCAGATTCTCTGCAAGATTCCCTACCTCCGCGAGGCGGCGGAGATTGTCTACTGCCACCAGGAGCACTTTGACGGCACCGGGTATCCACGCGGCCTCAAAGGAGAAGAGATTCCCCTGGGCGCGAGAATCTTTGCCGTTGCCGATACGCTCGACGCGATCACCTCGGACCGCCCCTATCGTCGCGCCAATACTTTCACGGCCGCCCGGAATGAGATCCACCGCTGCGCCGGAACACAGTTTGATCCCCAGGTCGTTGAGATGTACCTGAGCATGCCGGACGGGCTGTGGGTTGACCTGCGACGAGAGATCGGCCTGCACGCCCGCTTTTCACCATTTGCCTATGGCGGAGCCGAAGTCGAAGCCGCGAACTAACGGAGGTGCGCCGTGCCCTTGCTAAGCCCTCAAGCCATAGAAGAAAAGCTCAAACTACTGCAAGGCTGGAAGCTTGAAGGTGGCGAAATCGTGCGCGAATTCAGCTTTGCCGACTTTGTCGAGGCACTGCGGTTTGTAAATGCAGTTGGAGAGAAGGCCGAGACCGCCAACCATCATCCGGATATTGACATTCGCTATAACAGGGTGAAGCTGGCGCTGATTTCGCACGACGCTGGAGGGCTGACAGAACGCGATTTTCGTCTGGCTGAAGCAGTGAACAGTATTTCTACCAAAAACTGAATTCCCTATTCAATAAATTGCTTCTTCGCTGCCTGAATTTGGTTCAGAATCCTTTTCTGGAGGCTGATTTCGTATCTCAGCCAGGCTTCTGCGGTTCCAAAGTGCTACGGCAATGCCTCCCAGCAGGGCTGACCCGATCACCAGCAAACCAGTTTTGAGCCGGCTGGAGTGCTGTTCTTTTTGATCTTTTTTTTCTTTAGAATCAGTAGTTTCTACTAAGTCTTGCATATCGGCCATCTTTCCTGAGTGCTGCTTTCTTGCACCTTTCGATGCCCTTTTTGGGCTAAACATCGCAACATTTCTGTAGATCAGGAGTTTTAGTTACCAGACTGTGCTTGTGGAAGCTGCCGAAATCGCGTACACTACATGAAATTGAAGAAAAAGTACGCGATCTCATAGATTTTCGCGATAGACTGAAACTAACCGGCGACGAGAAGCATCTATTGAAGTGTACAGTTCTTGCAGTGATTGAGCGGTGCTCTTACGGCAAGACGAAAAGTTTATAAGTTGCGTCACTGGCCTCCCGGCACGGACAAATTACCGTTCGTGCCGCCTTTTTTTGCCTTTTTCATGACATTCCACAACATTCAATTCTCCTCTTTAATCATTCTCATTTGACTCGGCTCTCAGAGTGTCGCCTTGCGCTAATCTAGAGTGCAGAAGCCTTTCATCTGTTGGAGCCATGCATGAATCGAGTTTTTCTTGGGATGGCGCTGGGACTGGCCACTATTGCGAGCTATGCGCAATGGTCGAACCCCGCTGATGACATTCCCGCCTACCACCCCGCGCCGCCTGCCAAGACAGAAAAGCTGCCGCCCGTCCTTTCCGGCGATCAGCTGCAAGGCGACTACTTCCGCTATCCCTGGCAAAAGAAGGTATATGAAGAAGCGGCGCAGGTGCCGAAGGTTCTCTATCAGCTTCCCTGCTACTGCCATTGCGACAAAGCTCTGGGCCACACCAGCCTGCACAGCTGCTTTGAAGGCACGCATGGCGCCGTCTGCTCTACCTGTGCCAAAGAAGGCGCCTACGCCTACAAGATGACCAAACTCGGCAAAACGCCGAAGGAGATTCGCGAAGGCATCGAGCGTAAAGACTACGAATCGATCGACCTCGATCAACTGGGCGGCATGTAGTGTTGCCGCCTGCGGCATCTCATCTGGTTGCGCTACAGTAATCGCACACTATCCCATACTTGGAGGTGTGCGATGCGCCTTTCCCGTCTTTCCATTGCAATTCTCTGCCTTTTCATTTCCACGCACGCGGCTTTGTCGCAGACCACGCCGATTGCGATTACCGGCACTCTCGTCACGCCACAGGAGATTGTGTCAAACGGCACGGTTCTCATTCAGAATGGGAAGATTCTCGCTACGGGGGCGCAGGTCCAGCTTCCGCCGGGGACGAGCACCGTGCGTACCGACGGCATTATCGCGCCAGGTCTGATCGACCTGCACAATCACCTGACCTGGAATGTCTTTCCCCGCTGGAAGCCGAATCAGGAATTCGGCAATCGCTATGACTGGCAACAGAAGCCTGTCTATAACATGCTGATGAACGAGCCCCACTACGAGATCGTAGGCGAGGGTTTGGAGTGCGCGATGGAGCGCTATGCCGAAGTGAAGGCGATCAGCGAGGGCGAGACATCGGTGGTGGGAGGCATGTATTCGGCTTGCGATCAGGGGCTGGCGCGCAATCTCGACTACGATGCGGAACTAGGCAGCGGGCTGGGCGAGATCATCTACAACATTTTTCCGCTCACAATGAGCGAATCAGACGTGGCCCAGGCCGTTGCCGCGCTCAATGCGAAGCCGCGTGGATCGCTGCTGATCCACATTGCCGAGGGCTCGCCGCGCGATGCCTCGGCTGCGCGCGAGTTCTCCGAACTGGAAGGACGCGGGCTGCTCAAGCCCGGCGTTTCGATCATTCACGGTGTCGCCCTCACGCCGCAGAATTTCGCTTCGATGGCAAAGGCAGG
>DATGAD010000116.1:0-2708 GCA_035313725.1 Alloacidobacterium sp. | reverse complement strand
ACAGATTGCTGCTTCAACAGCAAGGCAGCGGGGCTCGCGGGATCTCAGGGAGCAACCCAGTTGGCGTCGCCCGTCGGCTTCGTCGGATCCCATGACTGTTGCAGCACAAAACACGGAAGCTGGAGTGGAAGGCCGGATCCTTAGACTCTCCACTGCAAAAATGTCGCGTCCGCGAAGCCCCGTTACCCGGTGGTTCTTGAGCGGCGGTCCTCTGGACCGACAGCGGAGCGAGGACAACAGTCATCCTTGGCATCGCGTGCTCTGGCTCACAGGGGTGGACTATTTCTCGTCTTTGGCCTACCAGGCCGGCATTGCCTTGATCGCCGCAGGCGCCCTAGCGCCTGTGGCCACGCTCGTCCTGGTCGTGGTCACGTTGGTGGGAGCGCTGCCTGTCTATGCTCAGGTCGCAGGTCGATCGTATGCCGGCCAAGGCTCGATCGCGATGCTGGAGAGCTTTTTCTCGGGATGGAAATCGAAGATTGTAGTGCTTCTCCTGCTGGGATTTGCCGCAACCGACTTCGTCATTACTATGACGCTTTCTGCCGCAGATGCGGCGCGCCATGCAACTGCAAACGCTTATTTCCATCCCTACCTTCATGATGCGAACCTGAGCGTGACTCTGATTTTGCTGTTAACTCTGACCGTCATCTTCCTCATCGGTTTTCGACAAGCGATCCGTGTGGCAACATTCGTTGCAATCCCCTTTCTACTGCTCAACTTGATGGTATTGGTGGCTGGGTGTGTCAAGATTGCGTTCCATCCTGATCTCGTCAGCTCCTGGCGACTAAGCCTGACAGGTCAAACTGATTGGATTGGGGTCGCTATCGCCTCCGCGATCATCTTCCCCAAGCTCGCTCTAGGTCTCAGCGGATTCGAAACTGGAGTAGCAGTCATGCCGATGGTTTCCGGAGGACCCGAGGACAAGAAAGGAGAGGCGCCGGTCGGAAGGATCCGGAACACCCGCAAGCTCCTGACTGCGGCCGCGCTGATCATGGGTGTGCTTTTGCTCTTGTCAAGTTTTGTCACCACCCTGCTCATTCCGGCAAGCGCTTACAGACCTGGCGGTCCAGCCAGCGGCCGAGCCCTGGCCTATCTCGCGCACGAGTTACTCGGCAACGTTCTTGGGACCGTCTACGACGTGTCAACCATCCTGATCTTGTGGTTTGCCGGCGCTTCAGCGATGGCTGGACTCATTAGCCTCATTCCCCGCTATCTGCCCCGATTTGGCATGGCACCTCGTTGGGTATCGTACCGCCGCCCTATGGTTATCACGCTGTTCGTGATCGATCTGATCGTGACCCTCATCTTTCGCGCCGATGTAGAAGCCCAGGGCTCCGCCTACGCGACTGGAGTTTTGGTGCTCATCTTGTCGGCAGCAGTCGCTGCTGCGATTGCGCTGTGGCATGACTTCCTGGGTGACTGGCGGCACCACGCTACTGCGCTCCCCCTCAGTCTGTTTTTCTGGTTGGTAAGCCTACTGTTCTTTTACACAGTTATCGTCAATATCATCGAACGGCCCGCCGGCGCGATCATTTCCGCGATCTTTATCTTCGCCATCCTCTTTTTCAGCGGCATCAGCCGCTACCAGCGGTCCCAGGAGTTGAGAATTTCCGACACGGTGTTTGGCGATTCAGACTCGGCACAGATTTGGCCGTTGCTTGTAGGCAGGAAAGTAAACCTGGTTCCGCATGGCCTGGCGGACCACAAGCGGAAAGCCGAGAAAATTTACCGCCATTACCAGGTGAGCGGGCCCTTGGCATTCCTCCACGTTAACTTGCTGGACAATCGGAGCGAGTTCATGACGGCACTTCGCGTGAGCGTCTCTCGAGAACGACAAAACTTTATAATCCAGGTCTCGGGTGCAGTCGCCACCGCTAACACCATTGCATATATCAGCGAGTTAATCGATCCGCTAACTGTCTTTCTGGAGCTCACCGAACAGAATCTGATGCTGCAATCGTTGCGATACCTGTTCTGGGGCGAAGGCGAAGTCGGGCTGACGGTGTACTCCATTCTAGTGCGCTACTGGGAATGGAGCAGTCAGGAGACCCGGCCGACTCTGTATCTTATGTCCCTGGAGACTCACTCCCCACCAACCCATTGAGCACCGCAGAACTGCGGGAAGTGTGCCGAGGCTTTCTGCCCAGGACCTGATGCCAGATCGAACGCGTTACGCGACGCTCCAGGTTCTCAAGATTGACATCGCCCCGGCCAAGCGGCAACAACTCGTTGACTCGAAGTCCGGTTACCGCGTCGAGTGAAGCCAACGTGCGCTCCCGGACCGCCGACTTGCTTAACGCGTTGCCAGCCGGCACAGTGCTGAACCGACGGTGCTGAAGGCGAATGGAGGAGATGTCAAAACCGTTCAGGAGTTCCTGCGACAGGCCGACAGCCAGAGTACGCTCGATGTTTACACGCATGCCGTGAAGCCTTTCCCTCCTCGTTCTGATTGATTCTCTCTGAATCTTCGGCACATCAGAATTGTCGGCACGATCTTCTCTAGCAAGTGCGGTGGATTCAACGTTATCGTATTGGCCACTCGATTGCATTTGTATCGGGCAGTTTTAGTTTGGCAGCGACTGTCGCTGGCGACAAGCAACGAGGAACGCTGAGCAAACCGCTGCTGCCTGAATGCAATTCCAGTCCTCACTGTCGCGGAACTTTTATCGGAATCTCAGAGGAGGAGAAGTCATTGAAATGCAAAAAGT
>DATGAD010000115.1:0-17586 GCA_035313725.1 Alloacidobacterium sp. | reverse complement strand
AATCGAGCAGAACAATCCCTACCAGGACCAGGCATATGGGCCAGATATATGACGCTATCCTCGAATCGCGCTTTTGCGGTAGACGCAATTCGAGCCAGCGGCTCCAGCCAGCGGTCGCGCCCAGCAGCGCTATGGGAGTATGACTCATCTCGGCAAGCATTTCTTCCTTGATGTTCCCGAGCGCATGCGAATGTGTCAGCAGCAGCGCGCCGCCTGCCGCGCACATCAAGGGGAAAACATACGTGGCCACACGCGATGTCACGCGGCCCGTTTCCACTGCCCACTCGAAGATGGCGAAGGCGGTGATGAGCAGCGCATACATGCGGTGCTGCAATACGTCCGGGGATGAAAAGCTGGCCCAGAACGGGCGCGGACCGAGCGGCCAGTTCTCCGGATCGGCGCGCAGAACGATAAAGATTGCGAGTCCAATAAACAAGAGCGGCCAGTGGTGCGCCCACTTGAACCGCCGCGACCTCGAGAGCAGCGCCAGCAATCCGGCAACGAGCACAATCAAACCGGCCCAGTGGTGGTTGTATTCGCTCCACGCGCTGTCGTTCGCATCGTTCGCGCTCCCGGCGCTGTAGAGGGAGTTCTGAACGGCTACCTGAATCGAAGTAGGCGGTACCAGCGCCTTAAGCGGCGGACTGGTCATACGCGGCTCGACCCAGCGCATGCGCTCCACAATCTCGTGGCTCGTCAGGCGATCCTGCGTCAGATCGACGGCCGGCGGCTGCGATGTGAGCGACGCGGCGGCAAGAATGGCGGTAAACCCGAGGCCGATTTCCACCTCGCTGAAGCGCCGCAATCGCACCAGCAGAGGAGCCGGCGCGCGCTCAATCTGCCTTACCAGGAAGAAATTCCCCGCTCCCATTGCAAGAATCAGGAGCAGGAGATATATCTTCGCCAGCATCATGACGCCGTAAGTGGTTCCGTAAACGCCTTGCCACGAGCCAATGTAGAAGAACGCCATTCCAATGCCGCCGAGCACCAGCACCGAGACGGAGGCAATTGCCATCGCAGAAAAACGCCGAGTATAGCGCGCGGCCGTCGACCTGTCTTCTTCACGGCGCAAGGCGATCAGCAGAAATGGCATCGCACCAATCCACGCGGCTGTACCCACGTGGTGCAGGGCCGTTAGCCCCAACAGAATCCAGCGATGATCGAGGCGCGCCGCCGCGTGGCTCATGCCTACAGACGCCGCCAGCACGAGCAGCGCAAAAGGCGCGCAGGCAAACAGCGCCCTCCGCGACGATGCACGCATCAACAGGAAAAGAGTGAAGGCGCCGAAGGAAAGCAGAATTCCGAGAAAGAAGAAGTCGGCTGTGGCAACGTCCCTGAAGCTGAAGCCCGAGCCACCGATAAGGATTGTGCAACTGGTTGCAACGGAAAGGACTTGCGTGATAGCCAGCGCAAGCGCCGCCCATGCGGTTACTCCCCGCAGCCTGCGCAAGCTGTCAGGAGAGATCTGCGATGGCAGCCCTGCCACCAGCAGAAACGTGACTCCGCCAAGAGTCAGCGCTTCCAGCGCAAGCGCCCCCGCGCGGAGCAGAACTGAGAGCAGGTCGAAGTCTTTGAGTAGCCAGATCAAGACAGCTATTGAACCACAAACGGAATTTCGCCGCGCGTGATGTGCCCATCACTTGCCAACGCCTGCCAGCGGATCGTATATACGCCCGCACCCACATTCACGCTTTGCGCGGCCAGGGTATCGGGTGAATCCTGCGGCGTAAGCGTCAACGTCTGCACCTTCCCGCCAGGATCCACGAGATAGAGACGCGAATGAGCGCCGTCAATGCGCGAATTGAACTTGAGATGGACTGCTATCTCCGGCCCTTTCACGGTGGCATGGGCCGATGGCGTCGACGCCAGCAAGACCGCATGCGCCAAGGCTGCCTTGGGCACAAGTGCGATCGCGGAGAAGATTACAACCAGCAGTAAATATCTCGGAAAAGAACAGACTTTCATATCCCTCACATTCAGAAGACGCGCGGAGACAGGGCGACGATTCAGGAAAACTGCACCGACGCGGCACGCACCGACTGTCCGCTGATCTGCGCCGCCCGCGCTTCCGCATATGCGGCCGCTCCCATCAAGGCCGCACGGCTTTCCAGAATAATGCGTACCGGCATGTGAACGAGCAGATCGCTGAGGCGTCCTTTGTCAGTAAACGCCTGCATAAACGTTCCGTTTTTCATCGTCTTCAAAATCTTCGGTGCGATACCGCCGCCAAGATACAATCCACCAACAGACAGCACCTTCAGCGCAAGGTTACCGGCCTCCGCACCATAGGCGGAAGCGAACATGTCGAGCGTTTTCGCGCACAGTTCATTCGATCCGTCTTCACCCACTTCGCCGATCACGGCATTCGGATCTTCCTGATGCATGCGATCTTTCAGCCACGAAGGCTCTTCCATACCTTTTTCGTCACGCAGGAAGGAATAAATATTCTTTAGTCCAATGCCGGAAACAACCCGCTCGAAGCTTACTCGTCCCTTAAGCTCACCTTGCAGATAGCGCAACAGGTCAATCTCAAGCTCATTGCGCGGAGCAAAATCGCAGTGGCCGCCTTCCGACGCCATCGGAATATGCATCTTCCCGACCCATACAAGAATGGCTTCGCCCAGTCCCGTGCCAGCGGAAACCAGTCCGCGATTCCCGACCGCGCTGGCGTCGCCTTCGCTCAATACAAGAATCTGATCCGAATGCAGTTCCGCGATGCCATAGCCGTTTGCCTCAAGATCGTTGATGAGAAACAGGTGCTGGATCCCCAGACCGGAGGACAACTCCTCACAATCCAAAACCCATGGAAGATTCGTCAGCTTCAGGCGTCCGTGCCGCACCGGGCCGGGCACGCCGAAGCATGCAGCAGTGACTTCCGGATTGCCGCTCTCGGCAAGAAACTTCTTCGTGACTACTTCCAGCCCTGTGTATTCCTGTGCGGGAAATTTCTCATCGCGAACGTGCGTCAGCTCGCCATTTTCAAATCCGTATAGCGCCAAGTGGACTTTCGTGCCGCCCACATCCCCGGCGAGAATCATCTCGTAATCTCCAGTCTTCCTACTCCGCTTGCATCCGGTGGGGGAAGCAGCGCGGCCGCATCTTTGTCCAGCAGGAAGAGCAGTTTCCCGTTCTTCGGCTGAATCAGCTGCGATGGCAGCGTCTCCGGATCATACGGCCCCTGCAACACACGATGCAACGGATCGGCTTTATCCTTACCGCCAATAAGAAAGAAGATATCGCCAGCTTCAATGATGACCGGCCACGTCAGCGTCACACGCCATGTATCTTTTTGGGGGACCTTGTTCGCATATACAAGATGGGACAGTTCATGAATCCCCGCCGTGTGCGGAAAGATCGATGCCGTATGCCCATCGTCGCCCATGCCCAAAGCCAGCGAGTCAAAGCGCGGAACTTCCGCCCCTTCGAGCTTGAACTGGTTACGAAGCGTCGACTCATACCGCGCGGCCGCTTCCTCCGGCGGCAATTCGCCCTCGATGCGAAAGACATGCTCCGGTTTCAGCGGAACCTCGTCCAGCATTGCCTCGCGCGTCATGCGATAGTTGCTGTCGTTGTCGGTCGGAGGCACCGTGCGCTCATCGACAAAATAAAGCTCAAGTTGCGCCCACGGCATTGCCTGCAAGAATTTGTGCTGCGGGTCGGCCAGCAATGCGAATGTCCGCTTCGGCGTGCTGCCGCCAGAGACGGCGATGCGTACCTTGCCTTTAGTGGCGACTGTCTTTTGCGCCTCTTCCAGAAAATGCTCTGCGGCTGCGTAGGCCAGAGCATCCGGCCCGTCATATACGCGATATTCGACTGCTATCGTTTTTGCCATGCTTTTGTCAGTTCCTGAAATCAGCTGTTATGCCAGCGACGTCCATCGCGTCCAAGCAGCCCGTCAGCGGCCTTTGGCCCCCAGCTGCCGCTGGTGTAGTTGGGGAAATCCTTCGGCTTGGACTTCGCCCAGGCCTGCAGTACCGGCGTATACAGCGACCAGGTCGCCTCCACGCCATCGCGGTGTGCGAAAAGCGTCTGATCGCCGAGCATTGCGTCCAGCAGTAATCGCTCATAGCCATTGGCCGAATTCACGCCAAACGCCGTTGCATACTGGAAGTCCATCACCACCGGGCAGACATTCGTCTCCGGCCCCGGCACCTTGGCGCCAAAGCGCAGCGAGATGCCTTCATCGGGCTGAATCCTCATCTTCAGCAGGTTCGGCTGAATTTCGCTGCATCCGCCCGATCCGGGCTGGTCAAAAAGTAACAATGGCGGTTGCTTAAACTGGATCGTGATCTCCGTCACGCGCTTTGCCATCCGCTTGCCCGCGCGCAGATAAAACGGAACTCCCGCCCAGCGCCAGTTTTCCATCTCGAGCTTCAGCGCTACGAAAGTCTCCGTGGACGAATTCGGATCGACGCGATCTTCTTCGCGATAACCCTGCACCTGCTGGCCGTCAACAGTTCCCAGTGCATACTGGCCACGCACGGTGTTATCCATGGAGATGGGCTTGATCGCGCGCCACACTTTTACCTTTTCGCCGCGCACGGAGCTGGCCTCAAATGAAACCGGCGGCTCCATGCAGACGAACGAAAGTAGCTCCATCACATGGTTCTGCACCACATCGCGCAGCGTACCGGCCTTCTCATAGAATGGCCCGCGGCCTTCAATGCCGATACTCTCAGCTGCCGTAATCTGCACATGATCGATAAAATTGCGGTTCCAGATCGGCTCAAAAATCCCGTTGGCGAAGCGAAAGACCAGGATGTTCTGCCCCGTCTCCTTGCCGAGGTAGTGATCGATGCGGAAGATCTGTTCCTCATCAAAAACCTTGTTCACCTCGTCATTCAGCTGCCTGGCCGACTCCAGATCATGTCCGAACGGCTTCTCGATAATCACCCGGGCATGGCCCTTTTCCGGATGCGCCATGCCATGGTCGCCGAGCCGATTGATGATGTCAGAAAAATACTCAGGAGCGACGGCGAGGTAAAAGAGGCGGTTGCCTTCTGTTCCGCGCTCTTTGTCGATCTTCTCAAGCAACGCTTTCAGATCCGAGTAGCCCGCGTCATCGTCAAAGTTCATCGCGTGGTATTCCACTTTTTCGATGAAGTCGTCGACCCGGCTGTCGTCTGGCTTCACGCCGCCGAATTTCAAAATGCCGTCCTTCATATCGGCGGCAAATTCCTGCTTCAGGTCGCGGCGCGCCACGCCGACGATGGCAAACTCTGCAGGCAGCAGCCCCTGCTGTTCCAGATGAAAGAGCGCGGGCAGCAGCTTGCGTTTGGTCAAGTCACCCGACGCGCCAAAGATCACCACGACGTTGGGGTCGGGAATCCGTTCGCTGCGCGGTGATGCCGTCCCTACGGCCTCTGGAGCAATTCTTACTTCTGTGGTTGCCATAATGTCCCCCGCTAGTCTTTCGTCTTTTGATAACCGCCGAACGCAATGCGCCGAATCAGCGACATTATTTCGATACCGCTGCAGCCTCCAGCGAAATCCCCAACTTCTCCAACTCCGCCTTCAATTGCTCCGAGCCTTGATAGCGAATCCCATGTATGCCTACCGAGTTTGCCGCATCCACGTTGCCCGAGCGGTCATCCACAAATACGACGGAGTCCGCATTTCTCTGTATAACGTCGAGCGCCATCGTGAATATTTCCGGGTGCGGCTTGCGCAACCCAACATAACAGGAACTAACGAAAACCTTGAAATACTTGCGCAGATTAAATTTGTCCAAGCGGTAGTCATTCAATTCGCGCGCTTCGTTGTTCACCATGCCAATAAAGAACGAATCAGATGCGGCAAGATTTGCAAGGATCCCAAGCGCGCTGTCTTGAAGGACTGCTGACTGCGCCTTCATCTCGGCAAGAAAATCGCTCGGGGAGAAGTTACGCGGCTCGTAAAAGACTGTCTTCCTGAGATACTCCTCAACGGTGATCGATCCTTTTTCCCACGCATCGTTCGACATCTCGTGGCGCTCATCGAACGCATCGCGGTCCAATCCAAATTGCGAAAGCACTGCAGCGCGCCCTTTACGGTCCCAGCCATTCGTCAGCAGGACCCCGCCAACATCCCACAAAATAGTAGTGATGGTTGCCATTGCCGCTCCTGCGCAGTTTCGTGCGCCTGCAGTGCTTCGTTGATCTCGGTTGGTTTACCTGACTGAGTGAGTCTCCAGCTTCGCCGCTTCCGGCATGTTCCGTGCTTCGATTGCCTTTACCTTGTTAAGCCTGCGTACAAAGCGCTCTTCCTGCTTCTGAAAGCGCGCATTCAGATACGACGACACCAGATCGAAAGCCAGCGCACTGCCGATGATCCTCGCGCCCAACACCAGAACGTTCATGTCATCGTGTTCCACGCCCTGGTGCGCGGAATACGTATCATGACACATGCTGGCGCGAACTCCCGGCATCTTGTTCGCGGCAATATTTACACCAACACCGCTTCCGCAAATCAGGATGCCCCGCTCCGCCCGTCCCGCAGCCAGCGCCTTGCCTACTGCCTCCGCAAAATCTGCGTAGTCAGAAGGCTCAGTATTGTAAGCGCCCAGGTCAACAACCTCATGCCCCAGGCGCTCCAGATATCCGCGGACCTCTTCCTTCAACGGAAACCCCGCATGGTCCGCTGCGATGACCAGCTTCATAGATCTACTTCCCCGCCAGTGCCGCGCTCTGAACCAGCGACTTCGCGCGACTGACAATGTTCGCCACGCTGTAGCCCAGCTTTTCGAGCGCTACCTTGCCGGGAGCCGACGCGCCGAAGCGATCCAGCCCGATCACATCGCCGTGGCGGCCAACATACTTCCACCAGCCGATTGCGCTTCCCGCCTCAACTGCCAGCTTCGGCAAATGATCCGGGAAGATTGAAGCCTTGTACTCGTCGCTCTGCTCTTCGAAGATGTCAAAACTCGGCATCGAAACCACGCGTGCTGTGACGCCATCCTTCTTCAGCGCGGCCGCCACATCGAGCGATAGCCATACTTCCGCGCCCGTCGCCACAATGAGCAGATCTGGAGAATCACTGCCCTGCTCCACAATGTATGCGCCGTGCTTTACACCTTCGTAAATGTCATGCTTGGTTGCATCAAGAACCGGCAGGTCCTGCCGCGACAGAGCCATGAAGCAAGGACTCTTGCGCTCGAGTGCCAGCCGCCACGCCGCTGCCGTCTCATTCGCATCCGCCGGACGAAAATCCGTCAGGAACGGCACCGCACGCAGCATCATCAGGTGCTCGATCGGCTGGTGCGTCGGGCCGTCTTCGCCCAGTGCAATCGAGTCATGCGTAAAGATGAACAACGACTGCGTGTGCATGATCGCCGCCATGCGCAGCGCCGACTTGCAGTAATCGGTGAAGGTGAAGAAGGTCGAGCCATACGGAATCAGGCCGCCATGCGCCGCCATACCGTTGACCGCCGCGCACATGCCGAACTCGCGTACGCCGAACCAGATGTTCCTACCCTTGGGATCAATATGGAAATTGCCGCCGTCTTTCAGGATGGTCTTGGTCGAAGCTGTCAGATCAGCCGCGCCTCCGATCAGCTCCGGCACCGCCTTCGAGAAGGCATTCATGATCGCGTTGCCTGCGTTGCGCGTCGCGACTGGCTTGTCTGTCGGGAAGGTAGGCAGCGTCTTCTCCCACCCATCCTCCAGCTTGCCCGCCTGCGTGCGCTCATACTGGGCTGCCAGTTCCGGGAACTTGGTCTTGTACTCAGCAAAGAGCGAATTCCACTCGGCCTCGTACTTTGCACCGCTCTCCTTGATCGTGTCCCAGTTCTTCTGCGCCTCTTCCGGCACATAGAAAAACTTGTCCGAAGGCCAGCCGAGCTTTTTCTTGGTTTCGATTGCTTCTTCCGGCTTCAGTGCTTCGCCGTGAACTTTATTTGTTCCGGCGATCGGGCTTCCGTAGCCGATCACCGTCCGTACAGCGATGATTGACGGCTTGTCCGTGACTGCCTTGGCCGCTTCAATCGACTTTGAGATCGCATCGAGGTCGTTGCCGTCAGCCACCTTCTGCACATGCCAGTGATAGGCCTCGAACCGTTTCTCGACATCTTCGGTGAACGACAACTCTGTCGGCCCGTCGAGCGAGATCAGATTGTCGTCGTAGAGGAAGATCAACTTGCCCAGTTTCAGCGTGCCGGCGAGAGATGCCGCCTCATGCGAGATGCCTTCCATCAGGTCGCCATCGCCGCAGATACCGTAGGTGTAATGATCGACAATGTCGAAGCCCGGCTGGTTGTAGACCGCGGCAAGATGCTTCTCGGCGATCGCAAGGCCCACCGACATGCCAAGACCCTGCCCCAGCGGCCCGGTCGTCACTTCCACACCATCGGTATCGCCGCGCTCCGGGTGCCCTGGAGTAATGGACCCATACTGCCGGAACTGCTGCAGGTCCTCAATAGTGACGTTGTAGCCGGACAGATGCAGCACGCCGTACAGCAGCGCCGAAGCATGCCCATTCGAGAGCACAAAGCGGTCGCGGTTCGACCAGTGCGAGTTCGCCGGGTTGTGGCGCATGTACTTGTGGAAGAGCAGGTACGCAATCGGAGAGTCGCCCAGGGGCGCGCCGGGGTGGCCGCTCTTGGCCTTATCCACGGCGTCTACAGCAAGAAAACGAAGTGCATTGATGGAAAGCTGATCGATATCGCTCATAACGTATTCACGCTCCATGAAATTTTCGGCCCGTATTGAGGTGCGATTTCGAAGTCTGCACGCACCCTGAAAGATGATGTGAATCGCTGAAACTATCTAAAGGCTACGTCCTTAAGATGTCCGCCGAAGCAAATGAGGTTCAGGAAGCGCCTTCGATTTGCACATCGAAATTGCGCCCCTCCCACCGGTTCTCCGCTATCCAGTAAAGAGTAAACGAAACCGCGCCAGTCTGCTCCGGGGTGGTCGGTATATCCACAAAAGTGCCGGCATAGCCCACCGTCGAGCTTTCTTTGGTCTGGCTCGTCTTCCAGCCGTCCGTTGACCAGGCAATCTTGATGCGGTCATGCGCCGTGATGCGCAGCGTTTTCCCCGCCGGGATACTTGTGATTATTCGCCGCAGCTTGAAAACCTCAATGCCGCTCTCGCGCCTGCCAGTCGCGTACCGCTCTGCGACGACCGGGATTCTGTCGAACACCTGTCCATCGGTCACAGACCGCAGCAACTTCAGATACTCCGCATGCGCCCAAACCAGCGGCATCGCCGCGCCTGCCGGGCCACCGAAAACCAGCCCGCTCTTGTCCGGCTCGTCCCAGATCTGCTCCGGAAGCATGCCGCCCACCGAGGCAAAGGCTTCAATCGTCTTGATCAGCGGTTGCACATCATGTCCCGCAGCCAGTTCGTAGTGTGCGCGTTCCCCCGTCAGCAGCGGCCATACCCGTCCCTGTCCGTGGCCCAGAAACGGCCCACCGTCATGCCGCTGCCCATACCCGTCGTGGTTATACCGCCGCCAGCATGGCCCCTTTGGGGTATCACGCTTCAGCACCTTGTCCATCACCTTTATCGAATCCACAATCACGGGATCATTCGCCGGACGCACCCCATACCGCACCAGTTCGAGAAACCCCCCGTCGATGACCTCGCGCGCCTCAAACTCAGATTTCTCGCCCGGCGCGCGGTTCGCAATCCGGATCGTCTCAGCGCCGCATCCCTCCGGATGAGCAAACGGCGCTCCGCATTCCGGCGGACGAATCCGCATGTAGTGCCGCTTGATCTCCGGATCCAGGACGCCGTCATTCGTAACCGTCCAGTCCTCCAGATGGCTCTGGATCCAGTCCGCCTGCTCTTCCAAGAACTGACCCAGTTCCGGAGCACAGTGCGCATGCGCGATATCCGCCGCGCAGATCAGCCCCGAAATCACCGCCGCCAGCGTCGAAGGCGAATACCCCGCGCACTCCTCCCAGCGCTCCTGCTGGGTCACAGGAGCGTAGCGCACCAGAAATCCAGCCGCACGCTCTACAAACGGAAAGACATCGAAATTGCCCAGACCATTGAGCTTCCACAACCGCCACGCCAGTATGATGGGGAACGCAACCTCATCCAGCTGGAGCCCTGTCCAGTACGGCGTTCCATCAATCCAGAAATTCTGCGCAAAGCTTCCGTCAGGCCGCTGGGTACAAGCGAGATAAACCAAAGCGCGCAGAGCCGTGTCCACCCGGCCGCAGGCCAGCAGCGCCGTCGCGCTCTGCACCATGTCGCGCGTCCAGACCAGGTGGTAACCGCCAAGATCGTCATCACCCTTGGCATAGCCCCAGGGAATCGAAGCCGAAGCGATAAACGCGCCGGAATATGTCTTGTCTTCATGCGCCAGCACGACGTTGTGACTGATCTGCATCAGCCGCCCATTGTCCATTGAGCTGGCTGCCAGCTCTCGCGGACTGGCCGCCCGGTGCCACTGCTCGATAAACCGCTTCAGGTGCCGATCGAACGGCCTGGTCAATGCCCCCATCGAGGCCGAAAGCGCCGCATGATGCCCTTCCCCAAACCCAAGCGCCACGGTGAAATCGCGCACACGATGCACCTTGACCTCACCCATGATGGCAAGATTGCCCTCAAGCGCCGAGCCAAACTCCCAGTCCATCTGGAAATTGTTATTGAGGTCCTGCCATCCGTCGCTCGCCCCCACATAGCCGCAGCTCGCGCGATCGAACCCACAGTCCGCCGCCAAAACCAGCGATGTATGGTTCTTCCACGCTACCGCAACGCGCAGGCCGGCAACTTCAGCAATGCGTGCATTATTCCCCATGCCTCCGCCTTCGATATGCGGAGAAAGCAGCACGTAAACCTTCAGGCGATCCAGCAGATCCTGATCTCCCTCAATCCGGATGTGCGTCAGAACCACGGGGTAATGCGGATCGTTGATGATGACCTTCGTGATCGTGTAACGCCCGTTGGGATCGCTGTTGCGTACCTTGACTGCCAGCGAATCCGAATCGACATATTCGAAATCGTGATTCAGATCCTTACGCTCTTCATGAAAGAACGTCTCGCCATCGGTGACGAGCAGCTGCATATCGCGAATCTGCGGGCGGTCGATGGTGGGGTAGTAGACCTCGTTGAGAATCCCGTGCGAAACCGTGTACCACGCGCGGCTCGACGCTGAATACGCCGTACCCACTGCATCCTTCGCACTCGAAGTCCAGCGCGGCGCAAGCCCCGGCGCGCCAAACGCCACACCATCCCCATCGATCCACTTATACTGCGGCGCCAGCACCGTCATAGCGTCGATCTTCTCCTTCTGAACAACCGGAATAAGCACTGTACTCCACTTTGATAAAAATGGCGGGAAAAGGTGACAGCCAATCTAGAGTTGAATCACTGAAAAACCGGCGGCTTTGGCGGCATCGCCCAACCGCTGATCGCCACAGATGAACGTCCTCCCACGGGGACGCTGCTGACACCAGATCAGCGCAGCAGCCAGTTGCATGCTGTCAGCCGCGCGCAGGGGATAGATAGCGACAAGTTGGCACGTTAAGTCACGGAGCGATTCACTGGGAAGAATCTCTTTCCATACCCGACTCATGATTTCAAGACGGCTGAGAGCGCCATCGGCCTCTTTTGAGTCAATGTTTCCAAAGCGAAGCAGTCGAGCAACAGCGCTGTGTACCTCTACTCGGCTGGCCCACCAAACGACCGGGGCGTACCTACGCAAATACGCGCGCACTTTGGGGGTTATAGCTTCAGAGAGACAGCAAGGAACCAATGCGCTGGCATCGCAAAATGCTGGATCTGTCACAGCCCTTCTTCCCGGTCGGCGAGCAATGCTTCTGTTGCCTTTCTTCCCTTCAACTTGCCTGTGGGAATCTTCCAGATTTCATCAAGATCGGACAGAGGACGCTCCGGCAGGCGCATCTTTCCCTGAGCGACCAGTAGAAGTTCCTCCTCGTTCGCATCGTCAGCAATGAAAGGAACCAACTTCGCGACCGGCAGATTGCGATCGCGAATCACAACCTCTTCGCCATTTTTTGCGAAGCGTATATAAGTGCTGAGCCTATTCTTCAATTCCGCGATATTGACAGTTTTCATATGCCAAGCCTCATGGCCATTATAGCCATGTTCAGGATGCCAATTACAGAACCTGCGAATTCGCATCCGGATCAGGATGAAACTGCACCTCGCGCATGGCATGGCCCACTTCGCGGTTCTTCATAAACTGCTCCCACACGAACCCCGACCGCAGATTCTCCGCCATCAGTACGCTGATCCCCTGATCGATCCCAAGAACATCCTGCGCATACCAGTTCGTCTTGGGATTAAACGCATCGACAAAGCCATACCGCGTCCAGACCTTGTCGTCATATTTCTGCCGCATCGCCAGCAGCACATGCGAGCACTCAGCGGGCAGAAACGGCAGCGACCCTGCGCACGCTGACGGGACGACAGTTCCATCGAGCGGCCCCATCGCCGGAGGACCTCCCCACACACGATATCCCTCGCGCGAATCCGATGCCGAAATCCCCCACAAATCCTGATCGATCCAGGGAAACTTCACCCCAAGCGTCATGCACCACAACTGATGCACCCGCGTCGCAGCGATTGAATTGGTGAAGTAATTCGTATGCAGGTCGCGCTGGTCCCGATAATCGCACCACGCATGTGCGTACTGGTGAATGAACAGCGGAGCCAGTCCACTGATGTAATCGATGCCGCCAAACTGCACCAGAGGCCTCTGCAGCGCATTCCACGTCTCAACCGTAATCGGATGTGTCGGCGACCCAATCGCCAGCAGGTACATCGTCATCAGCTCTGCGTAGATGTCCCAACGGTGCTTTAAGAATCCCTGGTCCGGCAGCCAACCCATCGAGAGCGTCGTGCCGCCATTGAGCATCCACTCCCAGTCAATGCGCCGGTAAAACGTCGTCGCCAGCGCCTCGATGCGCGTATTCCCGGAGAAATACTGCCGACAAGTTAACACGCCGCACAGCAACAGGGCCGTATCAATCGACGACAGCTCGCTGCCGAACATTCGCTGCCCACTCTCAATATCAATGAAGTGATACAGAAATCCGTGTTCATGCGGGCAATCTTCCAGCAGAAACGCGAGCGTCTTCTCAACCCGCGCCTCGCACTGCAGCTTCGGTAAATAATTTCGCTTCGCCGCAATGCACATCGCCGTCAGGCCAAAGCCGGTGGCGGCGATGCTGGCCACGCGGCTCAGCGAGCGCCCCGCCGCCGGAGCGCGATCGCGCACCAGCCCCGTCTTCGGACTCGCCTCGTTGTAAAAGAAATCGCAGCCTCGTCCTTCCAGTTCATCGAGCAGGGCATCAGCCTGCTTTGAGACTTGTGTCAGCGGGCGGTTGATAAAGACGCCAGTGCCGCGCTGATACTGCTCGGCGTTCTGCGCCTCGGTCTGTGGCTGTTGGCCCGGCTTTACAACCGGAGGCTGCTGCTGGTTCTGGAAGCCCTCGGCAACACCTACAGCGGGCGCACCCAGCACCAACATTCCGGAAGCTCCGGCGGTGCGCAAAAGTTGCCGACGAGTTATACGTGAACGGCCCAAATGCAGAAAGTCTCTAACAATTTCTGATGGCAAGTAGCCCTGGGCTGCTCACCAGTCATCCAATAGTTTGTCATCCTGACGCTGAACGGAGTGAAGCGGAAGGATCTGCTTCTCCTCGGCATCTACAGGACTCTCATCTGAACATCCAATCCGCAGTGTACCGAAAACAGTAAAGATGCGCTTCGCCGTCGGCCGGCACATCTATCCTGTCTACGTGATCACGATTCGCCCTTCGACCATCATCGACGCGGACGCGGTGTGGAGGATTCTGGAGCCCACCATCCGCGCCGGAGAAACTTACACCCTGCCTCGCGATTTCACCCGCGAGCAGGCCCTCGCATACTGGTACGCAGCCCATCACGAAACATTTGTTGCGGAAGAAGATGGAGAAATCCTCGGCAGCTATTACCTCCGCGCAAACCAGCAGGGCGGAGGCAGCCACGTCGCCAACTGCGGATACATGACAGCGGCCTGGGCGTCAGGCCGTGGCATCGCCAGCACGATGTGCGCCCATTCTCTCAACCGCGCCCGCGAACGCGGCTTCCGCGCCATGCAGTTCAACATCGTCATCAGTACCAACGAAGTGGCCGTGCGCCTCTGGGAAAAATTCGGCTTCGAAATTGTCGGTCGCCTTCCCGGAGCCTTCCACCACCCGAAACAAGGCTACGTCGACGCCCTCGTCATGTACCGTCAGCTTTAGGGTTGTCATCCTGAGCGAAGCGAAGGATCTGCTTTTCTCAAGCAACAGCACGAAAAGGGTGCCCCATCCTTTGTGAAACAAAGGGTGGGAAAGCACAACTCCTACCCTAGCCCAAAATTAACTACCTCGATAAAACACTCCTCAGCACCCAAACATGACTCTCCAGCATCCCTTATGATTGAGGACGCAGAACAAAGGGTGATTTGACACCCAAGACATTCACGGTCAACTCGACCCCACGACCAGGAGGAACGCTTTGGCACACGAAGTCCCACCCCTACCGTACGACTATGCTGCTCTCGAACCCCACATCGACGAAGCCACGATGCATTTCCATCATGACAAGCACCACCAGGCTTACGTCACCAATCTCAACGCGGCCATCGAGAAGCACCCCGACCTCGCCAAGCACTCAGCAGAAGACCTGCTCCGCAACCTGACCAGTGTTCCGGAAGACGTCCGCACCGCCGTGCGCAACAACGGGGGCGGCCACGTCAACCACAGCATGTTCTGGAACATCATGAAGCCCGGCGGCGGCGGCGAGCCCACAGGCCGTATTGCCGAGCAGATCCGCAAGGACTTCGGCGACTTCGAATCCTTCAAGAAGCAGTTCAACGAAACCACCGCGAAGCAGTTCGGCTCCGGCTGGGGCTGGCTCATCTGGGACGGCGGCAAACTCAAAGTCACCACCACCGCCAACCAGGACTCGCCGCTATCGCAGGGCCACTACCCCATCCTCGGCAACGACATCTGGGAGCACGCCTACTATCTGAAGTACCAGAACAAGCGCCCCGACTACCTGGCCGCCTGGTGGAACGTAGTGAACTGGGACGAGATCAACAAGCGCTTCGACCAGGCCCAGAAATAGGTCTCAGGCCTCAAATAAATCAACAACGGGTGCCCCATCCTGACGAAGTCAGAGTGGGGCATTTTCTTGGAGTTTTCGGCTCTGTTAGTCGGCGCTGTCATCCTGAGCGCAGCGAAGGACCTGCTTTCTTTAAGAAGCAGCACGAACTCGGGTGCCCCATCCTATCGCGCTTTTTGCGATAGGGTGGGAAAGCACGACCCTAAATAAACCGACTGGCCCAGAGCCTAGCACCGCGTCTTCTCGAGAAAATCCGTGTTAAACCAGACAGGGAGGAAAACACTCCGGAGATGAACCGACTGAAACTCTTGCCCTGCACTGCTGCCTTCATTGCAAGCACAACCTTCGCGCAGACCACCCTCACCCCAGGCACCGTCAGCTACACCATCGAGCAGAACGGCAAGAAACTAGGCGCGGCCAGCTACACCATCGAAAACGCGCCCAACAAATACCTCATTACCTCGAACGGCAAAATCACCGAGGACAAGTTCAGTTACGCTTTCTCGAACACCCAGAAGATCGACACATCCCTCAACCTCATCACCGACCAGTTGAGCGGAGTCGTCAATGGTAAGGCCGTCAGCTTCAATGCGACCTCGGACCCCACAGGCCGCCAGTTCAAGCTTGAGATTTCGGCCAACGGAACGCAGCAGTCGAACGCCGTCGACCGCAATCAGAACACCGCGCTACTCACCGATCTCGACCCCGCCGGCTATATGCTGCTCGCAAAGATCGCGATGCGCAGCCCAACTCACTCCTGGGGAATGATCCCGAAAGAGAACGGCTTCCTCGTCCCGATCACGTTCTCTCCGCAGCCCGATCAGCAGGGCCATCTCAACGGGCAGTCGATCCCGGTGAAATACGTAAGCGCCGCCGTCAGCACGCAGAACGCCATCACCATCGAACTCTTCTACTCACCCGACGGCCATCTGTTAGAAGCCGACCTGCCGCAACAGAATTTCTACGTCATCCGCGACGGCTTCAAGCTCACCAACCGCCCCAAACCACCAGCACCGCCGCATGGGCAGGCACCGCCACCGCAAGACCAGCAGCAACAACAACCGCAGCAGCCTCAGCAATAATCGCCATCGCAACCATTTCCAGCATTTTCCGGGAATGGTTGCGTTTCCACATCGTCTCTCCTCTCTGGTACAGTGATCGGGACTTTGCTCAGGAGATGACATGTCCCGGTTGCCCCTCTTCGCTGCCTTCTTGCTCCTCACTCTCGCATCTGCCGCCTATGCACAATCCGGATACGACGCCGTCGATCCCATCATCGGAACCTCCGGCGACGGCAACACCTTCCCCGGCGCATCGCTTCCCTTCGGCATGGTGCAATGGAGCCCCGACACCGGCGACAACGGCTGGTACTTCTACAACCAGAAAAAGATTTACGGCTTCGGCATGACGCATCTCAGCGGCGCCGGATGCCCGCTCTACGGCGACGCCCCCATCCTGCCCCTCACAGGCGAATTGACGACCTCGCCCGCAACCGCGCTCGGCGATTACGCACAAGCCTTCGATCACGCGCACGAAGAAGCCCACCCCGGCTACTACTCCGTGACCCTCGCCAACGGAATCGAAGTCGCGCTCACCGTCACCGACCGCGCCGGCATCGCCCGCATCCGTTTCCCGCAGGGTCAACCCGCGCGCCTGCTCGTCAACTCCGGTGGCAGCGCCAACTCCGATGTCCACGTCGAGACGCTGCCACCCGTAGGCCGCGAGCACGATGGCAACCAGATCAAAGTCACCGGCGACAACGCCGTCTCCGGCTCAACCACATCCGGCGGATTCTGCGGCTCGCCCACCCGCTACACGCTCTACTTCGCAGCAAAATTCGAGCAGCCATTCACGAGCTTCTCTACATGGAACGGCGACGCGATCCAGAAGAACCAGCGCGAAGCCGCAGGCAAGCACACCGGCGCATGGCTCGACTTCGGCAACCGCAATCAGGTCCAGGTAAAGATCGGCATCTCCTACGTCAGCGAAGCCAACGCCCTCGCCAATCTCAACAAAGAAATCCCCGGCTGGAACTTCGACGAAGTCCGCAACAACGCGCGCAGCACATGGACGAAGCTTCTCAGCAAGGTTTCCGTCGGAGGCGGCACGCCCGACCAGCGCAAGATCTTCTACACCGGCCTTTACCACATGCTGCTCGCGCCCAACCTCTTCAGCGACGACAACGGCGACTACACCGGCTTCGACTGGAAAGTACGCTCTCTGACCTCAACTACACAAACAGCGCAGTACGCCAATTTCTCTGACTGGGATATCTACCGCAACACCATCCAGCTGCAATCGCTGCTCGTCCCCAAGCAGGTCGGCGACATGATGCAGTCCCTCGTCAACGATGCCGAGCAGAGTGGCTGGCTTCCGCGCTGGCCCGCCGCCAACGACGTCACCTATGTCATGAACGGCGATTCGCCAGCCATCCTGCTCTCCAGCGCCTATGCCTTCGGCGCGCGCAATTTTGACGCGAAGACCGCGCTCAAATACATGATTAAAGCCGCATCCCAGCCCGGCAAAGGCCCGCACGACA
>DATGAD010000114.1:0-20535 GCA_035313725.1 Alloacidobacterium sp. | reverse complement strand
ACAATTCACTAGCCCCAACTACAGACAGCTGCAATCCCCATACGCTGTCATCCTGACCACTACATTGTCATCCTGAGCGTAGCGAAGGATCTGTTTTTCGGAGCAAGCCAGCAGCAACACGAAATGGGTGCCCCATCCTTTGCGCAGCAAAGGGTGGGAACCACAAAATCCAACTGGCCGATTCTCGGAGTGCCACGACCCGCAGTTCGTAGTGCGTGAAGGCTAATGCCCAAACTCGCGATCGTATTACCCAGCATACCCAAGCCGCTGCTGCAGACTCCCAGCCAGCTCCGCCACGGTCTTCAGCTTCGCCGACAACTCAGGCGAAAGCGAAGGCTCGCTCAGCGCAAGCTGTGAATGCAGAATCAGCCCGGTGACCGTATCCCGCAGCTCACTTTCCACCGCAACCGCAGCCGCGCGCATGGCCAGCGACTGCTCCTGCTCGCGCCGCGCAAGCACGGCGCGCACCTCGCGCACCAGCCGAGCGGTTCCCGAAATAGCAAAGTTGATCTGCAGCGGAACGGCGAGCCCCGCATGCTTCCAGAGAAGCTCCGCACCCTCAGGGTCGGACTCGGCAATCGCATCATCGACGACCACGATCGTGTATTCATGGCGGCGAAGCCGCGCCAGCCCATCCTTGCGGGTGGCCACGATCTCGACCGAAAATCCAAGCTGGTTGGCCAGCACAGCGGCGCAATTCTCCGCGCCAAGAATCGAAGTAATCATCAACATGCTTTGCATAGAAATTTCCCTTCAGCGGTCGGTTCAATATCGGAAAATTCGCAGCCAGGCTAAGCCTCGCTCAGCCCATATTCCTTGAGCTTGCGATACATCGTCGTCTTGCCAATGCCGAGCAGCTTCGCCGCGGCCAGCTTGTCGCCCTGCAGTTCCCTCAGGGCTGCAAGAATCGCCTCCTTCTCCATTTCAGCCAGCGACGTAATCGACCGCGCAGTCAGCGAAGTGTCATTAACCGCCGGTGGCTGGGTCATCTTCGGCCTCTTGGCCGAGTAGTACTCGATGATCGGCGAAGAAGAATCGCCCAGCTGCAGCACCGTCCCCGAGCAATACGCGCAGGCGCGGTCAATCGTGTGCTCCAGTTCGCGCACATTGCCCGGCCACTCATAGTCCATCAGCACGCGCAGCAGCTCGTCACTCACGCGAAAGTTCTTGCCATACTCGCGGTTCTTGCGATCGAGAAAATGCGCAATCAGCAGCGGAATATCTTCGCGACGTTGCCGCAGAGTTGGCAGCCGCAGATTGACGACGTTCAGCCGGTAATACAGGTCCTTGCGGAAGCGCCCCTGTTCCACCATCTCCGTCAGATTTCGGTTCGTTGCTGCGAGAATGCGCACATTGATGGGTACACGATGCGTGGCGCCCACCGGCCTGACTTCCTTTTCCTGCAAGGCGCGCAGCAGCTTGGCCTGCAGGTCGATGGGTAGTTCGCCGATCTCGTCCAGAAACACCGTCCCGCCCTCGGCCGAGACCAGCAATCCGTCTTTCGACCGCACCGCTCCGGTAAAAGCGCCCTTGACGTAGCCGAATAACTCGCTTTCCACCAGCGTCGGAACCAGCGAACTGCAATCCACCGGAATGAAGGGCTTCGTCGCATTCGGACCATTCGCGTGGATGGCCCGTGCAATCATCTCCTTGCCCGTTCCGCTCTCGCCCAGGATCAGCACCGGATGCCCCGTAAACGCGACCTTGGAAAGAATGCGGTAGATTTTGTCCATCTCCGCACTGCGTCCGATGATGTTCCCCAGCCCCTGCTGCGTACGCAGCTTATCGCGCAGCCGCCGGCTGGCCAGATCCAGCGTGCGCCGCTCCGACGCGCGTTCGAGCACCGTCGCTAGTTCGTCCAACGCAAACGGCTTGGTGAGATAGTCCGTCGCGCCCGTGCGCATCGCCTCCACCGCCGACGTCACGGTAGCGAAGGCAGTCATCACAATGATCGCCGTCTCCGGATGCAGCGTCTTGATCTCGTCCAGAAGTTCAAGCCCCGGCGCTCCGGGACCTTTCAGATCGAGCAGGATGATGTCGATGCTGTTGCCCCGCAGCAGTTCGCGGGCTGCTGTGACACCGGCAACACCATGTGAAAGAAATCCTCGCTTCAAGGCGATTTCGCAGCAGGCGTCACGCACCGCCGCGTCTTCGTCCACAACGAGAACGCTCATCCGCGCCGATTGCTCGGACGCCGAACGTTCCCCGGTCTGAGGGTAGGCAGAAATATTCATAAGTGGAGCAGTGGTTAGCATTCTAAGTTTGCCCTTTCTGGAAAGTCAGCAATAAAGCCGCTGTTTGCCTGTGCACGATGAATCAGAGGTAACTCCACCTCGAAGAGCGCCCCGCCACCCGGAGCAGCAGTTGCATGCACGCTCCCCCCGGCAACCTCCACCAGTCGGCGCACAATGCTCAAGCCCAAACCGTGATTGGCTCCGTTCCGTTTCGTGCTAAACCCGGAATCGAAAATTCGACCGATCTGTTCCCGTGGAATTCCAGGCCCAGAATCTTGTACGCAGAGAAGCACAGTACGCGCCGGAATCGCAGAATCAAAAAAGCTGCCGCCGTCGCCCTGCTGCACGGTGACGCGGATGCGTCCTCCCCTCGGCATGGCTTCGGCGGCATTGCGCGTAAGGTTGATGAGAATCCGGGTCAAGTCTTCGTGCGAAAGTCGAACGCGCCCGAAACAGCTCAGGCACTCCATCTCAAGACTGACCTTTTCCCCTGCAAGTGCAGCCAGAGGTCGCTTGAGTTGTTGAACAGCACCAGCCACGTCATCGATCGAAGATGAGCGCGTTAGCGACTTCTCCACGCCACGCTCGCGCCCCGGACCGGACACGGATAAAACCGTCAGTTGCTCCACCAAAGCAGAACTGGTCGAAGCCACGGCCCGCAGTTCGGCAGCGAAACCCTGATGCCCTTCTGCGAGCACTCCCGGTTCCGCCAGCAGATCGCAGCAAAGTTCCAGCGCCGCCACCACATTGCGGGCATCATGTGCAATCGTATGAAGCGACTCTTTGCTCCTTATCGTGGACCCTCGCTTCGCTGCGGCAAATTTTCGAGCGAAGGAAGCGCCCCGCAATGGAGAACGACGATGGCCGTGTTTCACGAGAGTCAGCACTTTGGATTTCTCCGTGACAACAAAATGTTGTTGTCTGCTCCATATACACGTCCCGTGCCAAAGTGGGAGAAGTCCTGCAACTCATTGATTCCGCTACGCCAGCTCCTCTCGATGAGCGGAGGGCATTGCTCCGCGGCCGCCTCATAAGATTCCCAAAACGGAACCATTCCCTTGAGCGAGCCCGGCAAATCATTGATTATGCTCGGATTGCCGAGCCATTCCCATTCCGGAACCAGCTATCTCCATTCCCGAATAGGAACCAGCTCAACGCCTACCACCAGCCTTGCTTACAATGAAGCGATGCCCGACCAGTCAAAAACCTTCTTCCGCTCCGCCGATCGCGCCCCAGATGCGCTCCGCCCCGTCCGCCTCACTCCGCACTACGTTGCCGCCGCCGAAGGCTCCGTCCTCATCGAGCTCGGCAACACCCGCGTCCTCTGCAACGCCACCATTGAACAGGGCGTGCCCGCGTGGCTGCGCAACAGCGGCCGCGGCTGGGTCACCGCCGAATACGGCATGCTTCCCCGCGCCACGCTCACCCGCACGCCGCGCGAATCGGAGCGAGGAAAGGTCGGAGGCCGCACGCACGAAATTCAGCGCCTCATCGGCCGCTCGCTGCGCGCAGTGGTCGACATGAAAGCCCTCGGCGAACGCATGGTGATCCTCGACTGCGACGTACTCCAGGCCGACGGAGGCACACGCACCGCCGCCATCACCGGAGCCTGCGCCGCGCTCGCCATCGCCCTCAATCGCATGGTCAAAACCGGGGCGTTGCCGAAATCCCCGCTACAGCAGCTCGTCGCCGCCACCAGCGTCGGCGTCGTCGAAGACACCGTCCTCCTCGATCTCGCTTACGAAGAAGACTCGCAGGCAGAAGTCGACATGAACGTCGTGATGACGGAAGACGGCGGCCTCGTCGAAGTGCAGGCCACCGCCGAGAAGACACCCTTTGCCCGCACCCGCATGCTCGAAATGATGGACTACGCCGCGCGCGGCATCGAACAACTGCTTGATGCGCAGAAAAACCTGCTGAAGGAAGCTCTCTAAAGAGAAATTTCTAATGCTTGTGTACGCCGAGCAGCGAAGTAATCGCCGCCAGCAGACCAGACACAGCACCCAGCACAGCGACTGCGGACGCAATGGCATCTTTGTAGCGCACGTACCAGGGAGAAAGCCGTTGCGTCAGCTTCTCCGAGAGCGTCACCACATTCATCAGGGCAGACTGCCGGTCCTTGGCCTCCGTAGCGCGGCCGTACTCGTCCAGCATCAGCGCAACAGTGCCCGCCAGAATCTTCTCGTCCAGGCCGCGCAGCCTCGTCACCAGATCGTCCAGCTGCAGCGCGATCGTTGCCGTCAGATCGACGCGGGCCTTTGCGCCCAGCGCCAGGTCATATGCCTGCTCCTTAGCAGTGGAGTTTCTGCCCAGCCACTTCCGCAACCACAGCCCGCCAACAATACTGGCCAGCATCAACAGAAGCCCGCCAACAAATATGAGGCCGCGAACACGCGTAGGGAACGGAAAGAATACGAGAACTACGGCGACGACTGCAGCTCCAGGAATGATCAGCCAAACCAATTTGCGGCTCGCAAATTTCGCGACAGGAGTCGATGGCCTGACCGCCATCTCATCCGTCATCCCCTCGATCTGCGGAGACTCCGCCGCGGCAGCCCTAATCCGCGTAGCCTCTACGTGAGGAGTTTGCAAGCGCTCTAACTCTTCGATAACAGCCTGGATCGACGGCCGCTCCTCCGGTTTTCGGCGAAGGCACCGGCGAATAAGCTTTGCCAGCTCCGGCTGTATGCCTTCTACTTCCTGCTCAGGAAGCTCCTCTTCGAGGATGGCCCGAAAGAGCGACATAGCCTCGCCTGCCCTGCTTTGCGGCACATTCCCGGTAAGCATCTCGAACAGGAGCAGTCCCAGCCCATAAACATCGGTTGCCGGAGTCTGTGCTTCCCCACGGAGTTGCTCGGGCGACATGTAACGCGGTGTCCCGAAGACCGCACCAAGCTGGGTATGTCCATCGAAAAGACGTCCCGCGACGCCAAAGTCCAGAATTTTCGGATTTCTGTATTTCGGAGCAGACGGCCACCCGGGAATCAGCACGTTGGACGGCTTTAGATCACGATGAAGGTGGCCTTTACCATGGACATATGCAAGTGTCTCTGCAATCCCTGTCGCAACCTGGAGCGAAGCGCTTGTCCCTAACGGGCCGGCACGATCAAGAATCTCACCCAGGTCCTTGCCATCGATCCACTCCGTTACCGAATACGTTTGGCCGGGTCGAAATACGGCATCCAGTGCCCTGACGATATTGGGATGTTCCAGCCCCCGGGTAAGCACAATCTCTTTGCGGAAGAGCTCAATCGCCTCCGGCCCATCCGTGCCTAGCAGCTTGATCACTACCGGCTGATTTAGCCTTTCGTCATCGGCCAGAAAGGTTGTGGCGAACGCACCCCGGCCCAACACCGAACGCAGAACATATCGGTCCGACAGTGTTGTTCCAAGTAACCGGGAATCGCCCGGAGGAATCTTTCCGGCGGCCATATCCGCAAATCTAGCACAGAGCCGTACGCTTCTATCGCACGCTCTCTCCCTCACTCACCAGACGGAGCCGCTCCCGTTCTCGCACAACTGCCTTGCTCCGCCCTTTCAGTAGATCCTGCAGCGTAATCACGCCATGAACGCGCTGCGTCTCCCGATCGACAACAGGCAAACTCGCAAGACCTTCCGTGGCCATCAACTCAGCAGCACTGCGACAAGTGCCATCGCCGTAAATGAAAGACTCCGGCAATCCATCGCTTTCAAACAACGCGGCGTGTTGTGGAACCGGCGACATCAAATCTCGGACCATCACAATCTCCAGCGGATCGACGCCGTATTCGCGCGTAAGGTGATACCCGCGACGACTCAGTTTCTCAGTGAGAATCGAGCGCGGCATCAGCAACGCCGTCACAAGATACGCAGCCACGCACCCCAGCGTAAGCGGCAACAGCGCAGGGAGACAATGCGTCACTTCCAGACTGAAGAGAATCGCCGTCATGGGCACCCCCAGCGAACCCGCCAGCATCGCTCCCATGCCCATCAGTGCCCAGAACGCCTGCATCTGTGCTGGAGCGTGACTCACATGTCCCGCAAGCGCGCCCACTGCGCCGCCAATCATCAGCAATGGCGCGAGAACGCCACCGGAAGTCCCCGACCCTAGCGATGACGCCCACATCAGCGACTTCGCAAATAGAATCCCCACGATCAGCGCCATCGGCGCATTGCCGCGCAGCAGTTCCGCGATGTTGTCATAGCCCACGCCCAAACCGCGCGGAAAGAACAACCCACCCACGCCCACGCCGATGCCGCCAATCGCCGGCCACCACATCCAGTGCACCGGCAGCCGCTCGAAGAGATCTTCAAACGAGTACATCATGCGGCTCATGCCCGCCGCAAAGAGACCGACAACAGCGCCTAACAGCAAACAACCAACCGCAACGGGAAGCCGCTCCACACCGCCAATCGCAGGCATGGCAAACAGTGGCCCGTGGCCAAGAATGTATCCGCGCAGAATACCCGCCGTAGCGCTGGCAATCGCCACAGGAACCAGGCTTCGCGGTCTCAACTCAAAGAGCAGCAGTTCGACAGCGAGCAACACCGCCGCAACCGGAGTCGCAAAGGTAGCCGACATCCCCGCTGCAGCTCCCGCCACAAGAAGCGTCGTACGCTCCGCATCCGTCAGCCGAATCCACTGCGCGATCAGCGACCCAAAGGCGCCGCCGGTCATGATGATCGGCCCTTCCGCTCCGAACGGTCCACCTGAACCAATCGCAATCGCCGCAGACAACGGCTTCAGTACCGCAATCTTCGGAGCAACGCGCGCCCGGTTCAGCAGAATCGCTTCGATCGCCTCCGGAATCCCATGCCCGCGAATCTTGTCCGAACCAAAGCGCGCCATCAGTCCAACCAGCACGCCGCCCACCACAGGAACAACGACCATCCAGTGCCCAAGCGGGCTACCCGCCGGAGAAACCGCCGCTATGCTAAAACGGTGATAGTAGAAAAGGTTGGTCGAGAGCGCGATCAACCGAAGAAGAGCCGCCGCAAGCAACGTAGCGCCCGCGCCGATCACCAGCGCAACGCCCGAGAGCAGCCAGACCCTTCCATCAACAGTAAAATCGCGCAGAACCGAAGATTCAGCTTTCATTGTCGTTCCGTTCCCCTGTTCACCGGTCTCTGTCCAGCGCTGTAAGTGTTCGAGTCAGTTTCGGCGCAAGCTCATTCAACTCACGCGCATGGTCAACCGAGAGACTATGGAGCACCTCTCTGCCCTTCCTCGTCACCTCCAGATGCACATACCGCCGATCCACCGCATCCTGCCTGCGATCGATCAGTCCCGCCTCTTCGCAGCGATTGCACAACTCCACCGCGGTGTTGTGGCGAAGGCAGAGACGCTCTGCCACATACCCCACCGTCACTACTGTTCCCTGCGATGCACCCGCAATTTGCAGCAATAACTGGTGCTGCTGCGGCTGCAGCCCCGACCGTAGTGCAGCTTCTTCGCTGAACAACAAAAACAACCGCAGCCGGTAGCGAAACTCCGCCAACAGACGGAGCTTGTCGATCGAGACAGCGATGCTCGCGCTCTTCATAAACAAATTATATCGTAATACGATATAAAATTTGAGGGCACAACATGCCTTGAGAGTGAGGAGCGAATCAGCTTAAATATGCATACAGCATCACCTGAACGCCAATCGCAATCACCAGCACAACGCTGTGCCGCAACGTAAACCGAAAGAGCCTCGACTGATCTGCAACCGACATACCAGTCGCCGCCGTCGCCACAGCAATCGTCTGCAGGCTGATCATCTTTCCAATCACACCTCCCACAGAGTTCGCCGATGCCATCAGCACCGGGTGAAATCCCAGCCGGTTCGCGGTCAAGACCTGCAGGCTTCCGAAGAGCGCGTTCGCGGAAGTGTCCGAGCCGGTGAGAAAGACTCCAAGCCATCCCAGCAGAGGACTAAAGAAAGGAAAGAGCCGTCCCGACGCAGCAAATGTTAGGCCAAGTGTCGCCGTCGCCCCGCAATAGTTCATCACAAAGGCCATCGCAACCACCGCCGCAACAGTAACGGTTGGCAGAAAAAGCTGCCTGCATACAGACAGCAGAATGCGCGCAAACGTCCGAGGAGAGATTCGCAGCAGTAGAACGGTGCTCAGCGTCGCCAGCATGCACGCCGTTCCAGAAGCGGAGAGCCAGTTCATCTGGTAGACCGCCGCATACAGCGCAGGCTTCGCCACCACCGGCGGCATCCGTTGAATCGCGTTATGCAGCCACGGCCACGGAGGACTGGTGGTAACCGAATTCAGCAGCGCCTGAAAAGGCTTAAAGCCCCACAGCAGCACGAACACCACGAGCAGTCCGTATGGCATCCAGGCGTTCAGAACCTCGTGCGTGCTGTAAGACTGCTTGCTCTCGGTCGCATGCGCTTCGCGCAGATCGACAAACGCAGCTGCATCCGCATGCCCTGCCTCCAGCAGTCGGCGCGGCCGCCAGAACTGCAGAAGCACAATCAAAGCGCCCAGCGTGACGAGAGCGCTGAGAATGTCCGTCAGCTGTGCCCCGACATAATTCGACAGCAGAAACTGGCACGTCGCATAAACGCCACCGGCAACCAGCACCCCCGGCCACACCTCGAGCATGCCGCTCCATCCAACCATCGTGGCAACCAGGTATCCCGGAATAATCAGCGACAGCGGAGCGCATAGACGCCCCACGACCGCACTGAGCGAATCCAGCGGCAAGCCCGTAATCCCGGCCAGCGTAATCACCGGTATGCCAATCGAACCGAATGCAACCGGAGATGTATTCGCCAGCAGGCAAACCGCCGCGGCATAAAAGGGAGAGAACCCCAAGCCCACCAGCATCGCCGCCGCCACCGCTACGGGAGTTCCGAAACCCGTCGCGCCCTCAACAAACGCGCCGAAGGCAAACGCAATCAGGATGGCTTGCAGCCGCAGATCAGTTGTCAGTGATCCCAGCGAAGCGTGAACGATCTTGAACCGTCCGGCTTCTGATGTCACCTGATAAAGAACAATCGCCCAGAAAACGATCCATGAGATAGGAAACAATCCGAACGCCGCGCCATACGTCGCAGCGCTGAAGGTCAGCAGAGGAGGCATCCTGTAGCCCGCCAGAGCCAGAACCAGCGTAATGCCCAGCCCGGATAAAGCCGCGACCCACGCCGGTTTGCGCATGACACCAAGCAAAATCAGCAGCGTCAATATAGGAATGGCGGCAATAGCGGCGGAAACAGCCTGCCCCTGCCCAAACAGCGTGTAGGTTTGCGGCCACGGCGCATTCATCGCAGGGAGGTTTCCCCACGGAACAAAGCAACTACCGCAGCACAACCAGATTCACTCGTAGTTTGTAGTATCGGTCTCATGACAAACGCTGTCTGAGACAATTTAGCAGCAACTTAGGCCAGTACTGCACGATCGAGCAAGTCACCTGCTCCAATCGCGTTGCACATCCGGCAGTGGCCCGAGAATGTCAATGCCGTATCTCTTGCAAAGCATGGTCAGCCTTTCCATATCCACCTCTTTGTGGAAGGGCAATACTCTCTCTGTCGCCGGCTCGCTCATTTGTTCCATCATTCCCACGAACTCGGTTCCAGGCGACGCCAGAATTAACGTCGTCGCCGTAGCAGAACCATCAACGCGAACGCCGTGCGGAATCCCGCGAGGCAGGAAAATATAGCCGCCTCGGCCCAGGACATGTTTCTTCCCATTGCAAATGAATGTGTACTCACCATCCAGCACATAGAACGCTTCGTCTTCGTTATGATGCAGGTGATATGGCGTAGCAAATCCGCGCGGAGCGACATGGTGCACCACCGAGAAAGAGCCGCCCGTCGATTCAGTGGTGGCCTTAACCGTGCACAGCGTGTTGAGAAACCAGTAAGCAGGGCCCTCATCTGCGGACACGACCCACGGTTCGGGTTTTGCGCTCAAGGTAACTTCGTCCAGTACGTCAATCATTGCCGTACCGCCTGCCACTCTGCGTGCCGGCCGCGAATCCCGTACATCCCCGTAATTTGATTTCCCTCGATCTGCCCGCGGAACGTAAGCACCGTGCGAGTCTTCGTGCTGAATTCGATGTGATGCCCATTCACGAAACCCTCAATCCCGCCTGACTGATTGGGTCCCTTGAAGTGTCCCGTAAGCTGGTTGCCGTTTTGATTGATATGCACGAATTTCGTAACCATTTCTCCGTTATCAATATTCCGCGAGTAAATCGTCCAGCTGCCTTGTACATAGTCGGGTGACTGCTGTGCCCCGGCACTGCCGCACACCACCAGCACTAAAAGGGCGAAAAATACCGCCAGCGACTTTGAATACCAAGTCCTCATAACCTGCTCCTTGAATTATTCCGAGATAAGATTTGCGGACGATCCTGAATTCCGGTCAGCGCGGGCTTAAACAACCTGTCATCGAAGCCGCATTTGGAAGAGTCACCGTGGTAGCGATGCCTGAATCATCCGTCTACATACACAGCGTAGATGCCTTCCTGGAAGGAAACAATGAGTGTTACTACACTGCGGGATGTGTGGTTCCACACGGTAACTTCACGCCTCCAGATCAATTCACTCGTAACGTAACGCTTCCAGCGGATCGACCTTCTCTGCCCGTCGCACCGGCACCCAGCACGCCAGGAGTCCCACCCCCACGAACAGCGCTCCCACAACGATCAACGTCGCAGGGTCGCTGGGCTGCACTTCGAACAGGAAAGATCTCAGCACTCGCGACAAGACAATCGCCAGCGCTACGCCGACGAGCACGCCACCTGCGATCAACCGAAATCCTTCGCCGAAGATCAACTTGCGAATGTCCTTTTGTTGGGCGCCGACCGCGCTGCGAATTGCTAACTCTCGGCGTCGCGAAGCTACTGACAGCGAAAGCACGCCGTAAACTCCCACCAGCGTCAACACGCTTCCCACCACCGAAAACCCTGTCAGCAGATGCATCGCGAACGTCCGCGATGCCAGTGATTCGTCGCGAATCTGCTCCAGCGTCTTGACGTTTTCGATCGCCGCCGTTGGATCCACGGAGCGGAGTGCGCGCTGCACCGCAACGACAATCGAGCGCGGGTCGGCAGTTGTCCGCACTACAAGATGTTTTGAAAACGCGGTCGCCTGCCACAGCGGCAGATAAATCTCCGGCGACGCTTCCTGCGTCAAGTCGTCCGTCCGCCCATTCGCGATCTCGCCGACAATTTCCGTGCCCGGTTTATCTCGCCCGTTCATCCAGAACTTTCGCCCGATTGCATCGCCATTCGGAAAGTAGCGGTCTGCAAACGTCCGGTTAACGATAGCCACATTCGGCGACTTATCATCATCAGTCGATCGGAATTCGCGGCCTCCCATCAGCGGCATTCCCATCAACTTAAAATAATCGGGCGTCACCGCGCGCAGCGGCAGCGCCGTCTTGTCGCTCTCTTTCACCGCTGGAGGCTGGCCCTCAATCTCCAAGGTCGCTGGCCAATTGTTTCCCGTCAGCGGCACGCCCCAGGCAAACGCCGCGTACTGGACGCCGGGAAGCGCCGCAACGCGCTCCAACGCTTGCCGGTGAAAGCTTCCCCAACTCGACCAGCTTTGCACCTCCGTTACGCTCATCGTCAAAATTCGACCCGTGTTGTACCCCGATGGCACCTTCGCGATGTTCACCATTGTGCGAATCAGCAACCCCGCGCCCACCAGCAGCGCCAGCGTCAGCGCCGTCTGCAGCATCGTGACTCCCTGCAGCAACCGCCTCTCACCGATTCCCGCTGTTCCCTTCGGCCCAGCGTTTTTCAGCACCTCCATCGGATCGAGGCGAAACGCTCGCAGGGCCGGAAAAACGCCTGCGATAAATGCTGCGAGCACTGCCATCCCAAGTCCCCAACCCAAAACTGCCCAGCCTGCCGTCACTCCATCCAGCCGTGGAATGGCATGTCCTGCAATCACCTTGAACAGTTTCACGGCGCCGAAAGCGAGCCCGACTCCAAATGCGCCGCCGAGTACTGCCAGCAGCAAACTCTCTGCCAGGACTTGCCTTAGAAGGGCCACGCGACCCATGCCCATCGCGCTTCGCACTGCGTATTCCTGTTGCCTTTGCAGTCCGCGCACCAGCAGCAGCGCTGCGGCATTCCCGCAAGCTATCAACAGTACCAGCGCCGCCGCGCCCAGCAGTGGCAGCAGAATCCGTCTCCCATCCCGGTTCATTTCATCCGTTAACGGCTCCAGTTGTGGCGCGAACCCTTCAAACTGCCTCTCCACCTGCGCCTCTCTTGCCGTTAGTACGGCCAGTTCCTGTTGGGCCTGCTGCGGACGCGCTCCATCCCGCAGTCGCGCGACTACGTTCCAATACGGGTCCTTCAGATACTTCGGATTCGGGTCCGCCGGCACCCAAAAATCCACCGTCGCATTGACGTCGTAGTTTGGCTCCTTCGCGGCTCCCGGTGATGGCAGGAATCGTACTCCCGGTTCCATCACCCCGATCACTGTCGGCGGCACCTCCCACCGGCTGATGCGGACTGTCTTCCCGATAATCTGCCTGTCGCCGCCAAACGCCCGCTGCCAAAACTCATATCCAAGCAGAATCGCCTTCACGGGTCCTTGCCCGAAATCTGAATCTTCGAAACCTCGCCCGGCCACCGGCCTCAGACCCATGACCTGAAAATAGTTTTTCGTTATCTCCATCCCCTGCATGGACTGGCTGCCGTCGTTGCGAATCAGAAAATTGAATGTCCAGCCATACGCGGCGATTCCATCGAAGGATTTCGCTTCTTTCTGCCACTCCATCCACTGTTGCGCCGCCCAGCCGCGCGGGCTGTCTATCTTCTGTCCATCTGTGCGCCCTGTTGGAACCAGCATGAGTTGCTCCGGCTTCTGGTACGGCGGCGGTGTGAGCAGCACGCCCTGAATCAAGCTGAAAACCGCGGACGTCGCCCCGATCCCCAACGCCAGCGTCAGCGCCGCAATCAGGCTAAAACCGGGCTGCTTCAGCAGCATCCGAATCGCAAACCGCAACTCTCGCAACATGCGTCCCCCTATATTGCGTTTATAGTTTCGCGAACCCTGCTCACATTCTCAGGAGAAAAGACGTTAGTTAGACCGCCCTTGTTCCCTCATTCATCCGTTGGACGATGGAATCCCGGCCCGGTTAGGTTAGAACATTGCAATTGTATTTTTCCCGACCCACGTTGCCCCCAATCCAGCAACGGACAACACATTGGGCTACGATTGGTGTACAAAAGCATCTATGAGCCCGGCTGGAACATACCGACAACTGGCGAAGCTGCTGACCATTGGACTACTTCAGCAAATGCTTTTTGCGCAGACCGCTCCTCACGAGGTCTCGGTACGAAATGGCGTGTATACCGCGGAGCAGGCGCTGCAGGGTAAGGCCATTTATCAGAACCAGTGCGGCATGTGTCACGGAGACGCGCTCGAGGGAACTGGGCAGAATTCTCCCCTCGCGGGCACGGCGTTCCTGAACAACTGGACCGGGCAGACGATGGCAGATTTGTTTATGAAGACCATTGTGATGATGCCGTCGATGGATCCGGGAACGATGTCACCGAAGGACACAGCCGAGGTCCTCGCCTACATTCTGAGCGCGAACAAATTTCCGGCGGGAAAAACGGAATTGCCGACCGATCCGCAATCGCTGGAAAAAATTCACATCGACAAGCCCTAGAGTTTTGTATGGCTACATTCGAGTACTATGGCTGACAACGCATGAATCGACGCGAGCTGCTTCGTAATTCGTTACTGGCCATGGGAGTCGTGGCCATAAATCCGCACGCGGGAGCGCGGATCTTTCCCGCGGGAGAAGATGCTTTTCTCGAACTGGAAAAGCCCGACTGGACGCCTGTCTTTCTGAACCAGCAGCAGAACGAAACTTTGATCGTTCTGAGCGACGCGATCATTCCGGCCACGGACACGCCGGGGGCGAAGGCGGCGCTGGTGAACCGCTTCCTCGATCTGGTGATCTCGGCCCAACCGGCAACGGTGCAGAAGGAGTTCCTCGATTCACTGGCATGGTTTGACGCGGCGGCGACCGAGCGCTCCAAGACGACGTTTGACAAGCTGACGGCCGAGGAAAGGACCGACCTTCTGAACCTGGTAGCGTGGCCGCATTCGCGGTCCTCATGGGGCCAGACGGAAGCCGCGTATCCCGGCTATCAGCACTTCATCCGGCTCAAGCTCTGGATTGCCAGCGGGTACTATAGCTCTCCGATCGGGCTCAGGGAGCAGGGGTGGGACGGATGGGCTGCGCGCGGCACATATACCGGCTGTGAGCATCAGCCGAGCGAACACAAGGACGCCAAATAAACGGGAGATCGCAGATCGATGTTTTTTGAAGACCCGCTGACTCGCACCTATGACGCAATCGTAGTGGGCTCAGGCGCAACCGGAGGATGGGCGGCAAAGCAGCTGGCGGAAGCCGGTCTCCAGGTCGCCCTGCTCGAAGCCGGACGCAATGTTTCGCCCCGTGAGTTCACCGAGCACAAGCCCGTCTTTGAGCTGAAGTACCGCGACATGTCCGGCGCAGGAGACTGGCGCAAGCGGCGGCCCGTCCAGATTCAATGCTACGCGTGCACCGAGTACAACTACGACTGGTTCGTCGATGACGTCGAGAATCCATACAGTACGCCCGCGGGAAAGCCCTTCACCTGGCAGCGTATGCGGATTGTCGGCGGACGAACGCTATGCTGGGGGCGGCAGAGTTATCGGCTAAGCGATCTCGACTTCAGGGCGGCGAGCTTCGACGGCTACGGGCAGGACTGGCCTATCTCCTATAAAGACATGGCTCCGTTCTACGACCGGGTCGAGGAGTATGTTGGCATCAGCGGCGCGGCCGAAGGCAATGACGCGCTTCCTGACGGGCATTTTCTGCCTCCGATGAAGATGACGTGCGGCGAAGTCCACTTCCGCGAGACCGTAGCGAAGGCCTTCGGAAGAACGATTACCATCGGACGCACAGCGATCCTTACCGACACGCACAATGGCCGCTCTGCCTGCCACTATTGCGGAACATGCGAGCGCGGCTGTATTTCCTTTTCGTACTTCAGTAGCCCCTTCACTACCGTGAAAGACGCTCTCAAAACCGGCAAATGCACGCTGCTGACAAATGCCATCGCCGCGCAGATCGAGATGGATCCGGCGACGAACCTGGCAAAGGGCGTGACTTTTGTCGATGGCACCACGAAGCAGACAAAAACGATTCGCGGTAAGACCGTGATCCTATGCGCGCAGGCGTTGGAATCGACCCGTATCCTGCTGAACTCGACCAGCGGCAGCCATACCGCGGGCCTGGGCAATTCGAGCGGACTTCTCGGCAAGGGGCTCATGGACCACGCGACCGGCGCCGGGGCTGGCGGAGATCTGCCGCAATTCAAGGACGCTCCCGATGCGTACAGCGCACCGCACCGCGCCAACGGCATCTACATCATCCGATACCGCAACACCTCGAAAGCAACGCGGCAGCCGAACTTCATTCGTGGTTATGGATTTCAGGGTGGAGCGGGCGCCGAATTCGACTTCGAGGCAGAAGGATTTGGAGCCGCCTACAAGCAGGCGGTGAAGGCAGGCAAATACAGAATCGAGGTCGGAGGTTTTGCTGAGTCACTGGCACGCGACGACAACTTTATCTCCATCGATCCAACCCTGAAGGATGCCTGGGGCATTCCGGCGCTCCACATCTCCATGACTCACGGAGACAATGAACAGGCCCTGATCAACGACGCAGCCGCGACCGGCGCGGAAATGCTTGAAGCTGCCGGAGCCACGAACATCCGGATCTCGTCAAAAGTCGCCGAGCCGGGCATGGCCATCCACGAACTGGGCACGGCGCGCATGGGCAACGATCCGAAGACCTCAGTCACCGACCAGTACTGCCAGTTGCACGATGTGAAGAATATCTTCGCTATGGACGGAGCGTGCTTCGTCTCCTCCGGCTGCCAGAATCCCACGCTCACCATGATGGCGATTACGGTGCGCGCCTGCGATCAGCTGATTGCCCGGTTCAAAAAGCACGAGATCTGATTCGCTCCTCTTTGCCAAAGAGCGTCAGTTCACGTTCCAGGATATAAAAACGTGGTCTATGTAATGAGACTCCGGCATCCGCTCAGAAAGAGGGGGTCATGAGCCGATACAGGAAAGCGACGATCTCTGGCTGTTCGTAAGCGTCCGGTTCTCACCGTCTAGACGACGAAGCAGCATTGAGCCGAAGCTGTTGTGGTGAGCGGGACGATTGAGGAGCGACGGTTCTGTCACTAACCGCTACAATAGGCCCTGCGAACGGGAGAACTTGAATGTTTCAAGTAGTGTTTGCAGCGCTTGCGTTGGTGGCCGCATCGGTCCATCTCGGGCTTTCCTCGTCCAGGCGAAGCAGCAGAGCGGCAATTGCGGCAACGTATTTGCTATATATGCTTGTAATTTACGTCGGGTTGATGGGCTTGCTGACGGCTTATGCGCATGTGTTTCGTCCAGTGCAAACCTCAGCCTCTATCGGCTGGTCGACAAGTCCCTATGAATATGAAGTAGGCATGGCCGATTTAACGGTCGGCGTACTGGGGATTTTTTGTCTGTGGCTGCGCGGTAACTTCTGGTTGGCTACCGCGATTGCCAATGCGGTCTGGCTGCTGGGAGACGCAGTAGGGCACATCCGGCAGATGGTTCTCAACAGCAATCACGCCGTAAACAACTCGGGCATCTTCCTTATTACCGAGATTACGATGCCCTTTGTCATTCTTTTGCTGGCGATCTACGTACATATGAAGCCCCGCGGCGTCTAGATCCCGGACAGTTCCTTGAGTTTGGGTGTTCAAAGATCGCCGCGAGCTTGGTTTTGACCACACGTGATCTTAGGACGCTTGTGGAACAGCTTCCAGGGAATGCTCAGCCACCTCGGACGGTTTCGTTTTGCTTAAAATTTCTTTGGCCTTCGAGGTCTTAGTTTGTCAGCCGGAACAAGGAAGTTATTTCTCCATGAAACGACTGACAAATTTGGGCTCACCCACAATTTCGCCGCGCCCCGATAGGGAGGCAGGCCCTGATCGGACAGCCAGATATCCTTTGGCGGTATTCCGATGCGATATAGCGCGGGTATTAAACCTCGACTAGCTGATCAACCTGGGAACAGACGCTATTGAGATAGCAATCTATGGAACGAGCAGCACGCCTGATTTGAACCTGGTCGTCGGCTGTAAGGCTGTCGAGCTGCGCGACCTGCCATCCATCGCGATTTACATGAAGCGGGACGCCACAGACTCCGTCCAGGTTCAGAAATTCGCCTTGAAGCGATACCTGGCCATGTACGCGTCGATGGTCATTCATCAATGCCGCCCCAAGACAATGCAGGGTGGCATTTGCAGTGGCATTCGGTGTTGAGCGCATTGCATGGCCGGTGATCATCGGTTCAACCAGGATTCTCGCGTCCGGCGATGCCCGCCGAGTGATTTCGTAGGCCTCGGCAATGTCTTCGGAACGGAGCAGTTCAGAGACCTGGCGTTGAAGTGCCGCGACTCTTTCTTCGAGCGGTATGGTTCCACCCAATTCCTTCAACTGAGAAAGAACGTCCTGAAGGGCTGGATCCGGGAGCATGATCTCGACAGTGCTCCACAGGGGGACCATGGCCTGACCATGTTCACCGAGAACAGACGCACGGACCTCGCGGCGGCTGATTCCAAGATCCTTCGCAATCGCTCGGGCAAAGCGGAGCGAATCCTGCTGCGCCCCCATTCCCAGAACGCGATGCCGATTGAGCTTATGGGAGAGAACCTGTACCGCCAGCTCCACTGGATTACTCACGACAATAAAGAGTGAGTCGGGAACACGAGAAGCGCACGCATCCGCTATGTGCTCAAATATTGGAAGATTTGCAGCTCCCAGATCACGCCGGTTCATCGACTGAGATGAAATGGTCTTTCCAGCGCATATGATGACAACATCGCCATCTACATCTTCGATGTTCGGGACCACTTCTATTTCGACGCGTTCGTCATCGAACGCATCAAGCAGGTCGATACGAGTGGCTAATAGTTTTGCGGTGCTCGGGGAAATGCCTCTTCCAACAAGCTGAAGACGATCGTATGCTCCCAGCAAATCACTGCGAAGGATGTGAGTTGCTAGCGTTGTGCCAACGGCGCCCGAAGCCCCAATGATAGAAACAGCGATAGACATATTGACCTCTTTACTCAAAGAACATTTAGCTGTGCGCAAGATTTCGAAGCTCTCTTTTCACGCTTGAGCCGCAACCGAGCTACTGCCCGGTAAGTATGCGATGCCGTCATCCTGAACAAGTCTTTGTATGGATTCAAGACGTGGTCAGGATATGGCCCGTTCTGTTGAAGTAAGGGTACGAAAGCTCTTATTGGATAGATATAGAGGACGCTACACACGTGCCTGTGTGGTTCCACACAAGATCGGCAGTGCTGAGCTGATTGCAATGCTTAGAGCCCGATGTGCGCCGCCCTCCTCAATGATCGACGCGGCGTCAGTGCTTCATCGGCGGAGCAGGCGACCCATCGGACCAATTGCCGACCAAGACCATAAGGATCGTGGTCCGCTCCTCAGGGTCATCCGCCGCAATAATCGGCGAACCTGGCAGATCGGCTCCCCAGCTTTTCGCCGCGTCGCCCGAGACAAAAAACATCAAATGAGGGTGCCAGCTCATGCCCTGGTCGTTTAAGTACTGCTGCTTCGACATCATGTAGGACATCGCTCCCGGCTCCGACGCGGGCAGTTCCTTCTTATCCAGTGCCGAAGCGGTCGCCGCCACGATCTCCGCTTTCGATTTTCCTTCCAGCACCAGTTTGGTCTTCATCAGGAAGATGCGCGCAAACGTTCGTGTGGCCTGCGGATTAAAGCAAATGGGGGAGCGGATTTTGGGATTCCAGAATTCCGGAGCGTCGGTGGCGGCGCCCCATGATCGCTCCACTACGCAGAGAAAGCCATTCGTGCCTTTTACTGCGGTCGTGAATCCCTTCCGCCCCAGGACCATCACCTCGGCTCCGTCTGAAATAGATGCCGGAGCAGCACTGCGGGCCAGCGCGATTTCAGTATTCTCGTCGGCGATCAAATACTCATCTACGGGAGCCATAGCCGGATACGGAGCCTTCTCGGCCTGCGCCGCTGCCGGGCGAGTTGCCTCAGGTAGGCCAAACTGAACAAGAAAAACCAAGGCGATGACCATGAAACGATTCTTCCGCATGGGATTCTCCAATCGGTGCTCATTTATGTGACTTCCACTGCCTCAGGATCGTCAACTGCCGCGATCAGCCCTTAGCAGTTTCCAAGCCCACTCGTTCAGGAGCCAGGATATAGTCGCGACCTGCTCTGCAGGCAGGAAAGCGTAAGATATGCAGGCTGAGGGGTCTCGTCTCAACTCAAAATGGAGAAGCAATCATCCGCAACGTCTTGGGATCGGGTCGTACGCCACATGAAGAGCACTCTTCTGTATTGTGCATGCGCGCTGACAGCGTTCGCTGTTGCCGGACAAATGGCTTTGCGGGCAAATTCTTCAACGCCGTTGACCCATCAGCCCCAAGAAGAGCCGTTCAAGACCGGCGGCCTGCGTTCATTTGACATTGTTCCATTGGAGACTGTTTCGGAAACTTCCGCCAACGCCAGCATCGGCGACCTCAACGGCGACGGATTTCTCGATATTGTGCTGGCCAAGGGCCGTCATTGGCCTGTGCCAAGCAGGATTTTCTTCGGCGACGGCACCACCTAGCAGGAACTAAGCTGACCCGCCGCGTGAACCGGGCCACCATCACCCAACCCGCCAGCCTGAGTTAGAATCATCGGTGAAACGTAAATCCGCAATTTCTGAAATCCCATACTGAACCGAAAGAGCAGGAGAATTACGATGTCCACGAAACTCACCCCCGGAAAACTGGCCGGACTGAAATCAGTCTCTGATGAGCGCGGCGTCATCGCCGCAGCCGCCATGGACCAGCGCGGCTCGCTGAAGAAATCGCTGGCAAAGGAAAAGGGCGTTGCCGAAATGCCCGATTCGGCTCTCGAAGAATTCAAGATCCTCGTCACCTCCGTTCTGACGAAGCACGCCTCCGCCATCCTGCTCGATCCCGAGTTCGGCTTGCCCGCCTCGAAGCAGCGCAACGGCAAGGGCCTCCTGCTCGCCTATGAAAAGACCGGCTACGATGCTGCGACGCCCGGTCGCCTGCCCGACCTGCTCGACGTCTGGTCGGTACGCCGTCTGAAAGAAGCCGGCGCGGATTGCATCAAGATCCTGCTCTACTACACGCCTTTCGAAAAGTCCCCCATCAACGATCTCAAGCACGCCTGGGTCGAACGCATCGGCGACGAGTGCCGCGCGCATGACATTCCCTTCTTCCTCGAAACCGTCGGCTACGACG